>JACNHV010000266.1 GCA_014383445.1 Candidatus Desulfobacula maris | reverse complement strand
TCAGATTCCACAGCTGTACACTTTATCGAACAAACAGCTCGTCTGATCTGCGCCCAGAAGGCAAAAATCACGAAAATAATTAATTTTATTGGGGGCTTGACGTAACATAACTCGATTTTTTATCTATATTGGTGTGTTGTACACCATGTCATTACGATTCAACCCCCCCATCATTGTGATTTAAGCGAAGTACGCAATTTCCTGATGAACCGATATTGTGTTTGCCTATGATGCTAAACGCTCAAGACTGTTAATCATAGTCTGCCGCATCAAACCGGTAGGCGATGGGAATCCATGATAGACATAGTCTGCACCATAGCTCCAATAAATTTTGACTTTCCGGCACTCCAAAAGATTCAATTTAAGTATGTAGTAAGTTGAATGGCCGGTCGATTTTTTGACTCTGTTATTTCTCCAAATTAGGAAAATAAAAAAAATGGATTGCCATTTTAGTTTTCAAGAATTTATCTTTTCAAAATACCGGGTAAGGACTTCGATGATCTTGGATGGGCTAAAGGGTTTTTCCATAAATAGGGTATCCTGCATTTCATTGATCCATTTTTGTTCATTGGGATTGATCCGGCCCGTTATGATAATGGTTAAAAAAGGGTGGTCTTTTTTTAGGGGATTGGTCATTATGCAAAGTTCTTTGCCATCAAGCCTGGGCATGTTTAAATCAGAAATTACGGCATCGGGTTTTTGATTCTGGATAATTTCCAGCCCCTGTTTTCCATTCTTTGCCGTCAGGATATCATACCCGCTATTCCGAATTTTGATCTCAAGTATCCGCCGGATATGTAGATCATCATCTATGATTAGAATGGTTTTGTTCTTATCCAATGAATAAATCTCCCTTTGGTACTTTTATACTGGAATGAAAAGTTTTTACTAAACATTTTATTATATCAGGTAATATTTTTTATAGATATACGTAGTTTTACCTATATTGACTTACCTGTTTTAATAGGCTAAGGCTAATAAAAAATAAAGAGTCAATAATGAATAACTATCCGACAACAAAGCCTATTCTTGTAATAGACGATGAAGCTTCTCTCTTGATGTTATTGAAAAGAATCCTATCAAGAAATGGCTATGCTGTTGATACGGCTATGAATGGCGAAGAGGGTATCCAGAAAATAACAAATAATGAATACAGTTTAATTCTTACGGATATTAAAATGTCTGGTATTTCAGGTGATCAGATTTTTGATTATCTGCGAAATAAAATTAAAAAATCAACTCCAATTGTGGGAATGTCAGGAACTCCCTGGCTTCTTGACCAGATTGGTTTTGATGCAGTTTTACCAAAACCCTATGACATGAAAGAATTGTTGGATTGTATCAGTCAGTTTGCTGAAAAATAAGGGAATTAATGATAATCGCAATACTTGTAGAAGTGTATAATGTATTTTCTTTTACCATAGTACAGATAAAAAGGAAGGAGACCCATGGCATATGAGATTATTTGGGAAACAAAAGGCGCACAGTTTGTCTTCAAAGAGGGGGCCTCGTACGAGGAAGTTTGGCATGCGAATAATGAATTTGTTTTAGATGCCCGGTTTCCAAACACTATGTCCGTACTGTATAACCTAATTGATGCTAAAAAATTCTCAATAAAGCCGAAAGATATAAAAAAGACGGCAGAAATGGATGCAAAGCTATACGAAATCAATCCTGATATAAAAATAGCAATTGTAGGCACTCTGGCAGTAATGAAGGTAATAATATGTATGTACAAAGTCTATCTCAGATTGGCTTTAAATGGTAAAATATGGGAAATCGAAACATTTAACAGTATTGATGATGCCAGAAAGTGGCTTGATACAAAAAAAACAGCTGCGGTAGCGGACAAGCCGAGCAATCAAGCTTACACTATATGAACCAAGACCGTTATAAGAATCCATTTTTTTAAATTCAACTGGTAATATATAAAGAACTTCTCCAACCGACTTCACCCGATCATCTTTATAGGATATCAAATAACAGCAGACTTCTGGCTATAGGGTTTGGTATCCAGGATCAAAAAAAGACCCAAGACTATCTTGTTAGTCCTTTTTTAGTAAAAGTAGTCAACCATTATATGGTGCTGCCATGGGTTGCAGGAAATCGTATTTACTTTTGTTTTTAAATGTGATTGCCCGGTTTAAAAAGGTTCACTTATTGATTTTAATGCTAATATATGAGAATTTGGGCAACAGGAAAGAAATTTAACACAGGAGAGTAATGTTGTTTAAAAAACCGGCTTCATGGAAGGAAAAGACCGTCTCTCCAAGCGATGTATTAAACAAAATTGAGCCGGGAATGAACATCTTCATCGGTACGGGAGCAGCAGAACCCCGAACCCTTGTAAATTGCCTCATGCATGCAAAGGGATACGGTCTGCAGGACCTGACCCTGATCCAGCTTGTCAGTTTCGGGGATGCAATTTCATACAAGGCATTACAATCCAAAAGATATCGTCTTAAAACTTTTTTTTCCGGATGGGTATCTGCCGAAGCAATATCAGCCGGCCAGGTAGATCTGGTCCCCTCAAGATTTTCAGCCATCCCCCTGCTTATGAAGGAGGGGCAAATCCCCATTGATGTTGCCTTTATTCAAATAACACCTCCCAACAAGGCAGGTTACTGCAGTCTGGGCGTGGGTGTTGATGTGGCCAGAAGAGCAATGGAACAGGCTGATCTTGTTGTAGGGGAAATCAACCAGGAAATCCCTTTCACTTTTGGAGATACCTTTGTTCCCTTTGATGCCTTTGACATGGTTATTGAATCCATTGACCCGCCATTTTATTTTCCCAGGTTTCCTGTGGAGCCTGTTTTTGACAAGCTGGCAGCCAATGTTGCCTCGGTCATAGAGGATGGCAGCTGTCTTGCCTTTACCTTTGGCCCGATTTTCGAGGCCCTGCCCAGACATCTTGCCCATAAAAAAGATCTGGGTATACATACCCCTTTTTTTACAGATGCATTAATGGAACTGGTCAAAAGCGGTGCCGTCAGCAACCGGAAAAAAGGCCTTTTCAGGGGAAAGTCTCTAACTGCTTATGCCCTTGGCAGTAAAGAATTAATGCAATTTCTTGACAAAAATCCCATTGTTGAATTTCAAAGCATTGACAAAGTCTTCCATCCCCTGGAAATAGGTCAGAATCATAGGTTTGTATTTATTATCCCTGTAAGACGGGTTGATCTTTCAGGCAGGGTGGTTCTTCATAACAGCAAAGAAAATGTCACTGCAGGCCCGGGACAGATGGCAGATTTTTTTAATGGAGCTGAAATCTCCCTGGGCGGTTACACCATTGTTGCCCTTCCCAGCAGAAACCGCCAGGGAAATCCCAATATCCGCCTTTCCATGGAAAACGCCCCTGATTTACTGAGCCTTCCAGAGTCAATTGATCTTGTAGCAACTGAACAGGGAATTGCCCATTTAAGGGGGAAAACAATCCGGGAAAGGGCCCAGGCCCTTATTGAAATCGCACATCCCGAAGACAGGGCAGAACTTGTTGAAGGAGCCAAAAAAGCCAATCTCCTTTATAAAGACCAGATCTTTCTGGCAGACAGCGCTCATTTTTATCCTGCTGATATTGAAACCCGGCATACATTCAAAGAAAAACTTGACGTTCGTTTCAGGGCAATCAAACCCTCTGATGAAGACCAGATGAGGCAGTTATTTTACAGGTTTTCCGATAAGGCCATCTACTATAGGTATTTCAGTCCCATAAAAACCATGTCCCATGAAAAAACCCAGGAATACGTAAATGTTGACTATAGGGATGCGCTCTCTATTGTTGCCCTTGTGGGAGACCCTGGACAACAAAAAATTATTGCCGAAGCCAGATTTGTAAAACATCAGAACAAGCCCTTTGTGGATGTCGCCTTTGTTGTTGATGAAGCCTATCAAGGATATGGGATTGCAAGCTATCTGTATAAGATGTTGACAAAACTTGCAAAAGACAGAGGGGCACAAGGCATGACCGCTGATGTGCTGGCATCGAACCGGGCCATGCTTAAAGTATTTGAAAAAGGAAGTTTCCCCGTCCAGGCCAAGTTGGAACAAGGCATTTATGAATTGACTATTGATTTATCCGGTGATTTATCCGGCCCAAAAAACTAAAGAAACAAAAATAGATTCGCTGTCTTTTTAAATTTTAGCCAGAGACTTGATTAAATGGCGCAGGCAAACTGATCACGTGTAAGTTCTAAAACTTTCTTCTGGAAAGCAATTTTAAGATCCTTGTTCCGACACGAACGGGCAATGAGGGTTTATCCGTTTTATTCATGGGCATCTCACAATCAGGGCCATACATTTTTTCCATCATTTTTTGAACCTGTTTTTTAATCAACCCCCTGAAAGGAATGTTGGCGATCATACCATACATGGCGGCATTTCCCCTGGATGCAAGCTCTGGATGAGTTTTCACGAATTCAAGAGAGTCATTTAAGTCCTTAAGATACTGGTCTGCTACAGCCTCATGGGCAGGGGAGACCATGGCATGCAGGCCTTCGGGTCTTTGCAGACGATCAATATGCCAGCCTTTATCTTCCATGACATCGCCTATTGCAAAGATATCAATCTCTGGATTTGTCGAGGTGTATGCAAAAACACTCATTTGTGGTTTTCCCATTACCTTTAAGCCTTGAATGGCATCAATCCCCTGGATCAATTTTTGTGTGGTTCCCATGACCTTTTTGGCCATTTCCTGATAGCCCTGGTTTCCCATGGCATTCATGGCCGCCCATGCCGCAGCAATGGGGCCTCCCGGACGGGTTCCAAGAAGGGCAGGAGATGCAAAAACACCTCCGGGCCAGTTCTGGTGGATAAAAAACTGATGCTTTAAAAAACCCATGTTTTTATACAGCAGTATGGATGCGCCCTTTGCCCCGAATCCATATTTATGGACATCCGCTGATATGGATGTAACCCCTTTACATCTAAAATCAAATTCCGGAACCATATACCCGATCTGTTCCAAAAAAGGCAGAAAAAACCCGCCAAGGCAGGAATCCACATGAAAAGGGATCTTTTTTCCCCAGGCGATCTGACCAATGTCAACTATCGGGTCAATGACACCATGGGGGTATGAGGGTGCTGATGCCACTATCATGATGGTATTCTTATTGATTTTCTTTTTCAGGATATCCACATCAACCGTGAAATCATGCTTTAAAGGGATGCTGACCATTTTAACATTAAAATATTTGGCTGCCTTTTCCCAGGCCACATGAATACTTTCAGGGGCGATCATTTCAGGTGCAAATTTACCCTTCCACCGATTTTTAGATCGGGCCAGTTCCCGATACGCCATCACGGGCAACAGGCAGGATTCAGTGCCACCCGATGTCATGGTTCCCACAACATTTTCATCCCCGTTTAATAGGTTGGCCGTCATTTTAACCACCTCATGTTCAAAGCGTTTAAGACTTTGAAATACCATGGGGTTGAGGCCATTTTCACTGAAATAAAGGTTATGGGCTTTTTTTAAAAATTCATCATGCTCAAGGCTTAAATGGTATACCAGGGACCAGGTGCGGCCATCCAGAAAATCAGCATCCTTTTCACGAAAGGATTCCAAAATAACCATAAGGATTTGCCTATACTTTAAAATTTGATAATATTTCTTTTAACTGCTTTGCAATATCTGTCGTAACACCAACAATATCTGTCATAAAATCAATGGAAAAAAATGTCAACACGAATCTCAGGATCATTGTAAGAGGGATCGCTTTTTGCTACCAGTGTGACGAGTTTCCCTGCAACAAAACAAATTTTGTTACGGGGTTGTATAAAGGTTGGGTAATGATCAACGAAAAGATCAAAAAAATCGGCGCTGAAACCTTTTATGAAAAAACACGAACCCGTCCAAGATATTGATCGGAATAAGCTATTAAATTTCCGGCAGGAATATTACCGCTTTTTTAAACAATATAAAGGATGCCATCAGCCTTTTGTTATAAAAACAGGGCAGTCTGATTTATTAAGCACCTGGTGGGCAACACTTCCGAGAAGCAATCCCGTAAAATCAGTAACCCCTCTTGATCCCATTACAATCAATTCTATTTTCTCAATTCTTGCCACTTCCGGTATTTTGTTACCTGGAGCCCCTTCAAGAATACGGACATCAAACTTGACTTCCCCCTTTTCAAGCATTTTTATAAATGGCGCAACAAGCTCTTCAGATCCTTTGCTAATTTCATTAATGGCCTGCTGAAAATAGGGCTCTGCCAAGACAATGGGAAATCTGGCATGGCAATGCATCAGGATAATTTTTGCATTTAAAAGCTTTGCCAGTTCAATGGCATACTGGGTTGAGCGGATTGAATGATCTGAACCATCAACGGGATTCAGTATTTTTTTAATATTCATTACATTCTCCTTTCCAGCCTGTTTTTTTTCAGGCTGACGTTGTATACTGTAATTTATAAAAGCCTCCCCACAATACGCTGCGGGGTTAGTGAACGCATTTCCGGTTCAACAGGAGCGCTAAGCTCATGCATTTATGTCTTTAAAGAAGGAGAAGAAAAGAATATCAATCAGGCCATTATTGTCATGAAATCTGTGAGAAAAGAGAAAATCAGTAATAGGTTCTATAATCTGAATATAGGGTGAGTATACTATTTTTCCAACAGAATGTCACATAATTTATTGTGAAAATTTATTATGAAAAAACAAAGTAAATATTGACAAATATCTACCACAATGTGATAGCTAACTATTCTTAAAATAGTTTTGATAAATTAAGAGGAACGATCATGAGCAAAAAAAACAATTATCATTTTGAAACCAGGGCAATTCATGAAGGGTTAAAAGACACATCCTGGGAAGGCGCAACCCTCCCGCCCATTTTCCAGAGCGCAGCCCACTTTCATGAGAGTGCGGACAACCTGAGCAAAACATTTGCCGGTCAAACCAAAGACCATATTTATATGCGGCTGAGCAATCCGACAAACAGATTCCTTGAACAAAAGCTGGCCTCTCTGGAATCAGGAGCAGGCGCGGTTGTGACCGGCTCCGGTATGGCAGCCATTAACAATGCCTGCATGACACTGCTCCGTGCCGGGGATGAGTTTGTTGCCAGCAAAGCATTGTTCATGTCGACATATACACTTTTTACAAATATTTTCAAAAAATATGGGATCAGTGTAAAACTTGTTGATCCGTTAAACCTTGACAATATTGAACAGGCCATCACCCAAAAGACACGATTTGTTTATGTGGAAACCATCACTAACCCGGGCATGGAAATTGCCGACATCAAAAGCATTGCGCAGATTGCCCACGCAAACGGCATCCCGCTTATGATTGATAATACCCTGGCCTCCCCCTGGCTTTGCAGGCCCATTGAACTTGGGGCAGATATAGTATTGCATTCAACGACCAAGTATCTGTCAGGGCATGGCGGTGCCCTGGGAGGTGTTGTTGTGGATGCCGGGAACTTTGACTGGTCCAGTGAAAAATTTTCTGATTTTGCCCCTTTTGTTGAGCAAAAGGGCAACCTTGCTTTTCTGCACAGGCTGTTCAAAGAGTACCATATTAATTTTGGAACTACCCCTGCGCCCCTTCATTCCTATCTTACCGCAATAGGACTAAACACTTTAGGCCTTCGCATGGAGCGCCATATGGAAAATGCCATAAAGGTTGCCCATTTTCTAAAGGAACAGCCAAAAGTTGAATGGGTCAATTTCCCAGGATTTGAGGACCATAAGTGTCACGTGATTGCAAAAGAACAATTTAATAATAAGGGTTTTGGCGCCATGCTTACCTTTGGTCTAAAGGATCAGGATGCCTGCTTCAGGCTCATCGACCATCTTGAGATGATTTTAAACATAGCCAATCTCGGGGACTGCAAAACCTTGATTATTCACCCCTACTCATCCCAGTACATAAGTTTTCCGGAAAATCTTAAAAATCAACTTGCCAACCCCCAATTGCTGAGATTTTCCCTTGGAGTCGAGCATGTTGAGGATATTTGCAATGATCTGGCACAAGCCTTGGAAGCTGTTTAGGAAAAAGTATAACTGATGAGCGAGTATATTGAGCAGAACCAGACCGGAGTTAGCGTTGGCATTGTTGAAAAGCAATTTTTTACCTTTGCTATGCCTCCTGACAAACTAAAACTTGAAAGTAAGACCAGCATAGGCCCTGTAACCATTGCCTATGAAACCTGCGGAACCTTGAACCCGGAAAAAAGCAATGTTATCCTTGTACTGCACGCCCTTTCAGGAGATTCTCACATGGCCGGGTATTATGATCCCAAAGATGCCAAACCCGGCTGGTGGGATATCATGGTGGGTCCTGGAAAAGGGATAGACACTGACAAATATTTTGTGATCTGCTCTAATATTATCGGTTCCTGTGCCGGATCAACAGGCCCTTCATCAATAGACCCTGAAACCAACAAAGAATATGGAACCCTTTTTCCCCATATAACTATTGGTGATATGGTAGAGGCCCAAAAAGCCCTGATCGATCACCTTAAAATCAACTCTATTTTATCGTTGATAGGTGGCTCAATCGGTGGCATGCAGGTGCTTGAATGGTGCGTCCGGTATCCAGATATGATTAACTCGGCCATTCCCCTTGCAACAACTACCCGGCACTCTGCTTTGGCCATTGCCTTTAATGAAGTTGCAAGACAGGCCATCATGGCTGATCCCAATTGGAATCAGGGACATTATTATTCGGATAAAAAGCCGGACATGGGTCTTGCCATTGCCCGGATGATAGGGCATATCACTTATCTTTCCGATGAGTCCATGCGACTTAAATTCGGGCGAAAGCTTCAAAACAGATCTGCCTTAAGTTTTGAATTCGGCGCTGAATTCCAGGTGGAAAGCTATCTTCAGCACCAGGGCAATAAATTTATCGAACGCTTTGATGCCAATTCCTTTTTATATATCACCAAGGCGGCCGATTATTTTGACCTGGCAGGACAATATGGTTCAGGCTCCCTTGTAAAGGCCTTTTCAAAATGCAAATCAAAATTTCTTGTGGTATCTTACACCTCGGACTGGCTTTATCCCACATATCAGTCAAAAGAGATGGTAAAAGCCATGAAAAAAAACGATCTGGATGTCAGCTTTTGTGAAATCGATGCCCAGTGGGGACATGACGCCTTTTTACTTCCCAGTGACAGGCTTGACGATCTTATAAGAGGATTTTTAAGGAGCGCATCCAATGAAACCTGATAACTTAAGATACGACTTAAAAATCATTGCCTCATGGATCGAGCCCGGATCAAAAGTATTGGGACTGGGTTGTGGCGAAGGAGACCTTCTTGCCTGGCTTAAAAAAGAAAAAAATGTCAAGGAAAGAGGCATAGAGATAGAAGAATCAAAGGTTATAAAATGTATTGAAAAAGGAATCTCGGTTTTACAAGGCGACATTAATGAAGAGATGGAAGATTACCCGGACAATGCCTTTGACTATGCCATTTGTTCCCAGACTCTCCAGCAGGTCTATGAACCGTCAAACCTGATCCATTCCATGATGCGGGTTGCAAAAATGGGGGTGGTCAGCTTCCCGAATTTCGGTCATATTAATGTCCGCATGCATCTGGCATTTACCGGTCGAGCCCCTGTGACCAGGGAGCTTCCCTATTCATGGCACGACACCCCCAATATCAGGGTTCTAAGTCTTAACGACTTTGAAAAATTTTCTGACCAGGTTGGCTTTAAAATTCTGAAAAAAGCTGCTATTAATACAAACAACACACAACGCCATGGCAAAATGGTAAATTTTTTACCAAACCTGTTTGCCACCTATGGCATTTTTTTAATAGGCAAAGAATAAACATGGAAAACACGATGACTGACAAAGACATGATTGATAAAATCATTAAAATTAAACTGGAACTTGGAAACCAACTTGTTATCTTAACCCATCATTATCAACGAAAAGAGATCATTGATCTAGGAGACCACAGGGGAGACTCTTTTGGCCTTTCCCAAAAAGCTGCCCAAGATGAGAATGCAAAATATATCGTTTTTTGCGGGGTTCATTTTATGGCAGAAAGTGCAGCCATTCTTGCCAAAAATCACCAGACGGTTCAAATCCCTGATATGAATGCAGGCTGCTGGATGGCGGATATGGCAGATTCATACCTGGTTGAAAAAGCCTGGAATGATGTCACTGCCATTGTTGGAGAAAATATTGTAACCCCCCTGGTTTACATGAACTCTGACGCTTTTATTAAGGCCCATTGCGGGAAAAACAATGGTGCTGTCTGTACCTCATCCAATGCTTCTAAAGCTTTTGAATGGGCATTTAAACAAAGAGAAAAAGTCTTTTTCTTCCCAGATGAACATCTTGGCAGAAATACAGGCAACCATCTTAACATCCCGGCAAATGAAATGATTGTATGGGACCCTGAAAAACCATTGGGTGGAAATAGCGAACAAGATATTAAAAAGGCAAAAGTCTTTTTATGGAAAGGGTATTGCCTGGTTCATACAAGGTTTACCACGGATGACATTAAAGCCATGAGAAAAAGCTTTCCTGGCGCAAAAATTGTTGTACACCCGGAATGCACCCAGGAAGTTGTCAAGGCTTCGGATGCCGTTGGCTCCACTAGTTTTATCGTCAAATATGTGGCCCAGTCTCAGCCAGGCTCCACAATTATTATTGGTACGGAAATCAACCTGATCAAACGGCTTGCCATGGAATATCCAGACAAAACTATACTCCCGTTAAAGGATTCACTCTGTCCCAATATGTATAAAATCAATTTAAAAAATCTTTTAAATTGCCTTGAAAACATTGGAAAAACAAACATTGTGACTGTTGATGAAACCATAAAAAAAGATGCCTTTATTGCTCTTGAAAATATGTTGAACTTGTAAGCATAACAGCTACCTGTTGCATTAAGCAGATTTTATTTATATGAATTTTTAACCCTTTTCAAGGATATAGTCGTGGTGGTCGGAACGGGTAAAATTAAATTTAAACTCTATGGTGTCAATTCATTAAAGGAAAAGCGCAGCATCGTTAAGGCTATTATCAATCGAATCAAAAACCAGTTCAATATCTCCATTGCGGAAATAGATTACAATGACAGCCATTTATGGGCTCAAATCGGCTTTTCAATCGTTGGCAATGATTCACGGGTGGTGAATTCAAAACTGGACAAGGTTTTTAATCTGGCTGATGATATTAGACTTGCCCAGATTTCGGACACTCAAATGGAAATTATTCATGTATAAAGTATTTTATTTTGCCCCTAAAATCAGTCCAGATCCAGCTTTGCTTTACACTGATTACAGTTTACAACCCCCCGGAAAACCTTGTTGCCGCATTCAGGACAAAAATAGCGGGCCTCTTCATCTTTAATCCATTTTTCAGTGCCAAATTTTCGTCTATATGGAACTGCTCGTAGAATTACTTTTTTCCCGATCGTCATGGGAAAATTTTCAATATGCGGGCAGGGAAATTCATCGCATTCATGACATCCTGTATATCCTTTCTCCATCGTGCAATCTCTGATCTCACACTGATTGCAATGCATAAACAGATCTTCAGATAAGCAGCCCAGGCATTGAATCTCATTCGTTGATAAATTTTCACTATTTGGAAGCGTGCCTTTGCCAAAAACTTCTCCCGAATACAGCCCCACTAACCTTTCTTTAAATTTTTCGTTATGATCACGATGTGCGATATAAATGGCACAGACACCGCAGTAAAGCCCGCACGGTGCCATAAAATCCGGATTTATTTCCATATTTCCAATCCTTTTTATTTTATTTTTTTTATTAATAGCACTGCAAGACCTTTTTAACAATCAAGCCCAAAGTTTAAGCATAAGCCGTTTTAATTTTTTTTTAATTCACTTTACTATTGATGGAAAATTCTCGGCAAAGCGCCAATACCCTTTCTTTGGTCTGATCTATGATGACAGTGTTTGTCAAGTTCATCAGCGCCATATCCATTAATTCAACAATTTCTCGCATCTGGTCGTCTCCCATTCCCCTGGCAGAGACAGCCGAGCTTCCCAGCCTGATTCCACTGACTTTCCCTGAAGCGTTCTCATCTTTAGGTACCACATTCCGATTCAAAATAATCCCGATGGATTCTAAAACAGATTCCGCCGTCCTGCCTGAAATCCCTTTATCCGTCAAATCGATCAGCACCTGGTGGTTATCCGTTCCGCCGCTGATAACATGATATCCTTTTTCCATCAATAGCCGGGCCATAACCCTGGCGTTCTCAAGGGTATTTTTCTGTGCTTGCACAAATTTGTCTTCCATGGCAAGCTTGAAAATCAAGGCTTTTGCCGCTATGAGATTGACGGCACTGGTGCCCTGGCATCCCGGGAATATGGCGCTATCTATTTTTTTCCCAAACCTTTTTTTGCAAAGGATCACACCGCCCCTGCCGCCCATCATGGTTTTATAACAGGTGAATGTGACAAAATCAGAATAAAGCACGGGGCTTGGAATCAAATTTGCAGCCACAAGCCCTGCCAGATGGGCCATATCTGACAGGAAAAATGCAGAGACCTCCCTGGCGATGATGGATATTTTTTCATAATCAATCAGCCTTGGATATGAACTGGCACCGGCAACAATCATTCTGGGTTTCAGGCAATGGGCCATCTGCCTTACCTGATCATAGTCAATCCGTTCAGTTTCAGGATCTACCTTATAATGGCTGAAATCGAAACATTTACTGGTAATGGAGGCTGAGTGTCCATGGGAAAGATGCCCCCCATGAGGAAGGCTCATGGAAAGAATCCGGTCTCCTGTTTTCAGTACGCTGAAATATACGGCCAGGTTGGCGGATGTGCCACTGTGGGGCTGGACATTGACATGTTCTGCCTTAAAAAGCGACCGGCCTCGTTCAATGGCCAGATTTTCAACCTGGTCCGCATTGATGCAACCAGCGTGAAACCGGTTCCCAGGATACCCTTCAATGGTTTTTGTATTAAAGACTGAACCCATGACCTCCAGGACTGAATGAGGGGAATGGTTTTCAGCCGCAATCAGGTTTAATGTGGTTTCAAGCCTATTTTCTTCGTTTTTAACCAGCTCGGCAAGCGCGGGGTCGTCTTTGGCTAAATATAACATGCGTTAAGCATACAATATGTTTTGGCTCATGACAAATCAAATTTAACCGGAAGAATACATTATAGAATCTAACTTTGAGAGCAATTATGCAATCATAAATCATCCCTGTTTTCTCAAAAAACCATCCAGGGCCTCAATCAACACTGCTGCTACATCTGTTCCATTCTTTTTGGCATACCTTTCAACCCGTTCTGCAAGCGGACAAGGTAAATCAATTGTTATGCTTTGGGTAGGGTCTTGGCACTGGTCTTTTATTTCCTCTGTCATGATGTCCCCTTATATTTTTCAGCCAACTTAATACGTTCATCATCGGGTAATGAGGTAATATATCTTTTCCACCTTGGGCACCATCCTGCATGCCATCTCCATACACGGCCTGAAAATGACTTTGGCGCATTGTCATATTTTGCCCGGCTATTTGTTCTTTGCAATCACCCAGATGGCATGGACAATGCCAGGGATATATCCCAAGATGGTCAGCAGGATGTTAAGCCAGAAATGTTTGCCAATACCCACCTGCATGAAAACACCCAGAGGAGGAAGAATAATTGAGATAATAATTTTAATCAATTCCATAGTGATGCTTGCTCCAGATTTGTCTTTTTAGTTGATATTATAAATTTTACTTGCTATTGATACCTCTTTTTTAGATGCCCATCAAGAAAAATCCCTATTTTTTCTTGTTTGAATCCGGGTTGTTCGATATAATTCTTTTGCGCCATTCTTTAAATTTAGCAGAACATAAGCAATATTGTTATTGGCAAACCATTATTTTAAAAGAAAGGAGTCAACATGGAATCATTTGACTGGAATCCGGGAACGCTTCTTGAAATGTCAGGATATTACTGGAAAACCTGCACACTTCATGCGAGCGTAAAACTTGATATTTTCACTGTTATCGGATCAAAGGCTTTATCCTGTGATCAGATCAATAAAACCCTGAAACTGGACAAAAGGGGGCTTTGTCTGCTTTTAAACAGCCTCTCTGCATTAGGACTCCTTGTAAAAAAAGAGGAAACATATTCCAATTCTCCCCCGGCCTTAACCTTTCTTTCAAAAAACTCCCCGCAATATCTCGGATTTATGATCCTGCACCACCATCACCTGATGGAGTCATGGCATAAAATGGATACTGCCATTATTGAAGGAAAGCAAACCAGGCGCAGATCTTCCTTTTCCGATGAAGAACGGCGGGAAAGCTTTTTAATGGGCATGTTCAACATAGGTATGGCCACTGCACCCGGGCTGTCAAAAGAACTGAATCTGTCAGGCTGTAAAAGGCTTCTTGATCTGGGCGGCGGCCCCGGCACATTTGCCATCCATTTTTGCCTGGCAAACCCTGGATTAAAAGCATCTGTCTATGACCTTGAGACCACCCGGCCCTTTGCTGAAAAAACAATCAAAAAATTTAATGTTTCAGACCGGATCGATTTTTTGCCTGGAAATTATGTTGAGGATGAATTTATTGAATCCAATGTGTTTGATGCTGCCTGGCTATCCCACATCCTTCACGGGGAAGGCCCTGAACAGGCCGGCCAGATTATAGGAAAAACAGTTTCTGCGCTAAAGCCCGGAAGCAAAATTTTTATCCATGAATTTATCTTGAATGACACGATGGACGGTCCTTTATTTCCAGCGCTTTTTTCCATAAACATGTATTTAGGAACGCCCGACGGTCAGTCATACAGTGAGACTCAGCTATCTGACATGCTCAAAGCACACGGGGTGAAAAACATTAAACGGCTTTCTTTTGTGGGGCCGACGCAATCCGGTATTTTATGCGGCATCACCTCATAAAAAGGGAAGGGAATACTTTTGGTTAAGCGACTATTTGTCCCTTAATGCGATGGGTTTGGATAAAATTTCAGACCAGACAATGGCATTCTGCAATGGATTGGATTTATAACGACAGATGCCTGATAAATTTCTTTTCCGTTCTTTAACTCGAATTTCTTTTTGCCTGGAGGGAATTCTTTTTGCAGGCCATGCCGCTTTTTCAGGTACCCTTTTTTGGGGGGGAACCATTGTTAAAGGGGCAACGAAATCAGTATCTTCTCCTGCGGTTTCATAATCAGAATACGATTCTTCATCTTCAGCAAGTTCTTTCCATCCCGTATTCTGTTCCGTGATTCCTTGTCTTTGCTGCCGGGCCTGCTCTTCAAGCTCCTTAACAAAATTTTGAATCCGCTCACCTATCCGATCAAATATGGAGGGATTTTTTTTAATGACTTTGGGTGTGCCTGTCTTTTTATTTCTGGCTATAATCTGTTTTAAAAGCGAAGGCAATACAAAAAAAGCAATGACAAAAAGAAGCGGTATGATTGAATCAAAATCCATGGGTCAATCCTTGATAAAAAATGGGGTAGCAGCAGGCCCTAAAACCTGACTTCCGGTTTCAGAACCTGCCTGTTTGATTTATTGTTCTGGTTCCGGCTCAGGTGTGGCGATCTGGTCTCTCATCCGGGTATCTGCAGAAATATTCTGCATTTTATAATAATCCATAATACCTAAATTACCACTTCTGAAAGCCTCTGCCATTGCCAGGGGAACCTGGGCCTCGGCCTCCACCACTTTGGCGCGCATTTCCTGAACACGGGCTTTCATCTCCTGTTCCTGAGCATAGGCCATGGCACGCTTTTCCTCGGCTTTTGCCTGGGCAATTTTCTTGTCTGCCTCTGCCCGGTCCGTTTCAAGTTCGGCTCCGATATTTTTGCCCACATCCACATCAGCGATATCAATGGATAAGATTTCATAGGCAGTTCCTGCATCCAGCCCTTTTTTCAGAACAGTTTTTGATATCATATCCGGATTTTCAAGTACCTCCTTGTGGTTTTTGGCCGATCCGATGGTGGTCACAATGCCTTCGCCTACCCTTGCGAGAATGGTTTCTTCTCCGGCCCCACCCACAAGGCGGTCAATATTGGCCCGGACAGTGACCCTTGAGATGGCCTTCAACTGGATGCCATCCTTTGCCATGGCAGCCACAAGCGGGGTCTCAATAACCTTTGGATTAACGGACATCCTTACCGCCTCAAGCACATCCCGGCCGGCAAGATCAATGGCAACAGCCCGGTTAAAAGGCAGGTCAATATTGGCCTTGTCTGCTGCAATAAGTGCCTGTACAACCCGGCTGACATTACCACCGGCAAGAAAATGGGACTCAAGATCGTCCGTGGGAATTTCAATACCGGCTTTGACTGCCATGATTTTTGATTCAACAATCAGCTTTGCCGGAACCTTTCGAAGCCGCATAAAAATAATATTGAGCAGTCCGACCTTTGCACCAGACACCAAAGCCTGTAACCACAGGCCCAGATATGAAAAAATAAAGTAAAACAGCACCAGGCCGATAACACCGGCAATAATTAACACAATAAACATAAAATCCATTGAATCTATCTCCTATATTAAAGTTTTTTCTACTATAATCTGATTCCCTTTAACACCTGTTACAACAATAGGCGTATCTGCATCAATATATTCCCCATCCGTCACCACATCCAGACGTTGTGAATTAATCACTGCCATCCCGGACGGTCTAAGATCGGTTACGGATATTCCTGTCATGTGCATATAGTCTTCAAGCCCCTGCCTTTGTGAAGCCACCCCATCCTGTTTTGATAATTCCCGCTTCAGGGACAACGGAGATCTGGCCAGTATTTTCATCCCGAAAATAATTAAAACAGGCAGCAGGGCAATGTCCAGACCCGTAAAAATCATCCCGGCTGTTGTGGATATGGTTGTAAACACCAGATACAGGGAATAAAACAACACGCTGAGCGCAATTACCGTCAACAGCCCAAAGGACGGAATAAAAATTTCAGCAATGATGACCAGAATTCCGATCACTTGAAGAAAAAGGGGTAAGATATAAGGTTTCATTCCGCGCCTTTATATTTCAGGATATTTTGGGTTTAACAATTACACGATTCTGTTCTATCTTGTCAATCATAACCAATGTTCCCTGATCAATAAATTCACCCTGGGTGATGGCATCGATTTTTTTATTGTTTATTATTATCTTTCCTGACGGACGAAGAAATGAATGAGCAATCCCTTTATCTCCCGGTTTCAAACCTAAACCGATTGTGACATCTACATGGGAATTTGATAAAGTTGCCTCAAGATAGGGCCCGTTGATTATCTTTGAAAGATGGGGCAAAACAAACCGGATCATGAACAAAGAAATTAAAAATGCAAGCATGAAAGAGCCCAGTACCTGTGCCAGATTTTTCATCAATAAAGCACCTTCCCAGGGAAATGATGGATCAGGCACCACAAACCCCTGAAAAGAAAGAACAAGACCTACCGCAATCACTATCAAACCTGTAATACCTGCCACACCAAATCCGGGAAGGACAAACACCTCCACACCAAGAAGCAGAACACCGACCAGCAGAAGTAACAATTCTGTATAGTCGGCAAGACCCACTAAATATTGACCAAAGAAGACCAAACCAAGGCATATGATACCGATAATCCCGGGGAGGCCAAATCCGGGAGCCTTTATTTCCGTATATATGGCACCGATTCCGATGAGCATAAGGATTGGTAAAAACGGCTGGAAAAACCTTACCAGACTTTCAGACCAGGACTCCTCAATAGTAATAATATCGGGGGCTTCATAGCCTAAAATCAAGAGTGCTTCGTTGATATCTTTTACGCTTTTTTGAGAAAACCCAAGGTCAAAGGCTTCAGCATCATGCATGGTTAAAAGCTCACCCTTGGCAACAATTGTCTTTTTAGATGTGATTGTTTTTTTCTCATCTTCAGTCAGATCATCATAGGCAATTTTATCCATAAAGCTTTTCTTGCCATCCATCACCACCTGATAGACTTCCATATCAATGGTGACCATGGATTCTGCCAGCACAACGGGATAGTTATTTTTCTTTGCCAGGGCACGAAATTTTGCGCGAAGAACAGTCTGAATTTTTTCTCCGGCCATTTCCTGGCCTTTCTGGGTCTGGATGATTGGTGCGCAATCTCCAATGATGGTGTTTTCCTTCATGAACAACAGATTTGAAGACAAAGCAATCAAGGCACCGGCAGAAATGGCTCTTTTTTCCACAAAAGCAATGGTTTTTCCTTTGGGAACATTGGAAATCGTGTCCACAATCTCCAGTGCCGAATCCACCCTGCCGCCAAATGAATCCATTTTAAACACAAAAACAGCATCTGTTTCATCTTTGATCTCTTCCAGGGCTCTTTTAACATAGGCTGCCATACCCGGTTCCACAGTTCCTGTAACAGGGATGATATAGACTTTTTGTTTTTTCTGGGAAGCAAGCGTAATATTTCCTGAAAAGAGCATACAAAAGCTTATCAGAATAAAAATCAAGAAATTTGTTTGTTTCATTTGAGCGTTTCTCTTTGAATAAAAGATTATTTTATTTTACAGGATAAATAATTTTCCACTTAAGGTCAAGAGAGCTGTTTATAGATTCTTGATTTTATCTGTTTCAAAGCCAATAACAAAAACCAGCAGGGAAGGGATAACAAAAAGGGTAAAAACAGTTGACATTGCAAGACCGCCAAGCAGAATCGAACCTAAGCCCCGATACAGCTCACTGCCTGAGCCCGTTGACAAGACCATGGGCAGCATGGCCAGAAGGCTGGTTGCGGCACTCATAAAAATGGGTCTGATGCGGGTTTTCACGGCATCTGCCACGGCTTCTTTGCCAAAGAGTCCATTATAGCGGACATTATTTAATGATTGGTGGACAATTAGGATTGCATTGTTTACCACAGTACCGATTAAAATAATAAACCCCAGCATGCTTAAGACATCAAACCCCTGGGGAGCAATAAAGGTGTTGACCATAAAAAGCCCGACAAAACCGCCAGCCGCAGCCAGGGGTACTGTGAAAAGAATGATAAAGGGGTATATAAAATTTTCAAATAGAGCTGCCATCAAAAGATAGGTAATGATCAAAGCCAGAAGAAGGTTCCACTGAAGGGCCTGCCGCGTCTCTACAAGTTTGTCTGCATTGCCGCCCACGCCTACTTTGACATTTTTGAGTTTTCCTGTCTTTTCCAAAGAGGGGATAATATCATTTTCAATGAGCTCCATGGCCGTCTGCAGGGCCAGGTCACCCGGCGGAGTAACCTGCAAAGTAATGGTGCGGTCACGCTCCAGGTGATTTATCTGGGGCATGCCCTCGCTGTATTCGATCCCTGCCACATCCCTGACCCGGATCAGATCTCCAAAGCTGTTGACAATGGTGGAGTTTAAAATATCTTCAGGTGAGCTGGCAAAAGCGTCCCGGCCTTTGAGTACCAGGTCAACCTGTTTGATTCCCTCGGGTCGGTATTCCTCAATTTTGCGGCCATCCATCAGGATATCGACATATACACCCAAATCTTCTGCTGTTAGCCCATTGGCAGCCAGTTTTTCCTTATTTGGAATAATTTTTACTTCAGGATAACTGGCTTCAAGAGATGGCACGGGACGAACCTGTGTGTTTTCCATTTTTGCCGTTATGTCCCCGAAAAGAGCATATGCAGCCTGGATAATATCATCCATAACTTCTCCTGAAATATTGACATCCACTGTTCTGCCTTTTCCAATACCAGACTCGAAAATTCCTGCCTGAATGCTGACGCCAAAGACCCCGGGGATGGAACCCATTACCCGGCTAAAAAGGGGGATGAGCTCTCTGGCACGGGTTTCATGGGTGCTGATACCTCCAAAAAGTGTGATTCGGTCAGCGCCCACAAAAAACATATGTTTAATCTGGGGAAAACCATCTTTTCCATCTTCCTTAAAATAAGGTTCGGTTTCTTTGTATATATATCTGCCTATGCTTTTTTGTTTGGCAACAGAATAACCGGGCGGCGGAATGAGAATATTTAAAATAAGGTTTCTGTTTCCCTGAGGCAGATATTCAGCACTTGGCAAAAGATAGGAGGTCAAACCAATAGAAAGACTGGTAAACACAATAATGGTTGTCAGCCGGGTAAAGGCATTTTTCATGCACAGGGTACTCGATTTCAATATACTGCCGGCCAAAAATGGGCCGATAAAGCTCTTTTGTATCCTGTTGGTCTTGATATTGTTTTTTTTTCTATAAAACAGATTAAACAGGGTGGGAATCACGGAAATGGAAACAATAAGGCTTAAAAAAATAGAAGAAGTGATGGCAATGGCAATGTCCCGGAATAATTGCCCTGCCTCTTCCTGGATAAAAATGACGGGCAAAAAGACAGCCACTGTAGTTGCAGTGGAGGCAAGAATAGCGCCCCACACCTCTTTTGTTCCTTCATAGGCAGCATCAAAAGCGCTTTTGCCGGTCTTGCGGTGGCGGTCAATATTCTCCAGAACCACAATAGCATTATCCACCAGCATGCCCACTGCAAATGAAATCCCTGCCATACTCACAACATTCAGGTTCCTTCCCAGCAGCCAGAGAAAGACAAAACAGCCAATGGCTGAAATGGGAATGGCAATACCCGTGATCAATGTGGCCCGGATACTTCTTAAAAACAATAGAAGAACACCGATTGCCAGAATGCTGCCGATGAGGATATTGCGTTTAACCAGATTGGTGGCAGTATTAATGTATGGACGCTGATCATAAACCATTTTCAAGATCAGGTTGTTGTCAGCAAGGATGGTTTTATTCAAATCATGGACCGCTTTTTCCACTGCATCCGTCATGCTAAGAACATTGGCTCCCTTTTCCTTTCTGACTGCAACCACAACCACCTGTTCTCCACTGTGCAGTACGGAAGCATCTTCTTTTTTATACCCCTTTTCAACCTGTGCAACATCCCGAAGATAGACCCGGTTTATTCCGTCATCAAAAATAACAACATCAAGGGCATCCTCTGGCGTTTGAAACTGGCTTATGGTTCGGATGCGATAATTTTTCTTAGCCATGCCCAGAATTCCTGCGGAAATATTCTGATTTGCTCTGCGGATGGATGCAATGATCTGGTTGATGGTCACATTATAACGTGCCATTTTCTGGGCATCAATGATCACATCCAGGGTTGTATCCGTACCTCCAAACACCAGAAGGGAGCCTACGCCGCTAACCCGCTCCAGATGCTGCCGGACATTATCTTCAAAAAAAGTCTTGAATTGATTGATAGGCTCTGTGTTGCCTGGCGTTGTCTTGAGCATCATCCAGATGATCGGGGAACTATTAGCCCCGGAAGACTCTATGGTGGGTTTGGTTACATTCTCCGGATAATTGCCCACCTCGGACATTTTATTGGACACCCTGAGCAGGGCATCATCAAGATTAGTTCCGATTTTAAAGGACAGGGTAATGGTCCCCAGACCGTTGTAACTGGAACTCTCCATCTCTGTCAGCCCTTGCAGGCCTTTTAAAACTTTTTCCTGCTTTTCAATGATTTCCTTTTCAATTTCATAGGGTGTGGCACCATACCAGGCCGTGTTAACCGTAATCAAAGGCGTTTCCACATCAGGCGTAAGCTGGACCGGAAGTTTTTGAAACCCGATAAGGCCGAACATGACCATCAGGATTACGCCTACTGCCACAGTTACTGGTTTATGGATAAAAAAACGGATGATATCCATCTATTTTTCTCCAACAATGACAACGCTCTGATCAGGGCGCAACCGTTCGTTCCCTTCAACGATTACTGGCATTCCCTCTGTAAAATGCTCGTTATCAGCTCCGATCATGGTACCCTGATAGGTCACGATATTGACGGGCAGCTGAACCGCTTTTTCTTCTTTGATCGTATAAACAAAATCTGTTCCCTGAGACTTGAATAATGCATCCCTTGGTATCATCGCCAGTTTTTGCCCGCTGCCCGTGGAAATAAACACGGTAGCCGACATATTTTGCGCCACCTTGGTTAACAGGGGAATCCGTATTTTTATGAACACATTTTTGGTTTTTGCATCGGCTATGGGAGACAGATTTTCTATGGTTCCGGTAAGTTCCATGTTGTATGCATTGATGATAACGGGCACTTGATCCCCGGGAGAAACAAATTTCAACAAAGTTTCCGCGATAGGTACTCGTATAAAAAGGTCATTGACAGATCCGATACTGGCCAGCTGTTTTCCCTGCTGGACCCAGTCTCCTGAATCCACATTTTTTTCAAGAATAATGCCATCAAAAGGCGCATTAATCACACTTTTTCGTTTTTGAATCAGCAATTTTTCCAAAATTGTTTCGGCAGACACTTTTTTTAAAAGGGCATCCTTATAAACAAAGGTGGCATCATCATAATCTCTTTCACTGATCCCGCCTTTTTTATACAAAGACTCCATTCGTTGATAATTTATTTTTGAATGGTTTATATGGAGGTCTGCCTGCTCAATAAGATTTTTATGAATTAAAATTTCTTTTTCAAGTATTTCAGTATCCAGACTGACAAAAGATATTCCTTTTTTAACCTGATCTCCGGCCCGGACGTCTATTTTTGTTACAAGGCCTGAGACTTCCGAGGAAACATGGCTGATCCGTTCATAATAAAGCGTACCAATAAAAGACCGGTTCTGTGCCAGTTTTTGAAAAACAATTTTTGAAATGACCACATTAGCAGGTGGCTGGCCAGGCTGTTTATCCCAGGCATAACCACTTGCGCCACTGATGATGAACAGAATCAACAAAGCTTGAATAACACGCATATATCCTCTCATTAAATTTCTTTGTATCCTTTCCAAATTAGATGTGCTGGTTTTGTCCCTACCAACACCTGTCGCCTTGAAAATAAGATATAAAATTAGTTTAAACTAGTTATTTTTTAACAGGATAAAAGTCAAGGTTAAAAAAGATCAGACTATTTTGCTCAAATCTATTTTTTCTCTCTTATCTGTTGTTTTGGAATTGTCTGACAGAAAAACAATATTTGGATAAAAGCAATAGAGATGTGACTTGAATTTTTCTAAAAAAAAGTCTTTATTTTCAATTATCTGGGGACCAAATATCTGTTTTAAAAAACTGAATTTGGTGACATATTTTTTAATAATCGTTAGAGATAAAGCCTTTTTTGATATTTTCTCAAGCTTTCCTGACATCTGGAAACCAAAAATCAATTCCATCTCATCCGCGTCCTGGAAAATAGATGCAGCAACAATTTTTCGGTTTTTTGCCCAGTTTATATGCCTGGATTTTTCATTGGAAAAAAAATAAAACCTGTTGTCATGAAACACAAAATAGACAGGGGTTGACCATGGGATATCCTTATCTGAAACAGCAATGGTCATGACCCTTGTATCATGAATAAGATGTCTTGCTTTATCTTTAATCTCTTTTTCCATGAACTCCTCTTATGAATAAGCTTATCTGCTTTTCAAATTTATATGGACTGATCGTTTTTTTGTCAATCCATATAAAATTAAAAAAAATTGTCTCTTTAATTTTAAAAAAAAGGTACAATTTAATTGACGAACTCAAGCACATGCAATAGCTTTATAGATTCATAATCAAAGGAGTCACAAGATGGCAAAACGATTAATTGTCGGGATAACAGGGGCAAGCGGCGTGATTTATGGCGTCAGGATGCTTGAGGTCCTTAAGAGCCGTGACATTGAAACCCATCTGATTATTTCAGAACCAGGAAAACTCAATATCAGGATTGAGACTGATTATGATGTGGATCAAGTCCTTGCCATGGCAGATTTTACCTATGCAAACAAAGATATTGCAGCATGCGTTGCCAGTGGGTCTTTTCTGAACATGGGCATGGTGGTGGCACCTTGTACTGTAAAAACACTGTCTGGAATTGCAAACTCCTATGCAGATAATCTATTGATCCGGGCAGCCGATGTCCAACTCAAGGAAAAACGAAAACTTGCCCTGCTCTTCAGGGAGACTCCTTTGCATAAAGGGCATTTACGCCTTTTAACCCAGGCAGCAGACATGGGTGCACAAATTATTCCCCCAATACCGGCGTTTTATCATCATCCAAAAACCATTGATGATATTATCAATCAGTCCGTTGGAAAGGTTCTGGATTACTTTGGGATAGACCATGACCTCTTTAACCGATGGGATAATTCAGCATCAAAAAAGCTAAAAAAAAAGGATTTATAGAATTACTGTAACATTAACATAGTTTACTAAAATTTGTCTTTATCTTCAAACTAGGGCAACAATAAAGGAGACTTGGATGAAACAAACAAGGATTCTGGTGGTAGATGATGAGTTGGTTATTCGTGAATCGCTTACGGGCTGGCTGCAAAGAGATGGGTATCATGTGCAAAACGTGTCCAGCGGCGAAAAAGCCATTGACCTTCTCAAAACCAAAAGTTTTGACCTTCTTTTGCTTGACATTCAAATGGATGGCATCAGTGGAATGGATGTCCTCAAGCATGTAAAAGAGCATTATCCTGATATTGATGTGATTATGATCACGGCCTTTGGCTCAATCCCTTCCGCAGTCCAGGCCATGAAATACCATGCTTTTGATTATCTTTTAAAGCCTTTTGATCCAGAGGAACTGGAGGTGCTCATCCAGAAACTTGTCCATCACAGGGCCAAAATACAAGAAAACCTGTTTTTAAAGGAAGACTACGAACAAAGAACCCGGTTTGAAAGTATGATTGGTCAGTCCGGGCCAATGCAGGAAATTTTCAGGCTGATAGAAGATATCAAGGATACTGAAACAACTGTTCTGATCACAGGTGAAACAGGAACGGGAAAAGGGCTTGCTGCAAAAGCCATTCACTCCAACTCCAGGGTTTCCAATGGCCCTTTTGTCAGTGTGAATTGCGGAGCCATTCCAATACATATCATGGAAAGCGAACTTTTCGGCCATCAAAAAGGGGCTTTTACAGATGCAAAAGAAACCCGGAAAGGCCGTCTGGAACTTGCCGGTGGAGGAACATTGTTTCTGGATGAAATCGGTGAAATCAGCATGCGAATGCAGATTGACCTGCTCCAGGTTCTGGAAGATAAAATATTTTACAGGGTTGGGGGTACCCAGCCCATTACAGCCGACTTCAGGGTGATTGCCGCCACCAATGCAAATATTGAACAGGCCATTAAAAATCGAACATTCAGGGAAGACCTGTATTATCGCCTGAATGTCATTACATTTGCCATGCCGCCCTTAAGGGAACGAAAAGAGGATATCCCCCTGCTGGCAAAACATTTTTTAATGAAAACCACCCTGGAGATCAACAGAGGGGTGGAAAGAATCAGCCGGGATGCCATGGATGAACTCATGCTTTATGAATGGCCGGGAAATGTAAGGGAGCTTTCCAATGCCATTGAAAGAGCAGTGGTGGTTTGTAAAACCCGGACCATTACACCCTTTGATCTTCCCATTGTAAAAGAGCTGGAAAACGAATTGAAAAATAAGTATTTCTCTTTAAATGATGTGGAAAAACATCATATTTCAAAAATCTTAAATGAGAATAGTTGGAATATTTCAAAAAGTGCTGCCGTTCTTGGTATTGACAGATCAACTCTGTACAACAAGATAAAACTATATGACTTAAACAATGATCAAGACAAATAAATACGCATACGGTCCCGCCATTGGCAAATGAATAATATTGATACCATTATTGTTTCCCCGGTTGGAGATATTCCGCAATGGATGAGTCAGGCCATTGCAAGGGAAGTAGGGGAATTTTTCATGTTCAGTGCCAGAGTGGAGACTGTTTTATACGATATTTTGTTTGCCTATGATCCAGAGCGTAAACAATATCATTCAACAAAAATCCTTGAGGCGCTGGAAAAAAAGGCACCAGATGATTGTATCAAGATTATTGCAGTGACAATGGAGGATCTTTTTATTCCTATCCTCACCCATGTATATGGTGAGGCCCAGCTTGGTGGAAAAGCCTGTATTATATCCATTGCCAGACTGGTGTCCAGTTTTGAAGTCAAGGGTATTATCAAAGGGCGTAAGAGAATCGTAAAAGAAGCCATCCATGAACTCGGGCATACCTTTGATCTTCGCCACTGTAAAGATGAAAGATGCATTATGCACTATTGCAGAAGCCTTGATGATGTTGACAGAAAATCAAGTCAGTTTTGCCGGTATTGCAATATATTTCTGGCCGACAACATCAGGGATCTTTGTGGATAAAAAGATTTAACAGCCTGTCCCTGGAAATTTCCGGCAGGTTTTTGAAAAGATCTCTAACCAGACTTCCACCATCTGCTGCCGCAAGCTGTGTCTCTTCTTCTAAAAAGGCATATAGTCTGTCCATTTCCCTTTCCATGAACCTTACATTTGAATCCATGAACATCAGTTGTTTCAGTTCTTGTTTCAGGTTCGGGCAATAAAGGCTTAATACCCAACCGTCTGTATAGGGATCATGATTGATCAGACCGGGGGTTTTCTTTACCTTTGAATTGACCTGAGTAATCACACCACTGACGGGGGATAAAAATGATGCCTTATGTTTGTTCCTGGATATATGAATGGCGTGTTTCCCCTGGAAAACCTGTTTGCCCATCAAAGGAGTTTTTATGGTGGTAATTTTTCCCAAAACCCTTGAAGCAAAATCGTCAATGCCAATACGAACATTGCAGTGATCCTCTATTTTCACCCATGTATGCCCTGAATGAAGATAATACCCCACTGGCAGGGACACGCCTCTGATATCATTAAACGCCACTGGTTTTAAGACGGTATAAACCTTGAACTGGTCATGGAAGTATTGATCAAATTCGCAATCAATGCAATTATAGGTTTTGGTACAGGCTTTAAAGTCAATATGGCCTTTCATGTGATGGATACACGGTCTTTTTGCCAGGGGTTGTTTTATAAGTTTTTCTTTCCAAAAAACAAGATTGCCCCTTTTTCCCTTTAGGATCATGCCCTTTTTTTGAAGATCCTCATTTTCATGGCAGGCTTTTCTCAAAGCCCGGTCAAATCTACAGGTCATGCAGGAAAAATCCCTTATACATATTTTTTTCTTTACCACTCCCGCCTGCATCCAGAGACAGGCAGCGGTTTTCTGTTCTATTCTTGTTTCCATTGGCTGCATCCTTTTTTAAAAAGTGAATAAAGACAGCTTTTAAGTTCTAAAAAAGGTGCGGGTCAGGTTATGCCAGCCAAGGGTCGGCAGATTTCCAAATACATCTGCCTTTAACAGACCGCCATCTGCACTCAAAGGACCTGTTACCTTTTCAATCATGTTTTCAAGGGTGGTCACTTCCTGTCCCAGCCATTCCACGCTGTCGTTGTCCGTTTTAAGATCTTGAACTATTCCCTTTATATCAGAATTATGAATTGTAAAAAGCCATCCATCACCATAGGGATCATTTTTTGAAAGATCCGGAGATTTCCTGATATTGTTATTGACCTCCGTGATAACCCCGTTCACAGGAGAGAGAATATCAGCCAGATTTTCTTTTCTTTTCAAGCCCCACCCTACTTTATCCTTGTTCAGTTCCTGGCCCGTCAGGGGAAGGTCAAAGGCATCCGGACAGCCCAGGACCTTGAATGAGAAATCATCAAGGCCGACACGGATAAAGCCTCCGCTGTTGATGCTGGCCCATGTATGACCCTTGTGAAAATAATATCCGTCTGCAATATCAAAGCCTTTGACATCTTTCATATACACCATGGAATGACCCGTCTTCGGGGAAAGGATATCTTCAAAATACTGGTCAAAATCACACCGCTCGCAATTGTAATTCATGGGACAGATTTTGTGTTCAGCCCTGCGGGTCAGCGCATGCCTGCAGGTTCTGTCCTTGCTGTCCCTGTTTCTCAAGGCTTGCTGCCAGGTGATGTGTTTGCCGGCTTTTGCCGTTTTCGCCATGGAATCATCATATTTGCAATTGGTGCAGTCATAAAAATTGTTGCAGTTTTTCTTGTTTGCAATGCCTGCCTGCATCCAGATACATGGATGATCTGTTTTGTCTTTTTTAGCCGCCCAGATATTTGCTGATTTTTCGGTTCTCATTAATTGTTTCATTGTATTTTCTCCTTTTGATGAATTATTATTTTGCTGTTTTACCTGTTTGCCAACTTAATAGAGCAAAAAGAATACCAGCATGACAGAAAAAATAATTTTATTGTTGAAATCCGTGTCTATTGTGGGATTTTAGATCTACCGGTACAATAAGTATAATAAGTACTGCAAACCCTTGAAACCTCAAATTGTAGAATTTTACTACAGTTCATAATGCACTTTGCAAATCAAGGCTATGGATTTCACACATGGGCAGAGCTCTTCAATGCTGTAGGGTTTTGCAACACCGGTTTCTAATATTTCAACACTTTGCTTTTTGTTTTTTTGAACCTTGCATTCATAATTCATCCTATGTTAGAAATTAATAATATTTCCGATTGCTTATAACTTTTTTGCAAGGATATGATTATGAACCTGCCTGAAAAAGAGATACAAACCATTCTCAGTGGTATCAAAGATTTTGTATTAATCATCTCCCCTGAAAAAGAGATCATGGAAACGAATGAGGCTTTCTTAAAACAATTGGGATGTTCCAGGGAAGAGGTCATCGGCCGCAAATGTTTTGAGGTGCTAAAGGAGGATAAAAGGGAACCCAGCAATTGCCACAACATATGCCCTCTTGAAGAAGTCATCAAGAACAAAAGACGTTGCCAGGTTGAGCTGACACGGCTGGACAATAATGGCAAGCCCCGGCACACGGAATTGACGGTATTTCCCATCTGGGAAAAAAATGGAAAGATTTCTAAATTTATTGAAATCAGCCGGGATATTACCCAGCGCAAACTGGACGAAGACATTCTTGTCAAAAAGGTGGAAGAAAGAACCCGACAATTGAAAGAAAGCCATGAAAGGCTTCTTCACCAGGATAAAATGGCCTCGTTGGGTAAATTATCTTCGTCCGTTGTCCATGAAATCAACAATCCTGTTGCCGGCATATTAAATCTTGTGCTGCTCAGCAAACGAATATTAAAAGAAGACTCCATTGATCAAAAAACCATTGATCTTTTTTTAAAATACCTGGGACTCATGGAGACGGAAACACGGAGGATAAGCCGTATTGTAAGCAACCTTCTGGTGTTTGCGCGCCAGTCATCTATTGAACTGGTCAAATTTGATCTCAATGATCTCATTGAACAGACCCTGATGTTAAATGCCAACCTTTTAAAATTAAATCATATCCATGTCTTAGAAGAACTTGAATACAACCTGCCCCTGATCAAAGGATCAGAGGACCAGTTAAACCAGGTGCTCATGAACCTGCTTTCCAATGCAGTGGAAAGCATGGCAACTTCCGGGAAAAAACACCTGACCATAAGGACTTTCAGCAAAAAAAATCAAGCCGCCATTGGGCTTGAAATTAAAGATACGGGGTCTGGCATTCCTAAAAATATTGTATCAAAAATTTTTGAGCCTTTTTTTACCACAAAGACAAAAGGCAAGGGTGTGGGCCTGGGACTTTCTGTGGCATATGGAATTATCAAGGACCACGGGGGCGAAATTTATGTAGATTCTACACCTGGAAAGGGAACCTGTTTTTCCGTCACGCTTTATAAGGATATGACGTCTAAAAAAACAACAGGTACGAACTTATTGCAGGAGAACGAAGACTCAGAGCAATGAGAGATTACACGGATATGACAATGATCCAGGTAAAGACCCCTGGTATTTGACGGTAGG
>JACNHV010000108.1 GCA_014383445.1 Candidatus Desulfobacula maris | reverse complement strand
TTTTTTCAGACCTTGATCAAAAACAAAATCCCTGCATCATGGTGGATGTGGGCACAAATGCAGAGATTGTTGTGGGAAATCGCGACTGGCTTCTTGCCTGTGCCGGTGCTGCAGGGCCTGCGCTGGAAGGCGGGGTCAGTAAAATGGGCATGACGGCAAAACCGGGTGTGATCGATCAGGTATGGATTGACCCGGATTCACAGGAACTTGCGATTCATACCACAGATGAAATAAAGCCGATCGGGATCTGCGGTTCAGGAATGATTGATCTTGCTGCAAGTCTTTTTTTATCAAAACGGATTGATATCAGGGGGAAATTTTCCAAACCATTCTGTGGGAATCAATTGTTTGAAAAGGAGGGGATAAATCATTTTATTCTTGTGGATAAAAACTATTCTGGTACAGGAGAACCCATCTGTTTAAGCCAGGTGGACTTAAATTCTCTGACCAGTTCAAAGGCTGCCATGTATACCATTCTGGAAGTGATTGTAAAAAATACAGCCGGGCTTGAATTTGAAGATCTGGAAAAGTTTTATGTGGCAGGAACCTTTGGATCATTTATTAATCCTGTGTCTGCCATATCAATTGGCATGCTCCCGGATATTCCCCTGAAAACCTTTGAAGTTTTAGGCAACAGCTCCCTTGGCGGGGCAAAGGTGTTGCTGAAAAATCCGGATGCCTTTGAAAGGATAATGAAGATCCGGCAATCCATTACCTATATTGAACTGAACGTGAACCAGGAATTCATGAACATGTTTTCAGGAGCCAAGTTCTACCCCCATACAGACAACTCAAGGTTCCCATCTGTGCCGAATAAATAGTTATAATGTCAATCATAAAAAAGGAAAATAAAGCCATATGAAAAAAATAGTTGAGTGTGTACCAAATTTCAGTGAAGGCCGGAACAGGGAAACCATAGATGCCATAGCAGATGCCATTGCACAGACCAAAGGCTGTCGCCTTCTGGATGTTGATCCGGGAAAATCCACCAACAGAACTGTCTATACATTTGTAGGGTCTCCTGAAGCGGTTATAGAAGGTGCCCTGAATTCAGCCAGGGTTGCAAGGGAAAAAATCGATATGAGAACCCATAAGGGGGAACATCATCGCATGGGTGCCATGGATGTCTGTCCTTTTATTCCCGTGGCCAATGTGACCATGGAAGAATGCGTTGATATCTCAAAGGAATTTGGCAGGCGGGTTGCCGAGGAGCTTGGCATTCCTGTTTATTTATATGAAGAATCTACCACCCGGGAATACCGTAAAAAACTTCCCCAGATCAGGGAAGGCCAGTATGAAGGAATAAAAAACAGGATTACAACCCCTGAGTGGAAACCGGATTTTGGCCTTGCGAAATTTGTTCCCGAGTGGGGGGCAACTGTTACCGGAGCAAGATTTTTTCTGATTGCTTATAATGTGAATCTTTTATCCACACCCAACCAGGCTCACAGAATAGCCTTAAATCTTCGGGAGGCCGGTCGCAGCGTTGATGAACCTGGCCGGCTCAAAGAGGTTAAAGGAATGGGGTGGTATGTCCAGGACTATAACCTTGCCCAGGTAACTGTTAATCTGAACAATTATCATGTCACCCCTCCCCATGTGTTGTTTGAAGAGGTCAAAAAGGATGCAAAAGAGTTGAATATAGCTGTTACAGGGTCTGAAATTGTCGGAGTGGTGCCTTTGGAAGCCATCCTCATGGCAGCGGATTATTATATTGTAAAAGAAAATCTCTTTATTCTGGATGAAGATCAGAAGGTAAGGCTTGCCATTGAACGATTGGGCCTGAATTCTGTAGCACGGTTTAACCCGAAAGAGAAAATTATTGAGTATATTATTGCCGAAGAAAAAAATGAGCCATTGGCAGGCCTTTCGGTCAGACAATTTATTGAAGAAGTGGCAAGTAGAAGTTCAGCCCCTGGCGGCGGGTCTGTTTCTGCTGCCATTGCCGCTATGGGTGCAGGCCTTGGTTCAATGGTGGCAAAATTGACCCTGGGAGTTCGTAAATTTGAAGACCTTGATAAAAAAATGCGTAAGCTTGCCCAGCCCCTGCATAATGCTGCCAAAGATCTGATCCCCATGATTGATGCCGACACAAATGCCTTTAATGATTATGTGGAAGCCCTTCGCCTGCCCTCTGCCACCAAAGAAGAAAAAAAAGAAAGACAGGAAAAATTGCAGCAGGGTCTTAAAAAGGCCATTGATATTCCCCTGACGACCATGAAGCTAGCCGATGCTGCCTGGGATGCCATGGCAGGGATTGCCCAATATGGGAATATCGCATCAAAATCAGATGTTGAAGTTGGGGCAAAAGCTATGGAAACAGGCATCTGGGGGGCATATAAGAATGTCATTATAAATATGGCCGGCATTACAGATGATAAATTCAAAAAAGATACCATTATGCTTGCAGAAGATATAAAAACACGGGCAGAATATCAGTGTAAAAAGGTGTTGAAAGTTTTGGAGGAAAGAAAGGTATAGGTTTTTTCTTTCTTGCTTTTGCCTGGCAATTCTTCTATATTTTTTTTGAAACATTAGAACGATATGGGTTCCATTACTAATGACATAGACAGGAGTGTGCCGGTTATCCAATGCCTTTCATCAACGAAGAAAATATAGGCAAAATCAGTTTTATCAGTTCAATTGTCATTATTGTTCTGCTCACAGCAACCCTGGGTTTTGTCTTTGTCCAGGATATCTACAGCAATTTTCGCGAAGATTTTAAAAGAGTGGAAGTAAATTATACAGCTCCCCAGAAAAACCGGCTCATGTCAGATGTTAACATACAGGCCCGCCTCATTGATGGCCGTCGAAGAAGATCTGAAACAGAACTTAAGAATGATGCTAAAAATAGAGTATATGAAGCCCATGCCGTGGCCTTGAACCTGTATCAGAAAAACAGGGGGAATAATAATCCAGAAGAGATACAATCTGTTATAAAAGAGGCTTTGCGCCCTGTCAGGTTCCATGATGGCAATGGTTATTTTTTTATACGTTCAGTAAAAGGGGTTGCTATCCTTTATCCGCCAGATCCTGAAAGGGAAGGATTGAATATTAAGTTGAGACCTGACAAATACGAAATAGACCTTTTTGGGGAAATGGTTCAAATTGTACAGGACAAAGGCGAGGGGTTTATAAAATATCAATGGCCAAAACCAGATATCGATGAAGCAAAGCGCTTTGAAAAGATTGCCTTTGTAAAATATTTTGAGCCCTATGACTGGGCTATTGGCAGCGGGAATTATATTGACAAGATGCAAGACAGGATTCAACAGTCTATCATCGACCATCTGAATAGTATTACCCCTGACCTGAATTATCCGGATTACATTTTTATCTATAAGCTCCATAACATGAATGGTGGAGATGAATTTGCCACCATGCTGGTGAACCCCAATCGCCCTGATCTTATAGGCAAGAAAATTGCCGACAGCTATAAGGATGCAAAAGGTAAACTGTTCCGTAAAGAAATGCTCCAGGGGATAAGGGACAAAGGGGAAGCCTTTGTTACATATTGGTATAAAAAGCCGGGTACAGATGAGATGATTGCCAAACTGAGTTATTTTAAATATTATCCTGAATGGGAATGGATAGTGGCAAAAGGGACATACCTTGACTCCCTGGAAAAAAACATTGCCCATCTGCAGGATAACTTAAGGCATGAAATAAAGAAAACCATTCAATATTTTGTGTATTTTATTATTATTATCGGCATCATTTTCCTTTGCATGGGATACTTTTTTTCAAAAGGAATTAATTCCATTTTCCAGGGGTATAAACGGACACAGAAAGAGCAGAAAGATGAGCTGGAAAAGGTGAATGCCGCCCTGCAGATTAAAGCCACCACAGACCCTTTAACAACATTATACAACAGGGGATATTTTAACCATTGCCTTAAAAATGAGATGGAGCGTTCAAAGAGGTATGGATCAGCGCTTTCCCTTATTATTTTTGATATTGACAGGTTTAAGCAGGTAAACGATACCTTTGGGCACCTTTCCGGCGACATTGTTCTAAAAGAACTTTCTTTTTTATGCCTGGCAATAATCCGGGATTCTGATATTCTAGCCCGGTGGGGAGGGGAGGAATTCATTATCCTTGTTCCTGAAAATGATAAGGCTGCAATTATGCCTTTTGCTGAAAAGCTCCGAACCTTGATTGAAAAACATCCTTTTTCAATCAAAACCCAGGTCACCTGTAGTTTCGGAGTAGTACAATACATAGAAGAAGAATCCAAAGATGATTTTATCAAAAGGGCAGACCAGGCAATGTATAAAGCCAAGGAAGAGGGCAGAAACAAGGTGGTTTTTTTATAGGACAGGCATGGTAATCTGAAATCGCCAAATCGTGCGAAATCAAGCCCTGGATAGGCGCAATTTTTATTAAAATTTCTTGCATAACCTGATTTTCACACCTATCATGTGATCAAAATTTGTGGCACAACATGGAAGTTGAAGTATGTCTGGAAGCTTGAGCGTATCAGCATAAATGTTTTTGGTTGACACGCTCAACTATTTATAATACAGCTATATTAAAGCTATGTAGAAAATAAGATATTAAATGATATATTTTCAGGAGGAAAAATGAAAGAAGTTGTCATTGTAAGTGCCTGTAGAACGGCAATTGGTGGATTTGGTGGATCGCTCGCTCCATTGAGTGATATTGATTTTGGACCCATCCCCATAAAAGAAGCTATCAATCGAGCAGGGTTGACGGGTGATCAGATTGATGAGGTCATTTATGCATCAGGCTACAGGACAGGGGATCTTCCCATTAACTCTGCCCGTGTCGTGTCAGTAAAGGCAGGTATCCCCATAGAAAAACCCCAGTTCACAATCTCCAAGGCCTGTGCCGGAAGTATCAAGGCGGTTACACTGGCAGCCCAGGTAATTAAATCCGGTGATGCAGATATTATTGTTGCCGGTGGTATGGAGAGTATGAGTAATGCAACCTTTATGCTGAAAAAAGCCAGATGGGGTTATAGACTTGGACATGGACAGCTTCAGGACCAGTTGATCCTTTTTGATCCCTTAAGTGGAAACACCATGGGGGAGACAGCTGAAAATGTTGCAGAAAAATTTAATGTTTCCAGAGAAGACCAGGATGCATTTGGTTTGAGAAGCCAGCAGCTTGCTGAAAAAGCCATAAAAGAAGGAAAATTTAAGGACCAGATAGTTCCTGTTGAAATTCCCCAGAGAAAGGGTGATCCTAAAATATTTGATACGGACGAACATCCAAGATTCGGTACCACCATAGAAGGCCTTCAAAAATTGAAACCCCCATTTAGAAAAGGGGGTTCTGTTACGGCAGGAAGTTCATCCGGCATGAATGATGGTGCATCTGCTTTGGTTGTCATGTCAAAGGAGAAGGCAGACGAACTGGGTATTGTGCCCATGGCAACCATTGTTTCATACGCATCTGCCGGAGTTGATCCTGCTTACATGGGAATTGGTCCGATCCCGGCCACAAAGATGGCTCTTGAAAAAGCAGGGTTGACCATTGATGATATTGATCTGATCGAGCTGAACGAAGCCTTTGCCTCCCAGGCTCTGGCATGTATCCGTGAGTTGAATATGGATATGGATAAAGTTAATGTAAATGGTGGCGCCATTGCTTTGGGGCATCCCGTATCTGCATCAGGCGGTGCTATTTTAACAAAACTCTTATATGAAATGAAAGCGCGAAACTCGCGATATGGTCTGGCAACTCTGTGCATCGGCGGCGGTCAGGGCATGGCAGTTATCCTGGAACGCAAAAAATAGCGATAAAACGGGGTCATAAAACGGGGTCAGGCTTTCCTTATTGTCGTTATTGAACTCAATAACGACAATAAGGAAAGCCTGATAATCATATAAAAGGTGACCTCCTTAAGAGTTTATAATAAACTCTGT
>JACNHV010000164.1:10823-29889 GCA_014383445.1 Candidatus Desulfobacula maris | reverse complement strand
GGAACTCTTTTTTGACTCGATTATCAAGAAAATCCCAGGGCAGGGGGGTGTCAATGGGTGTTTCCTGATAGATAATTGAATCACAATAGGTTTTGTTCTGCTTCATGGTAAATGACCAGCCATTCTTTAATGCGGATTCGATGAGGTCTGCAGTCTTTTGATCTCCACGGGAAAGAAGGGCATGGATTTTTGCTTTTCTCAATGATTCAATATTTATTTTAATATTGGCGATTTTTTTCAAGCCTTGCCGGATAAGTGCGACTCTTTTTTTTAATGTGGCTTCATCTGTCATGGAAGCCCATTGAAACGGGGTGAATGGTTTTGGAATAAAGGGGTTGACACTTAAGGTAATGGTTCCGATTTTCTTTTGTTTTTTTGATGCCTCAAGAAAAACAGATTTAATTTTTTTTGTGAGGTCCACAATGGCCAGAATATCCTGATCCTGTTCAAAGGGAAGGCCGATCATAAAATAGAGCTTTAAATTCATGATGCCGGCATTGACAAGACGTTGGGCGGCAAAAAGAATATCATGCTCATCAATGTTTTTATTAATAATATTGCGCATTCGTGCTGATCCTGCTTCCGGGGCAATGGTTGCTGTTTTTACCTTTGCGGATGAAAGTGCAGTGATAAATTCATGGGTCAGCTTATCTGCCCTTAGGGATGAAAAAGATAGTTTAAAATTGTGTTTTAAGCCATAGTTGCAGATATTTGTTATGTAAGGATGATCTGCAATAGCTGAACTGACAAGCCCTATTTTGTCAGTCCTGCCCGTGGCAGAATTCATAGCGGCATAAATATTTTCAGCTGGATATATTCTGGGTGGCCTGTAAATAAATCCTGCACTGCAGAACCTGCACCCATGGGGGCAGCCTTTAAGGGTCTCTATAAGAAAGGTATCCTTAAAAGCAGTTTCAGTGGTGAGAATACTGGTGGCTGTTGTAATGGTGTCAAGATTTTTAAGGTATTGCACCTTGATTTGAAATGGATTTTTATCCGTGTGAAGAGCGGGTACATAGGCACCGGAGATTTTTTTTTCCAGGCTGTGTAAAAAAGAGTTTTTATCGATTTTTTTTAAGAATTTATCAAAAAATGGCTCAAGTAAGCATTCAGCTTCTCCTAAAAGGAAACAGTCCATAAAAGGGGCAATGGGTTCAGGGTTTAAGAAGCAGGCGACTCCCCCTGCAACCACCAGGGGGTGGGTGTGGTTTCGATCGGGCGATCGCAAGGGGATGCCTGCTTTTCCAAGGAGTTGAACAATGTGGATAAAGTCGTTTTCAAATGATATTGAAAACAGAATGATATCAAATTTATTAAGGGTTAAACCGCTTTCAACACTTTTGACCTGAAGGTTACTTGTAACCTGAAGGTCACGCGTAAAACTTTGTGCCTTCTGCTTTGGGTCTGGCAGAAAGACCCTTTCACAGGCTAAAAAATTAATATTATTTGCAATCCTGTATACGGTTTGAAATCCCAGACTGGACATGCCTGCCTTATAAGTATTGGGATATACAAGGGCTGCTTTTATAAAGCCTTTACCTTTTTTAACAATGGCTCCTTGTTCTATGATTTTATTTTTATTTGAGCCATAATTCCAAGGTGGTTTGAGCCTTTTTCCCATTTATCAGTCAGCTTTTCTTCTAAGAAATGTCGGCACCTCCAGATCATTGTTATCAAACGGGATTGAATTGTAATCATTTAGAATGTCATAATCTCCAACCGCTTTTTTATGTTTAACGCTGACAGGATTGTCAAATTCATTCCAGTTTGCAAGCTCCTCCTGGGAGGGAGTTCTCAATTGTCCCCGGGCAATGGTTCCAGCAGATTGAGTAACGGACTGAGCTGCTGGCCCTGACTGTTGATATGTAATTGGCTGGGCCATTGGATCAAAATGGTGTATGTTATCAGATGATTTGATCTCGTCAGAGTCAATACCTGTGGCAATGACGGTTATTCTTATTTCATCACCCAGTTCTTCATCAAATGTCTGGCCCCAGATGATGTCTGCGTCATCTCCGACTTCCTTGTAAATCCTGTCAGATGCTTGTGTCATCTCATCAAGGGTGAGATCAGAACTGGATGTAATGTTCATTAGTACACCTTTTGCACCGGCAATGGAAATATCTTCAAGAAGCGGATGAGAAATTGCCCTTTCAGCAGCTTCAACCGCTCGATTTTCTCCAGATGCAATACCAATACCCATTAATGCTTTTCCAGCTTTTTGCATGGTGGTTTTGACATCTGCAAAATCCAGGTTAACATGGCCTGGCATCATAATCAGGTCTGTAATACCCTTTACAGAATGGTGGAGAATTTCATCTGCTTTAATAAACATATCAACCATTCTAGCACCTTTGGTTGCAATTCCCCGTAGCCGGTCATTTGGAATGATAATGACGGTATCTGTAATCGCATGAAGTTTTTCAAGGCCTGCAAGGGCCTGTTTTTCTCTTTTTTTGCCTTCAAAAGAAAATGGTTTAGACGCAACAGCCACAGTCAGTATACCAAGATCTCTACAGATTTCAGCAATAACGGGGGCAGCTCCTGTTCCCGTACCACCACCAAAGCCTGCTGTAATAAAGACCATATGGCTGTCCTCTAAGGCCTGCCGCAGTTCAGATGCACTTTCCTCAGCTGCTTGCTGGCCCTTTTTCGGATCAGCACCAGCGCCAAGTCCTTGTGTCAGTTCTTTGCCAATCTGAATTTTTACTTCAGCCCTGGATGCTTCAAGCGCCTGGACATCAGTGTTGGCAACAATGAATTTTACACCTTTGAGTTTTGCATCAATCATGTTGTTAACTGCATTGCCGCCGGCACCGCCAACGCCAATAACTTTGATTTTTGCTGATTTTTCATTTTCCACATAAGAAAAAGTCATTTCCACCCCCCATAAAAAATTAAAGTATATTTTTAAACCACTGTTTCATCCTGTTTAATACTCCGGTAAATCCTTGAACTGGTGCGTCGTGCAAATTAGTTCGACAGCTTGCGCTGGAACCTAAATGGACGAGCCCGACACCCGTTGCATAGGCCGGGTTTTTAACAATATCTTTCAGTCCCCCAACTTTATTGGGTTCGCCAATTCGTACAGGTACGTTGAAAACAGATTCTGCAAGTTCAGTGATGCCGTCAAGAAGCACGCTTCCACCGGTGAGGACAAACCCTGCCGGGAATGAATTTTCAAGTCCATTGGAGAACAATTCTATTTGTAAAAGAGAAAAAATTTCTTCCACCCTGGGCTCAAGGATTTCAGCTAGAATCCTCTTGGAAAGTTTTTTAGGGGATCTTCCCCCAACACCCGCTACCTCTATGGTTGCTCCGCTTTTTACATTTTCCGGGATACAGGTGCCATGTTCGTTTTTTATTTTTTCAGCTTCCGGCAGCGGTGTTCTAAGACCTATGGAAATATCATTTGTCAGGTTGTGTCCACCCAGAGGGAGGTTATATATAAATTTTAAATTATTATTTTTGAAAAGGGCCAGATCAGTTGTCCCGCCACCCATATCAGCCACAACACATCCCAGTTCCTTTTCTTCATCTGTAAGAACTGCTTCGCCTGATGCCAAGGATTCAAGGGCAATGTCACAAACTTCAAGGCCTGCCTTATTGCAGCACTTGACAATATTTCTGGCTGAAGATACTGCACCAGTGATAATGTGAATATTGGCTTCAAGACGTATGGCTGTCATACCCACTGGATTTTGAATGGATTCCATGTCATCAACAATAAATTCCTGGGGGATGACGTGAAGAATTTCTCTGTCAGCTGGAATGGCAATTGCTTTTGCCGCATCGATTACGCGGTCAACATCCTGGGCTGTAATTTCACGGCCCTTGATAGCAATAAGCCCATGGGAGTTAAGGCCTTTTATATGATTCCCTGCAATACCCACATAAACAGATGAAATATCACAACCAGCCATGAGTTCTGCCTCTTCTACTGCTTTTTTTATTGAATCCACAGTTGATTCAATATTGACAACAATTCCTTTTCTAAGTCCCGTGGATGGGTGGGAGCCGACACCAATAATGTTGATTTCGTCCTCAAGCATTTCCCCTACAACGGCCATAATTTTAGTTGTTCCGATATCCAGGCCCACAATTATTTTTTCATTTCCCTGCAAATTACGCCCCCTTTTCTGAATCGTTGTGCAGAGCATTGTTGAGTTTTGTTTTGATAAACACTTTTTTAATATTAAAAAGATCCATGGAGCAGATTATTTTCTCTGGAAAGTTTTTATCAATATACTCGCTGATATTTTTTGCTTTAGTTAGTTTTGCTTTAAAATCATCAAAACCCAGTTTAATTTGAATTATTCCTTGTTCGCCTGTGAGCTGCCGGTTATATATATCCCTGGCTTCAATGGTAACCCCGGTATTTTTATTTCCATTTATTTGCTTTATATTAATGCAATCCACTGATTGTAAAAAATCCATGGTGGAATTAAATAAAGTCCCATTGAACAGATACTGGTTATTGACACTTGCAAGATCAAGCCCCGTGACAACTGGTAAATTTTTAATATTATCATTAAGAGAGCTGTATTCTTTAAAAGGATGTCCCTGGGTATTAATTAAAATATCAGCCAGGTTTTCAATTTTAACAATGGCCAGGGGTTCATGCTCAGTAATGGATATAGACAGCACAGAATCCAGATTTCTTTTTACACGGGCTGACTGAATCCAGGGATGGGAAATGAGCCGTTTTTCAATGGAAAATAAATTAATCTCCAAAATATTTTTTTCAAAGGTAAGGTCTGCAAGCTTGAGAATGTCTTCTTTTAAGACCCGGTTTGTCCCTGAAATTTCAATTGTTTTAATATTTAAAGAGGGTGACTGGGTAATAAAATCGTAAATAAATATCAATACAAAGCTTAAGGCACTTATAAATAACAGAGTCATGACGTATTTAAGACAAGCGGCAATGTTGGACTGGGAATTTGTATGCTTGCCGTCTTTGGCCTCAGGTTTATACCTGTTGGGTTGAATTTTTTTACTCACCTTCCAGCCTCACTTCTGTTTCTAACTTAATTTGGTATTTTTTAAATACAATTTCCTGGATATGCTGTTTTAATAAAAGGATATCTTCACAACTTGCATTATGGGTGTTTACAATAAAATTTGCATGCTTAAGCGATACCATGGCATCATTTATTCTCATCCCTTTAAGCCCTGATTTTTCAATCAGTTCCCCGGCAGATTTTCCCAGGGTTGGATTTTTAAAAAAACATCCTGCACTGGCGGCAGAAACAGGCTGAGCAGCATTTTTTATGGCAAGGTTTTCTTTAAAGCATTCTTCTATTTGTTTCCGGGGTTTTTCCTTTAATAGTAAGGTTGCTGACACGATAATGCCCGGGTGATTAAGTCGGCGGTAAGAAAAATCAAGGTCTTTTCCCCCCATGGTTTCAAATGCCAGAGTATTTTTGTTTAAAATATCAATGGATTCAACAATATCTGACATTTTCCAGGATTTTGTTCCGGCATTCATCATAATGGCACCCCCGACAGTCCCGGGTATTCCTGCGGCATATTCGAGTCCGGAAAGCGAGTGACGGATGGCAAACTGACAGACACTTGATAACCGCTCTCCTGCTTCAACATAAATGGTTTTCCCTTGAAGGTCTGCCCGGGTAATATGGATTTTAGATTTTAAATATTTTGTAATAACCACAAGACCTCTTATGCCTTTATCTGTAATTAAAACATTGGTGCCGCCTCCAAAAATAGTGACTGGAATACCAAGGCTTGAGGCTTTTTCTAATAATTTTTTTAATTCCAGTTTGTCTTTTGGCATTGCAAGAAGATCAGCCGGGCCTCCGATTTTAAAGGAGGTATATTTTTTCATTGGCTCATCAACAAGAAGTTTGAACTCTTGAGCCAGGGTTGAAACAGCTGTGTTTTCTTTTTCTACCATGTTTTGCCTTTACAATATTTCAAGCAGTTTTTCTCCAAAGGTATAAATGTCTCCGGCACCAAGTGTCAGAACAACATCTCCCTTTTTTAGTTTATGGGTAATCATGGATAAAGCCTGGTTAAAATCAGGTGCATAAGAGACCTCTTTATGCCCATGTTTTCTGATACCTTCGCATAGGCCCTGGGCATCAACCCCTTTAATTTCTTTTTCACTTGCCGCATAAATGGGGAGTACAATCAGGATGTCGGATTGGTAGAAAGAGCGGGTGAATTCATGAAACAATCCCTGGGTCCGGGTGTATCTATGGGGCTGGAATACAACAATCAGCCTTTTGCCCATACGGCTTTCCCTGATTGCGGTCAGGGTTGCCATGATTTCTGTTGGGTGATGGCCATAATCATCTATTACCAAGATGCCCTTTTTTCTCCCCTTGATTTCAAGGCGCCTTTTTACGCCTTCAATCTGTTCCAATGCTTTTTTGATTGTTTTAAAGGATATGTTCAGTTCAAGCCCCGTTGCAATGGAAGCAAGTGCATTGGAGATATTATGCTTTCCTGCAATATTCAGATTAATGTCACCCAATAGTTTTTCATGGTGAAAAACTTTAAAGAAACTCTTGTTGCCCATAAATGAGATTTCCCTGGCCCGCAGATCAGACTGTGCCATCATGCCAAAGGTGGTATATCTGACCTTTAACCTGGGAAGGATATCCTGGATATGTTCGTTATCAAGGCAGAGAATGGCAAGGCCATAAAATGGAACGGAGTTGATAAACTGAACAAATTTATCTTTGATATCTTCAATATCCCTGTAAAAATCAAGATGTTCAAGATCTATATTGGTGACGACTGCAATGGCAGGTGCATACTTTAAAAAAGATCCGTCGCTTTCATCGGCTTCAGCAACAATATATTCGCCTTTGCCATGCAATGCATTGGTATCAAGCCCTTTGAGAAGGCCTCCAATAATTACTGTGGGATCAAGACCGGCAGTGTTGAGGATTTGAGAAATCATGGAAGTGGTGGATGTTTTGCCATGGGCACCTGAAATAGCAATGGAATATTTGATCCGCATCAACTCTGCCAGCATTTCAGCCCGTGGAATAATAGGAACTAAAAGTTCTTTTGCGCGAACCACTTCTGGATTATCACCAGTAATGGCAGTAGAGGTGACCACCACGCTGGCACCGGCTATCTGCTCCTTACTATGTCCTTGAAAGATGATGCCGCCATGTTTTTCAAGTCGTTTGGTAATGGGGGAGAGCTTTAAGTCAGATCCAGACACTTTATAGCCAAGGTGTATAAGCAGTTCTGCAATACCGCTCATGCCTATGCCGCCGATTCCAACAAAATGGATATGGTAATTTTTTTGATACATGGCTTAACCCTTAATATCCTTTGTTTTTAAAATATGATTTGCTATTTTTTCATCTGCGTCAGGCATGGCAAGTCGCCTTGACATCTGGGCCATGTGGTCAAGCCTTTCTCTGTTTTCGATCAGATCTTCCATCTTTTCTTTTAAGGCATGTCCCGTGAGTTCATTATCTCTTATCATTACAGCTGCTCCCTGTTCTTCAAGGGCTTTTGCATTATAGGTCTGGTGGTCGTCAGCTGCATGGGGGAAGGGAATAAGAATGGCAGGCAGGCCCTTGATACACAGTTCTGAAATAGTTCCCGCACCCGCCCTTGTGATTACAAGATCTGCCATTTCCTGAAGCTGTGGCATGTTATGGAAAAAAGCTTTGGTTGTTGCATTGATTTTCAGGCGGCTGTATCGTTGTAAAATTTCAGCTTCATCACTAATGCCGGTCTGATGAATAATATTGAATTTGTCAGTATCAGTCATCAATTCAAGGGCATCCATGAATGCAGTGTTAATACTTGTGGCACCCTGGCTTCCACCTGTGACAAGAAGGGTAAATTTGTCTGGATCAAAATTATTTAAATTCAGGTTATCTTCAGATTCAATACTTTCAGTTTTTCTAACAGGGTTTCCCACATAATTCACTTTAGGGTTGTGAGCAAACCCTTTTGTTTCTTTGAACGATGTGAAAATGGTTTTGGCAAATCCTGATAACAGGCGGTTTGTCAACCCGGGAAAGGCGTTTTGCTCCTGGATGGCAGTTGGAATTCTGAAGATCCAGGCTGCCAGTACAATGGCAAAGGATGAAAATCCTCCGACTCCCAGGACAAAATCAGGTTTAAAATTTTTCATGATTACCATGGACTGGATCAGAGAAATAAAGATAATGCTGATGGAGAAGGCTTTGCTGAAAAGGTTGCCGCCTTTAATCGGCTTTGAAAATATAGCTTTGTGGGCATACCCGTATTTTTCAAGGGTTTGGGTCTCAAAGGGAGCAGTGGTGCCAATAAAAAGAATATTCACTTGATGGTTGGTCTGTTCAACCATTGGGGCAAGTATCCGGTCAAGGGCCTGGGCAATGGCAATTCCCGGGAACAGGTGTCCGCCCGTCTTTCCACCGGCTATGATTATGTTAAGCACTTTTTTCATGATCTTTGGATGCCCCGATATTCATTAAAATTCCCATGGCTGCCATATTTATCACAAGGGAAGTTCCCCCATAACTGATAAAGGGCAGCGTAAGACCTTTTGTCGGCAGAGCCCCTAAAGCAACTCCTGTGTTGATGATGACCTGAACCCCGATATAAATGGTAAGTCCGGCAGCTGTGATGGCACCAAAAAGAGTCTTTGAGTTTTTGGCAATCTGGATTCCTTTTAATAATAAAATTAAATACAGGGACAAAACAGTGAGTACACCTATCAACCCAAGTTCTTCCCCGATAATTGAAAAAATAAAGTCTGTGTGGGGTTCTGGAAGGTAAAGCATTTTCTGCATGCCAAGACCAATGCCTTTTCCAAAAATGCCGCCTGAACCAAATGCCTTTAAAGAATGGGTGATCTGGTACCCCGTATTATAGGGGTCATCCCAGGGATTTAAAAATGAAAGAATTCTTTCCAGACGGTAGTCAACCTTATAAACCCAGTAATAGATGATGGGTATCAGCAAAGGAGTCGGAGAAAGCAGATGGAAGATTTTAACCCCTGCAACAAACATCATTCCCCATGTAATTATCCCTAACACAACAATCGTCCCAAAATCAGGCTGGATAATGATCAAGCAGGCAAAAAGAGCAAAAATCAATGCATGGGGAAAAAACCCAATGGAAAATTTTTTTACCATATCCTGTTTTTTGGAAAGGGAATATCCAAGGAAAAGGATGAGGGCAAGTTTTGCAAATTCTGCCGGCTGAAAGGTAAATCCACCCAGATTCAGCCACCTGTGGGCACCGCCGGCCTTAATATTTAATGTTGGGATGAGTACTGCTACAAGCATTGCAATGGCAGTAAAAAGGATGATATAGGAAATGTTTTTGTAAAGTTTATATGGAAAAGAGGCTGCAACAAACATGACACAAAGGCTGATGCCCAAAAACAGGGCCTGTTTTTTCATATAGTAAAATACGGTGTTATGGCTTTCCATACTAATGGCGGAACTTGCTGAATAAACCATGACAATACCGATCCCGGAAAGAAGAAGAACAGGGAAAAGAATACTTTTTTCACTGAAAAAGGGATGTATGGTTTTTGTTAGCTGGGCCATCTTATTTATTTCCAAGGGCATTTACAAGGGTTACAAAATCATTGCCCCTGTGGGCATAATTTTTATACATGTCAAAGCTTGCACAGGCAGGGGATAAAAGTACAATAGCCGGTTCACCGGCGTCATCTTTAAAAGCCGTATTAAAAGCAGTTTGAACAGCCTCTTTCATGGTGTGAACTTCTAAAACCGGGCATATATTTTTAAAGGTATCTTTGATAAGTGTCCTGCACTCACCCATGGCAATAATGGTTTTAACACTGTGTTGAATATCATTGGTTAGCAGGGAAAAATCTGTGCCTTTTTCCCTGCCTCCCAAAATCAGGATAATATTTTTTTCAAAGCAGTTAATGGCACGGATGACCGCATCTGTATTGGTTCCTTTGGAATCATTATAAAAAGAAATTCCGTCAATTGTTTTAATGAATTCCATTCTGTGAGGCAGATTTTTAAAAGTTTCCAATCCCTTTACAATTTCATTTATATCTGCACCAAGGGCAAGACAGGCAAGAACGGCTGCGGCAACATTTTCTTTGTTGTGAGTGCCTTGCAGTTCTTTGAGTTGATTTGTTTTTATCGTATAATTAAGCTCCCGGGTGATAATTTTAATGCTTTTTGAATCAATTCTGGCATTGCAGTTTATCAGGAAATCTTTGTCTGATGAAAATGTGAAAATCTCGGATTTTAATTGTTTTGACAGTGCATCAAATTTATTAATGGATTTATTAATCACAGCTTTGTCAGAAGGTTTCTGATGCTTGAAAATGCTCCATTTAGAGCTTTCATATTCCTGATAATTTTCATATCGATCCAGATGGTCCTGTGAGATATTTAAGAGGACTCCCACATCTGGCCTGAACTGCCTTGAAATATCCAATTGAAAACTGGATATTTCAGCCACAATAACATCGGTTTTTCCTTTGTTCATCAAGTGATCCACCAAGGGAGTCCCAATGTTTCCCCCAACAAAAGGTGTATAACCGCAGGATTTTAAAATATCATTGATTAAAGTGGTGGTGGTGGTTTTGCCATTGGTCCCTGTAATGGCGATCACTGGAAGATCGTTGTATCGGGTGAAAATATCCAGTTCGCCAGTGATGCCAACCCCCAAGTCGAATGCAGTCTTGATAAATTTATTGGTTTTCGGGATTCCAGGACTTGGAACCATAACGCTTGCCAGGTTAAAGGTTTTCTGGTCGTGAAAACCAATTTCAGTTTTAATCCCAAGCCCATTGAGTTCTTGAGCAATTTTTGTCTTTGAAGCATCAATATCCGTGGCAATAATTGTCTTGCCCTTGGAACGAAGGAATTTTGCCATGGAAATTCCTGATGCTCCCAGGCCAATGACCAGAAAATAGGGTTGTTTTTCTTTTTTCACATTCATCTACCTTATTTTCAGAGTACTTAAGGATAATAACGCCAGGGTAATGGATATAATCCAGAACCGAACAATCACTTTGGATTCATGCCACCCTTTAAGCTCAAAATGATGGTGTAAAGGGGCCATTCGAAAAATTCTTTTTCCTTTTGTCAGTTTAAAATATGACACTTGAATGATGACGGATAGGGCTTCAATGACAAACAGCCCGCCTACAATGACCAAGAGGATTTCCTGTTTTGTAATGACAGCGATAGTCCCTAAAATACCACCCAAAGGGATAGATCCTGAATCACCCATAAAAATCTGGGCCGGGTGTGCATTAAACCATAGGAACCCTAAACCGGCACCTGCCAGGGTTCCGCAGATGACCGCTATTTCGCCGGCAGAGGCAATATGTCTGACATGAAGATATTCAGCGATCTGGATATGACCGGTAACATAGGCAAAGAACATGTAGGTGACGCTGGCAACTATATATGGGCCTATGGCAAGCCCGTCAAGTCCGTCCGTCAGGTTTACAGCATTGGATGTACCCACAATGACAAGGCAGGCAAAGGGGATGTACCAGATCCCCAGATCCGGTGAAACATCCTTAAAGAAAGGAATGGTAAGCGTTGAATTAAAATCAGGACATTCATAGATCAACCAGCCGATAATCAGGCCAAACAAGACCTGGATGAGAAATTTGCCCTTGGCCGTAAATCCCATGTTTCGTTTTTTTATCTGCATGAGATAGTCATCAATAAATCCGATAAATCCAAAAAGGATAAGGGTCAGAAGAAGAATGTTGACATAATGATTGGACAGGTTCCCCCAGATGACGGTGGTCAAGAAAACAGAAAAAAGGATAAGGATTCCGCCCATGGTAGGCGTACCCTGTTTGCCCAGATGAGACTGCGGCCCATCCGTCTGAATTATTTGTCCGATTTGCAACTGAGAAAGTTTCCTGATAATAAAAGGCCCTAAAAGAAGACAAATTAAAAATGCTGTCAGTCCGCCGTAAATCGTTCTGAATGTAATATATCGAAATATATTTAAGAACGAGAAATCAACATGATATGGATATAAAAATTCGTACAGCATTCCTTTTTAACCTTATGCCATCCTTACATTAAATTCGTTTGCATCAACATCTCTTCTGTCCATTCCAGATCGTCTTTCAGGAAGATAGGCAGAGTAATTAAATTTTCTTCTGTCATTAAACACGCGTTTTTCCCTATCATTTTTTAAACTCTTCATTATAGCACCTGTACCTTTGCCGTTAATAGTTTTTCAAGTCCCTGTATGACCGTTTCCATGACCATACCCCGGGAACCTTTTACAAGAATCCAGGTTTTGGTATCTACGCTTTCTAAAAGTTTTTGAGTGATCTGATCTTTTGTTCCGTGGAATATATTGTCTGTTGAAAATCCATTTTCAATCGCACCTTCTATGGTGTATTTTACCAGGCTGCCAAAAACGTATAATTTGCTGATTCCCAACAAGGCCACCTTTTGTCCGATTTGTTTATGAAGAAAGGCAGCTTTTTCCCCCAATTCCAGCATGTCTCCCAGGACTGCAATATTGTTTTTGCTTTTGCTGACTATATCCAGCGTGTTCAAGGCCTGGGTAACGGAAGAAGGATTTGCATTGTAGGTGTCGTCAATAATATGGAAAAAATCTGAAAGCCTGTAGATGTTCATCCTGCCTTTTACAGGGGTGAAAGCTTTTATCCCTTTTCTAATACCCTCTGAACAAATTTTAGCAGATCTTGCCGCACAAATTGCGGCAAGGCAGTTATCAACCATAAAAAGAGCAGGGGAGTTGATGGAAAAGACTATTTCCTCATCTTTAACTCTTGCTGTAAACTGGGTGGAATCGGTCAGGGTTTTAACTTTGGTGGATCCAATATCTGAGCCTGGCCCGGAACCAAAAAAAAGCAGGTTTTGAATGGCTTTTTTTTCTCTGGCTTTTGCTTCAAGTATATTCCGCCTCGGGTCATCAGCAAAGAGAATGGCTGTCCCGTTTTCCCTTAGGCCGTCAAATATTTCAGCCTTTGCTTTTGCCACATTGTCAACGCTGCCAAGCCCTTCCAGGTGAACACCAGCCGTATTTATCACCAAGGCAATATCAGGAAGCGCTATCCGACTCAGTCTTGATATCTCGCCCGGGTGGTTCATACCCATTTCAACAATGGCCCATTCATGGGCCCAGGAAAGCTCTAACAGGGTGAGTGGCAAGCCGATTTCATTATTGAAATTTCCTTTGGTTGCATGGGTGTGAAACTGGGTTTTAAAAATTTCTTCAATAATTTTTCTTGTGGTTGTTTTTCCGCTGGAACCTGTAATGGCAAGCAGTTTTACATTTGACCTGAGCCTTTGATATTGGGCAAGCTGTCCTAAGGCTATTAAGGTGTCCTTTGTTTCAAAAATGATAATATTTTTTTGAAACAAGGTTTTTTTTGTATTTTCATCCAGGGTTTTGATAAATCCCTTTGTTGTAATAAACCCTTTTATCCCTTTTTCTATAAGGGGTTTAATAAAGGCGTGACCGTCAAAGTTTTCTCCTTTAAGTGCGATGAAAATCTGGGTTTTTAAAATTGCCCGTGAGTCTGTTGAGATTCCCGTAAAATTATAATTTTCTTTAATTGTTGAAAAAACAGGTTCTGTATTTAAAGCCTTTGATAGATCATTGGTTTTCCATGGGATGGGTTTGAACTGGCTTGCAAATTCTTGGCAGGCGTTTGTTAGTTCTTCCTTATCATCAAAGTGAATGGTTCCTGTATTGGTAATCTGATAAGTTTCATGGCCTTTGCCTGCAGCGATAATGATATCCCCGGGCTTTGAAATAAATATAGCTTTTTTCAGGGCGGATCGTCGGTCACTTTCAACCAGATAGCCTTTTTTAAAAGGGTGTAATAAGAGATCATTTTCAGAAAGTTTGTGAAATTCATCTATCCCTTTAAGAATATCATTTATAATGGAATCAGGATGTTCCGTTCTTGGGTTGTCAGAGGTTACAATGGCGATATGGCTGTGTCTGCAGGCCACTTGTCCCATTAACGGCCGTTTTGACCGATCCCTGTCCCCACCGCATCCAAAAACAGTGATGATTCTTTTGGGGGCTCTTTGTTTTAAGGTCATTAAAATGGATTCAAGGGCACCCGGTGTATGGGCATAATCAACAAACAAAAACCGGTCAATTGGATTGTCAATTTTTTCAAGACGACCTGGAATGGTTACGCAGTCTTCAATTCCTTTTTTAATTTGATGGGAAGGAATATCAAGTGCATGAGCTGCTCCTGCGGCGCACAGGATGTTTTCTAAATTAAAGGTGCCAGTCAATGGTGATGTTAAATGAAATGAGGTATGGGACAGGCCAATGGTCCCTGACAACCCGTGAATATCATCTGTGATATCCTGTGAAAAAATATCTGTTTTCTTTTTCGTGCTGACAGAAATGGTTTTATATTCAAGTGACTTTAAAAGGATTTTCCCTTTTGGGTCATCAATATTCAGAACGGCTATGGGATTCTTTTTCTTGCTTGACTTAAGACACTCGGTAAAAAACCTTTTTTTACAATTAAAGTACTCTGTCATTCCCTTGTGATAATCCAGGTGATCCTGGGAAAGGTTTGTAAAAACCCCCAGGTCAAATTGGCAATAATCCACCCTGTTGAGATCAAGTCCATGGGAAGAGACTTCCATGATGACATGGGTCACACCCGAGTTTTTCATTTTATAAAGGTTTTTTTGAAGATCAATGGAATCAGGTGTGGTTACGGGATTGTCAAAAACCTGATTATTATACCGGATGTTGATAGTTCCAATGACACCAGTTGAAAATCCGCAGGTTTTAAAAATACTTTCAAGCAGCCATGTGGTTGTGGTTTTTCCATTGGTTCCAGTGATGCCGACAAGGGTCATATCCTTTGATGGATTGTTATAAAAATTGGCTGCGATAGAGGCCATGGAAAGTCTTGAGTTTTCAACCAGAATGACATTTTTCAGGTTTTTCGGATTGGTTTGGGCAATAACGGCTATGGCCCCGTTTTCAAAGGCCTGGTCAATATAATCGTGTCCGTCAACTATAAATCCTTTAACAGCAATGAACAGGCCCCCAGGCTGGATATTCCTGGAGTTTGAAGCAATAGAGGAAATCTCAGGATCATGGGTTATCCCTGATTTTGAACAATCTTTGATTAGTTCAGACAGCTTCAATTTTTTTCTCCGGGTGATAATACGGCAACCATATGTTTATTGTTTTCAGGGGGTATATTTAAATAATTAAATGATTCAGTCATGATTGTTTTAAAAGCAGGCGCTGCAACATCTCCTCCGTAATATTGTTTTCTGGGTTCATCAATGGCCACAAGAATTGCAAGTTCAGGATTGTCCTCTGGTGCAAATCCGGCAAAAATAGAGATATAGTTGTCTTTTGAATAGCCTTTTTCGTTTTCCATGGCTTTTTGAGCCGTTCCTGTTTTTCCACAAACGGCATATCCGGCCATTGCTGCTTTTTTACCAGTACCTTCATCTTCTACTGCGAGACGCATCATCGTTTTAACCTGTCGAGCACTTTTTGAAGAGATGACCTGGCGGATTTTTTCCGGATGATAGACTTCTAATTCTTCCCCGTTGCTGGAAATGATTTTTTTTATCAACATGGGCTTCATAAGAACGCCATTATTTGCAATTGCGCTGATACCACTGATAAGTTGTATGGCAGAAACAGAAACGCCCTGGCCAAAAGAGATGGCGCCGGCATCGATTTTAGACCATTTTTGATAGGGACTCAGGCTGCCCGTTGTTTCTCCGGGGCACTCAATCTGGGTTTTGTTTCCAAACCCAAAGGCAGTCAAATAATTGTGCAAGGCCTTATCCCCAATGGTTTTCCCAATTTTCGTGATACCAATATTGCTTGAAAATTTGATAATCTGATTCATGGAAAGCCAATCATAGGGATGGGTGTCATGAATGGTAAATGCTCCGATTTTATAGGTGCCGTTTTCACAATAAAATATGGATTTGGGACCAAACCCATTTTCCAGTGCTGCTGCTGCCGTAAAGACCTTCATGGCAGATCCAGGCTCAAATGCATCTGTGACGGCACGGTTTCTGAAGGCGATATTGTTATATTTTTTGAAATTGTTTGGATTGAATTGTGGAAAATGGGCAATGGAAAGCAATTCTCCGGTTTTAGGCCTCATCACCAGAGCCATCCCTGATTTTGCCTGGTGGGCTTCCACGGTTTTTTCAAGTATTTGTTCACTTAAAAATTGAATTTTTTTGTCCAGAGTCAGTACAATGGACTTTCCTTTCAGTTCAGCTCTTTTTTCCTTGCCAAGCTCAAGTATCCCTCCATTCCCATCTTTTTTAACCCTTATTTTTAAGGAATTTCCTTCCAGAACAGAATTGTACTTATACTCAAGGCCTTCAAGACCTGAATTATCTGTGCCGGTAAATCCGATGACTTGTGCTGAAAGATTTCTGTTGGGGTAAAATCTTTTAGAATCATTCTCAAAAAAAATACCTTCCAGATTCAATCCCCTGATTTGTTCAGCCTGATCCGGAGAAATACTTTTGACCACAAAAGCAAACATTCGCTGTGATGAAAGTGTGTCTTGAAGTTTTTTTTGGTTAATCCCCAGTATTTTGGAAAGTTTTTTAGCAGCAGACCTGGGATCTTTTATCTTTGAAGGATTGGCAGTGATGGATATGGCATCAATGCTGGTGGCAAGTTCATTCATGTTTCTATCAAAAATCTGCCCTCTTTCCCCTTTTATAGTGATATATCTGGAATACCCGTTTTCAGCTTTTTCGGCCAGTTCTTTGGCTTTGAAAATTTGAATGTCAAAGGATTTGGCACCCAGAAGAAAGATTGATACTACAATCAAAATCTGAACGACAATGATTCTTTGTTTTATCCTGCTGTTAAAATTTTTTGACATTAACCTTCTTCCCCTGAAAGATAAATGGTTTGCTCCAATGTATCTGTGGAAAGATTCAACTGGGTTTTTGCAATACGGGTAATCCGGTCATCTGATTTCAGGCGATCCCTTTCAAGGGACAGAGCCTTGTTATAAGAGGTTTTTTTTATATGCGCAGTCTGTGTTTTGGACACCCTTAAAATGGTCTGGGTGGATTCGGTCCTGACCCAGGTATAAACCAGAAGTTCACAAAAAATCAGACAGATTATGACAAGCCAGAGAAATTCTATTTCTTGCGGCTGTACTTTTTTTTGGGATATGTCATTTTGAATAGTCATAGGCTAAACTTTTTGAGCCACCCTTAATTTTGAGCTTCTTGCCATGGGGTTGAGTGCTATTTCTTCTTTTGTGGGAATCAATGGTTTTCTGAAAATTGATTTCATCTGGGGAACAAACCCGCACAAACAGATCGGCAGATTTTTTGGACAGGTACACCCGCCTTCAAATTTGCGTAAGGCCTGCTTCACGATTCGGTCTTCAAGAGAATGAAAAGAAATAACACAAAGCCGCCCTCCTTTTAAAAGAAGGGAAGGCACGATTTCCATAAAGGTTTCAAGCCGTTCAAGTTCCCTGTTTACAGCAATCCTTAAGGCTTGAAAGGTTCTTGTTGCCGGATGAATGCGTTGACCATACACAAATTTTGCAGGAATAGCTTTTGTGATAATTTGTGCAAGTTCTGAACTGGTATGAATGGGTGTATCCCTTCTTGTTTCCACTATCCTCTTTGCAATCCGCCGTGAGAACTTTTCTTCACCGAATTTAAAGAAAATATTTATCAGCTCATCCTCCTGGAATGAATTGATAATTTCAAAGGCTGTCAGATCGTTTCGAATATCCATTCGCATATCCAATGGTTCATTCTTGTTAAAACTAAATCCGCGGTTGCCGTTTTTCAATTGGTTGAGTGAAAAGCCTAAGTCAAGGAGTATGGAGTTTACCCCTTTTATTCCGTTCGCGTTCAGAATCTCTGGAAGATCAGAAAAATTGTTATGGAACAATCGCACATTTTCTTTAAAGGGCTGTAAAGTTTTTTCAGCATGGTCAATGGCCTCCAGATCCTGGTCAATGCCGATGAGAAACCCGTCAGGAAGAATGGCCTTAATGGTTGCAAGTGCGTGACCTGCTCCCCCCAGAGTACAATCCACACTGATGTTTCCGGGTTTAAGGTTCTGGTGCTCATGCACCTCTTGAGACATTACAGACGTATGCTCAAATCCCATTGCTTACAACCCTAGAGAAGCGATTTCCTCTCTTACTTCTTCTTTTTTAAGTTTTTGCTCCATTTTTTTGTTGATCATGTCCCATTGATCCCGGGCCCAGATCTCGAAACGATCCAGGTTGCCCACAAGAACAATATCTTTTTCAAGATTTGCATATTCTCTTAAACTTTTAGGGATCAGAATCCGATCCTGCTTGTCACACAAGCATTCACAGGAGTTGCCCAGGAAAAATCTTCTAAACTCTCCCATGGCATTGGTCTTTGCCGATAAAATTTTGGTTTCAACCTTTTCCCATTCACTAAAAGTATAAGCGTATAGACAATCATCCTTGTTTGAGACCATGACCCCATAGACTTTATCCGCCTTCAAGATATTCTTGAACCTTGATGGGATAATAACCCTGCCTTTGGCATCAATTGTATGAAAGGAGCTTGATCGAAACACTTATTTAAGCCTTAGTTAAATAGTTTAACTTATCCACTTTCCACCACCCTTATCCACACTTTTACGAAAAATAAGGACTAAGTCAAGAAAAAAAATCATTTTTTGCAAAAAATATTTAGATATATAAATAATATATATAGATTTTAGAGGGTGGTTGAAAAAAATGGAGTAAAGTGGAGTTGTTTTTTAAAGTGCGTTGGAAATCGTTTGGCCTGTAAAAATGCATATCAATTCCATGACCATGGTAATTAGTTCCTGGACGAAAACCTTGTTCAGGCATGGTTTTAAGTTTTAGGATTTAAGTTTTAACCTAAATCCTAAAACCTAAATCCTGAAACAATCTCGGATAGTTGTAAGTCTCTAAACAAAATTGCAAAACTATATTTCTGGCTCTTCGTTCAGGCACTAATTATAGGGTTGATATGCGATTTTTAAAAAGGGGTTCAATTGGTGCTTTTTTCTTCCTTTGTTATGCCAAGAAGGGTTTCAATATTTGATACAATTTCTTTGCCATTGAATT
>JACNHV010000164.1:0-9885 GCA_014383445.1 Candidatus Desulfobacula maris | reverse complement strand
CTTTAAAACGGTTGGCGATTTTCTTTTTTCGGGATGTTCTTTTGGCAAGGACACCAAGTCCGAACAGGATAACCAGAATGGGCAGTGCAATAATATTAAAGGTTTTTATAATACCTCTGCCAAAGGGTGTTGTCTGGGCAATGGGATTTAATGTCTGCTGTTTGCTTCTTAATTGGGCTATTTTATCTTCCCCATTAAGATGGTCAATGACGTTTAAAATAAAAGTGGCATTGGTTGTTCTGCCTTCCGGGTCCAGCATATTGTCCTCAAGCATCTGGGAACACGGAAGAACAAACAATTTGGCAGGTTTGGATGTTTCTAAGAATGTATTCCTGGCAGTAAAGCCTTCAAGTTGATTCTTTTCATCTTGGTTTTTGCCGTTATCTTCTTTAATATCTTTTTCTCCCAACTCTTTTTCAGGGATGGCTTTGCCTTTAAAGAAACTTGTAAAGGTTCCTTCAAGGAGATAGGCAAGATCATAAGATTTCATTTCATCTTTTGATTCGGGCGGGGTGATAAACATCGGGTTTAAATTTATCATTCCTTCCATGAGCCAGGATTCATCGGACGAAGATAAAAGTTTTGTTGCCGTAATCTTGTCAGGATCAATATTTTTTTGCACCAGCTCAAGGGGAGAAATCTGCATGGCAACGAGCCCCTTGATATTATCCATGAACCCAGGCTTATTGTTGATGGTTTTCTCTTTTAACATGGGGGCGAAATAAATGTTTTGTTCACCGCCGCCCATATTTTGCGGGGCCTGATGCGTATAGGATTGTTTGTCTAAAACATAGGCTTTTTTTATGTTTATGCCATAATGGGTTAATAGTTTTTCAAGACCCGTATCAATGGGTTCATATTGAGGGGGCATGCCCATTTGGCCTTGCTGCGGCATGATTTCATTAAATGAATCCGAGAAAAAAGCAAGGTTTGTCCCCTTCATCAAGGCCTGGTCTATCTGGAATAATTCATAATCTGAGAATTTTTGGGTGGGTCTTGCAATCATCAGGCAGTTTAACCCATCAGGAATAGCGTCCTCTTTTAAATCAATGGGTTTGATGGAATACCGGGAAGATACAAGTGTGTTAAATGCCTGCAGGCCACCACCCGGTCTTCCCTGCATCATGGCCATTCTGTCCGGCATAAGGGAATGGGTGCCGTGACCGGAGAGAAACCCGATATCCTTATTAATACCGATGAGTTTTTCCACAATAGAGTTGAGTTCTTCTTCCAAAGCATTGGGGTCTGCCATCTGGTAGGTGGTACCAATGATGGGAAGTTCCATGGCAGAGATCAGGGGCAGTGTCGTTGTTTTGTCTTTAAATTCAATGACAAGACCGGCAGCGCCTATTCCTGGCAAAATGTTTTTTCCCGGCATGGCGGGCCAGGAAAGTGTCATTAAATCGTGTTTTTTACCAAGGGCATCAAGCTTGTTTTTCTCTGAAATATCCATATGCTTGAAATCGAGAATGCCCAGGCTTTTGCTATTGAGGTTTTCAATGGTATCAGCAACGGCTTTTCCCAGCATTGGAAGTTGATTGAGATTAATCAAAGGGGCGATGGTGTTAAGGGAAGAGGATAAATACATTGTGATATTTACTCGTTCATTAAGCCGTAACAATGCGCTCACTTTGTTGTTCATTTTCTGGATAGCCGTTGTCAGCTTGTATTCAAGACCATTTGTGGAGGTGATGGCTTCAATTTTTTCCATCAGATCTCCGTGGAGAATGACCAGTCCCATATAGGCATTTTTAAATTTGACCTCATCGTTTTCCATGATTCTGATCTGGACGGGCTGTATTCCGTAATCCCTTGCCATATCACGGTTTTCATCAGACTTTTGGGTCAGCGCGCCGTCTTCCTGTGTTACATTATAAAAGGTGTAATTAAAATATTTTTTGCCTTTTGCCGCGTATTCTTCCAAAAGGTCTCTTAGATATCGCTCTGTATTATTGTGGGGTGCTGGAAGATCCTTTGAGAAAAATACCTTTATGCTCAGGGGTTCTGACAGGGTTTCCACAACATCCTGGCTTGCCTGTGATAAAGAATATATTTTATCTCTTGTCAGGTCTGCCCTGAAAAACAGGGTAATCCCGACAATATTTACCAAACCAATGATTACAAGATATAAAATGAATTTAAAATATTTTTCTTTTATTGAAAAGTTACCCATTGTTACTCCTTAGTTTTTCTCATGCATGACAATAGAGGTTGAAAAAATGAAAATAAAGATCACACTCACAAAGTAAAGAATATCCCTGGAGTCTATAATGCCCCTGGAAATATTAGTGAAGTGGGAGTTTGCACCAATGTATTCTATGGCGGATATGATTTTTGACGGCATGAAAAATAAGAGCTTGTCAAGAATGGTTAAAGTAAAGCACAGAGCGCAGCCAATGATGAAGGCAATGATCTGATTTCGTGTCAGAGACGAGGCAAACAATCCAAGGGAACAATAGGCTGCAGCAAGAAAAATTGCCCCTATATATCCTCCTATCACCGGTCCTGGATCAACCTCACCGATAAGGGAGATAAAAATCGGATAAGCCAGGGTTGGAACCAGCATGGAAGCTGTAAACAATGTGGCGGCAAAAAATTTACCCAGGGCAATATCCGTAAAAGATACAGGCATGGTTAAAAGGGTTTCATAGGAACCCACATTTTTTTCTTCGGAAAACAGCCGCATGGTAATGGCTGGAATGATAAAGGAAAAAGTGATGGGCAAAAGAGAGAAAAAATCTCTTAAATCAGCCCGCCCAAAAATAAAAAAAGTGGAAAAGAAAAACCATCCAGTTACAATCAGGAATAAGGATATCACGATATAGGCAATGGGTGAGATGAAATAATCTTTGAATTCTTTAATGGCAATAGTTTTTATCTGTTTCATGATATTTATGCTTCCTCCCTTGTCAATTCCCGGAATATTTTTTCAAGGGTCTGGGATTCTTTTATAAGTTGTACGATTATCCAGTCAGTCTCTTTTATTTTAAGGTAGATGTCTGATCTGAAATCATGATTCTTTGATCCATCATCTGAATAAGTGATCTCAAATGAGACAAGATCTTTTTCAACGGGATCAACATTTTTAACATCAAGATCGGAATGAATACTTTTTAACAGGGAGGTGGCATCCTCTTTTAAAGCCCCTTTCAGGGACAGCTTGATCATGGAATTTTGCTGTGCTCCAAGTTTAAGATTGGCAGTTGTATCATCGGCAACCATTTTCCCGTTATGAATAATGGCAATTCTATCGCAGGTTGCCTCGGCTTCACTCAAAATATGGGTGGAGAAGATAATTGTTTTTTCTTTGCCTATGGTTTTAATGATATCCCTTATTTCGACAATCTGGTTCGGGTCCAGGCCGGAAGTGGGTTCATCCAGAATTAAAATTTCAGGATCAGTCATCATGGCATGGGCAATGCCGACCCTTTGTTTCAAGCCTTTTGAAAGATCGGCAATGGGTTTGTCCATAATGGAGGAAAGCCCGCAAATATCTGATAATTGAAGGAATCTGTCATACCGCTTTTCCCTGTCATCAATCCCTTTTATTTTAGCCACGTACTCAAGATAGTCATATACCAGCATGTTGTGATAGAGTGGAGCGGATTCAGGCAGGTATCCAATCAGGGATTTTATCTGGATGGCATCTTTGGGCATTTGCAATCCTTTTATTGTTATTGTGCCTGAATTTGGTCTGAAATACCCGGTTAACATTCTTAATGTTGTTGTCTTTCCCGCACCGTTTGGACCCAGAAGACCTAAAATTTCACCTTTTCGGATCGTCATGCTGATATTGTTGACAGCACAGAAGTCTTTAAAATACTTGGTCAGGTTTTGAACTTCAATCAACGTTTTCTCCTTAATTAATGGTTTTGAGATTTAAGGTATGAAATTTTGTTCATATTATAAGTCTCATATTTCAGTATTAAAAATTTTCTAAAATTTTGCTTTTCTCAATAAAATCAGATAGCTCTGCTTCCCTTTTCTGGCAGTCAAGTATTGCTTTTCCAATCCGCCTGCAAAAGGGATCTTCTTTGCCCAGAATTTTTATGGCTTTTTTGTAGAGCACGCGACCCTGAAAGAAATGATCAATAACCTCTTTGTGCAGGATTTTTCGTTCTTTGTGCTTTTCTTTTTCAGCATAGATAATGGATTCAAGTTTTTTGATCGAATATTCAACAAGGGCATCCCGGGGGGTTCCAGAGGCCTGGGAAATAGCGCCAAGGGATTCAATGGTTTTGCGGCTTAATACAAAGGTTTTCTGTTTCCGGGGAATTTTTTTAAATTGTCTGATACGAATGGTTTTTGCAAGGCTGCCCAAAGCATCTGAGTCTTCGATAATATGATCAAAAAGAGATTTTTGTTTTATTCCCATGTGAATAGCAACAAGCCCGATAGAATCAATGGCTTTCTGGGAAATCTTGAATGTAGCCCGGACAGATTGCTTTCCTCTCAGTTCGAACATGGTTGATCCGGGTAATTGATCCTCTATTTTTGACATAATAGTCTCCTTCTCGGATCTGGTATTATCAATTTATTTTATTCAAAATAGTAATGAATATATATTATGACTCGAATTTTATACATTAAAACAATCTGATGATCAATGGGAAATATTAAAGATGACTGAAAGATAATCTTGAATTTATAACCAGGCAAAACCTAAAGACAGGAGAACACTTGCAGCAAGAAAGTAAAATTCCTTTCCCGATGGTATAAATTCAGGGTCAGTCCTGTCATCGCTATAACATCTTGATTCCATGGCAAGAACAAGATAGTCGGCAGACAAAAAGGTTTTTTTTAACAAAGGTAAAACAAGACGAATGATTTTTTTTACAGGGTTTTTTTGAAGATCAGCACATCGTGCCTTCTGGGCTTCTGATATCTCTCGGGCCTGGTTCAGGATAACCGGCATAAAACTTAAGGCCAGGCTTATCATGATTGCCACCCGTTTTTCAGGAACAAATGGCACAGGTTTTAAAAACCACTGCACAGCACTTTTTACAGAGGATGGCTTGGTGGTTGAAGAAAAAATCACTCCTGTCAACATTACTAAAAAGAATTTAAAACTCACTAAAAACCCCTCATTCAATCCTTGTACTGTGATGGAAAGGTCATAAAATGAAAAAATGATATCACCTTTCATAGTAAGTGCCCGGGCAATAAAAATAAAAAAAAGTAATAGTATAAAATATTTAATATGGTTCAAAGTTGAAAGAATGTTAAGACCTGCGTTTTTAAAGAAAAAAAATAAAATAAAACCATAAAAAAAACAGGCCAAAAAATGTGCAGGTAACAGGGACATGCTTAAAAGGCATATGATGAAGAATTTACATCTTACATCAAGCAGATGCAGTATGGATTTGCCTTGCCTGTAAGTGAACGGCGTTACTTGCGCCATGGTTGAATCCCCAGTCCAAATTTAGAAGTGCTTGGCTCCTTGACCCCATAGAACTCCAAAAGCCTTATTATATCAGCAGGAGCCCCATCTTCTTTAATAAGGCCTTGTTCCATAATGATGATTCGTGTTGCATCATAAATGACAGTCTCAACATCATGGGTTGCAATAATAATGGTGTGGCCTGACCGGTTTAAATCAATGATCGTTGTGAGAACCTGGATGGTTCCAGGGTAATCCAGGTTGGAAAAGGGCTCATCAAATACAATCACCTGGGGATCCATCACCAGAATCCCGGCAATAGTAAGCTTGCGTTTTTCGCCCCCTGAAAGGCTATGGGGATTTCGGTCTTTTAAATGAAAAAGGTTTAAATCCTCAAGGACCTGGGTGACCTTTTCATTGATTTGACTACGTTTAATTTTTAAATTTTCAAGGCCAAACGCCACTTCATCAAATACAGTGTCGCCCACAATCTGGGTGTCGGCATCCTGGAATACCATGCCGATGGTTCTCCTTGTTTGAACAAGGTGTTTTTTAACATCTTGCCCATTTACAATAAGATGACCTGTATCCGGCAATAAAAGTCCGTTTAAATGTCTTAAAAAGGTTGTTTTTCCAGACCCGTTTTTCCCGGCCAGAATGATAAATTCGCCCTGAAATATGGATAAGGATATATTTTTAATTCCCATGTAGCCATCGTCAAAGGTATGGCTGATATTATTTATGTCGATAATTTTTTTCATGATGGTTGATTTATGGGTCAAGTTTATAATTTGATGACAGGTCTTAAAGTTTTAGCAATAAATGCCGCCGCAATAATTTTAAGGGCATCTCCTATCAGGAACGGATACATACCCACAGCAAGTGCTTTTTCATAGGTCATGGAGGTCACTATTTTGAGCCAGGGAACCCCTGCAGCATAAACGATCAAAGAGCCAATCATCATGGCGATAATATCTGAAGACATTTTTTTGCCCAGGCCCTTTGAAATACTGGCAGTGACAAAAACGGCTGGAAGATATCCCAAAAGATAACCGCCCGTTGGTCCGAATAATTTGCCGATACCAGATGTTCCTCCGGCAAATACAGGAAGACCTGCAAAACCAATTAAAAGATAAATGGCCACGCAGGTAAGCCCCCATACAGGGCCTAAAAGAATCCCTGCCAGAAGAACAAACATGTTCTGGAGAACAATGGGAACCGGGCCTATGGGAATGACAATAAAAGCACCAATGGCAATAAGGGCAACAAATAAAGAGGTATATACGGTCATTTTAAGCTGGTTTGAATTGTTCATTTTCGTTTCCCTTATGTATGAAAACAGTCTCCATAAATTATTTTTTTGATTTCCCCTGTTTTATTTTTAATCAATAAAGCACCGGTCTCATCAACATCAACTGCAATCCCTTCATTAAAATCTGTCAGTGTTTCAATCCTGACCTGACTGCCAATGGTTGATGTCTGTTTCTTCCACTGCCCGATAATCCGAGGACAGTCTATCTTTTGAATCTGGTTTGTAAAGTCATGCAGAAAGCTTTCCAGGATTAATCTTCGGGATAGGCTTTTCTGTAATACATGCTTTAACGAAATGGCTTTGGGTTCATTTTTTTGAGGCTGGTTATTCACATTAATGCCAATACCGATATTGAGAAATTCAACCATATCCCCCCGGGTTTCCATTTCAGAAAGAAGACCGGCAAGCTTTTTACCATTCAATAAAAGGTCATTGGGCCATTTGACACTGACATTCACATCAAATAAGCGCTTTAAAGATTTTGAAAGACTTAGGGAGGCTGCAAAATTATAAATATATGCAAGTGGCGGAGGGGTATCAGGTTTTAAAATCAGGGTAAACCATAACCCTCCTTTTGATGAAAACCACTTCCTGTTCATCCTTCCCCTGCCAGTGGTCTGGTTTTCTGCGATAACAACACTTAAATGGGGGGCATCATTTTTTGCCAGAAACTTTGCCTTATCCATTGTTGTTTCAAGTTCCGGGAAATGGAAAATTTTGTTTTGAAACTCTTCCTTAAAACAAAACGGCAGCAAAAGATCATCATGGTTTAACAGGGCATATCCCTTTGGCCGTGATTCAACATCAAACCCGCTTTCCTTTAAGGCTTTTATGTGTTTCCACACAGCCACCCTGGAAATATTTAAGACATCGCTTAAATTGACACCGGAAATCGTTTCCCCTTTGGCCAGGTAAAGGATCTTTAATATTTCTTCTTTAATATTTTTCTTTTCGTTAACCATATTAAGACGACATAGTTAACAGAATCGAAATTTAAGATCAAGGGATAAATCAAATATAGTTTGGCAAAAAAATGAAAAATTGATCCTTCTTCCTATCAACACCGTAAATATTTTGAAGAATAAGTGCTGCAGAAAACCTTTTAAGACAAGATTTATCCGCCATAGAATCCATTGAAGCGACTATTAAAATCATTGATGTGGAAATGGGCGAAAAGGTGGTGGTATCATTGACAATAAAACGCTTTCCGGAACTTAAGAATAGGATAATTATCCTTGAATTCAACCAATCAGCATTTCAAGTTGATATATTCTATCAAAAAGTAGCTTTACTTTGCTTACAGTTTTCTGGGGAAGGATCAGTTGGCTTAATTTTTGATTGATATACCTATGGAAGAAATCTTTTTTTTAATATTATCGAAATGAGATCCTTTCCAGAATACATTATTGCACTGGGGACATTGGAAAAAGATATCAAAAAACTTTTTTGTTTTGGGCTCCAATAGATGAATTACCTTCTCTTTTGATACACCTACAAGCTTACTGTTGCACTTTGTACATCGCGAAAAAAAAGATATCTGTTTTTCCAAACCGAAAAAATGAATCGTTTCAACAAGCTGTTCATAGGGGTAATTTGCTTTTATCCGCTTCGCAAAAATGATTTTTTTACGTTTTAAAAGTTCAGTATCCCGGGTCAGAATTATTCTGGCCTCTGTTTCAGAAATATCAGCAATTTCATGGTCAGAAAGTGAAGAAGAATAGCTGACGTCAAAACCCATTATGATTAAAAGACGACCCAATTTTATCACATTGACATCAGCAAGAAATTTGGCTCGTTTCAGTGGGAAAGGTCTGAGGAATGTAGGGGACAGGACATTGAATGGCGGTTCTATACATTTAACATTTAGCAACCCTGGTGAGGATGGAATAAATGAGAAATCGATCTCTTTTCTATTAAATACGATATGCCCAACTTCTGTATGTGGAACACCAAAACATTCAATAATATCTTTGACAGTGGCTTTTCGATTCAGGGTATATTCAAACTGCCGGCCATTTTTAGCCTCGGTAAGAAAATAATCAAGCGGTTTATCAAATTGAATAAATAGTTTCACCTATCCCCACATCTTTTTTCGGATATAATGTTATTTTAAAATTTTCTGCTCATGTGCATAGTATTTAATTTTTTCTAAGCCGTTTAAATATTAGCAGGTAGACAAACAGATTTAAAATCAATATGACACATCCAATCATTATCTGATCTTGCCGAGTCAACCTATCCGGATAGATTATTTTTAACAAATACTGTTGCACAAAGCTATGCTTATAACCGCTTTGTCCTGCTATTATCCTGAAATGGTTCTCTAAGGGAGTCAGCGGGCAGATCCATCCTGTGAATTCAATCAATATCCCCCAGATAACTGCTGGTATGTGTAAGAATGAGAACCATTTTTTGTAAAATACAAACAGGCTGCCAAACACAACAAAAATAATAAATAGAAGATGTACTGCCAATATGATGTTTGCCAAAATCAGATAAGTCATATCACCCTTCTTTTATATGTAATGATTCCGGATAAAAGAAGATTTACATATTTTGGACCAGAGAGACAATACAAAATTTGAAATGAATTTGATTTTACAACACCTGTCATCTTTGTGGTGAATTTGGATTCAACCCGGTTTATATCAGAGAACAGTTAACGATTGATTTGATATCTTTGAAAATCCAGGCCATTGAATACTCCACCTTTGGATAATAATACTTGACCCCTGGAGAGGTCTGTTTTCAACAAAATATATTATCTAGATGATTTCATTATCAGATTAATTAAGAAAGTTGCATTTGCAATAATTATGCTTTAATAGTGTACTCATAGATCAGAAAGCTTTTATTCTGCCAAAGGAGTCTGAAGTGGAAAATAGATCTGGGATAAATTTTGTCAAAGATTACAAGCCAGGGCTCGATGCAGTTGTAGAACTCACAAACGGTAGATTTGTGGATGTGATGAACGGTTGTTTTTTTGATCAAAATGTAAGTGTTTTGATCAAAAAAGGGAAAATTATATCCATGCCAGGCCTGGAAAATGAAACTGAAAAAATCAAGCCTGATTTTTCCTTTGATTTGAAAGGGAAAACAGTTCTACCCGGCCTTTTTAATGTTCATTGCCACATCCAGATGATCAACCCAACCCTTTTTTCAGATTTTAAAACCATCAAAGCCCGGAAAAAAT
>JACNHV010000256.1 GCA_014383445.1 Candidatus Desulfobacula maris | reverse complement strand
ACTGATGGTTTTTTCTCACTACTCAAAACTCAAATCTCACTACTTTCATATAAAAATCAATCTGAAATTTTTGGCAGCCTTCCTCTGATCAGGCGCAGTCTGAAAATCGAACCCTCGCCTTTTTTTGAAAGCACACTGATAGTACCTCCATGCTCCTGAATAATCTTTTTGGTCATTAAAAGGCCGAGACCCGTACCTTCCAATCCTTTGGTGGTAAAAAATTTGCCGAACAACCGCTTCCTATGTTCTTTGTCAATACCACATCCATTGTCTTTGACTTCGATATAAATGCTGCCTTCTTCCTCATACACTGTAACCCAGATTTTTTTGTCCCTGTCTTTGTCCACATCGACAAAGGCATCAATGGCATTTCCCACAAGGTTAGTCACGCATTCATGTATTTTTTCATAATCAAGGGGAGCCAAAGCAAGCTGCTCATCAACCTGCAGTTTAATCTTAATGTTATTTTCTGAAATTTTAGCGGAAAAAGATTCAACCACTTCTCTTACAATATCTGCGGGATTACTCAAAGTCGGTATTATGGTCCGGAACCTGGAATAATTTAAGAATGCTTTTGAGAACAGACGGATCCGATCAATATTTCTGGCCAGAGTTTCAATCCCCTTATGGACTCTTTTGATGTCTCCTTTTCCTATTCCGGATTTGAGAAAATACATCCCCCCATCCAGAGCATTGATCAGGTTCTTAATCCCGTGAGCCAGTCCTGCAATAGTCTGCCCTACAATTGCCATGCGCTCAGCTTCGATTTTTTCTTTTTCAAGCTTTTTCACCTGACTGATGTCATGAACTGAAAACGCCATGCCGATTGTTTTCTTGCCATCCCATAGTTTATTCCCGATTAAACGGCCATAAAACTTATCTCCATTGCTCCGTTTGAGTTCTGCCTCAGGCAGATAGACATGCCCCATTCCCTCAGACACCTGGGCAAGAAAACCTTTGGGAAGCATAGTACTGATATCCTCCTGGGAGACAATCTGGTCCTGATCAATATTAAACAGGCTTCTGGCAGCTGAATTAAATACTTCCACCCTGCCTCTTTTGCTGATCCCTACGATACCGTCCATGGATGTATTAATCAATGATTCAAGGTAATTATGAGCGGCTTCCAGGCTATCCTGCAATTTCAATGTCCTGGAAATATCCACAGCCATCTCCATGACCAGATCATATTTCTCATCTTCATTTTTCAATGGAATGGTAATAACGTGCATATTCAATGTCCTACCATCCGTCAGTTTCCAGACATGTTGACCCGTATGCTGCATCCCATCTTCAAATGTTTGCCTTGCTGTACATTCGATGCATTTTTCTTTTCTGCCTTTTAGTACTGAATAACAATATTCCCCTTTAAGGCTTTCAAACATGTCTTGGGCCCGCTTATTGGCCCTGACGATTTTAAAATCCCTGTCAATGATCATGACATTGCAGGGTACCTGCTCAAATAAAAGTTTGTATTCTTCTTCCGTCTTTTTGAGCCGGGTTTTCAAATCTTTTACAGGTTCTTTCATATCTATTTCCTTTTCCCACAGAGATTGATTCAAATTGAACAAAAAAAATAATGCCTCAAAAACAATTTGATTTCAGTATGTTATCTTATAATTTTTAAAATTAAATTATCTTTTTTAGTTTTTTTTATTTTCCCTCTTGACAATATATTTATATTTTTTTAATCTATACTAAATTGATATAGATTATATTAGTATAGAATACAAACACTATAATTATTTTACTTTTTAACATTATGAAACTTGCAACTCAAGTCAGATATGGAACCAGAATGTTACTTGACCTTGCCATGCACCAGAGCAAAGGAATGGTGCAGATGGGTGACATTGCATCCCGCCAGAACATCTCCATTAAATATCTTGAACAGATTATTATGCCAATTAAAAACGCAGGATTTGTAACAAGTAAACGGGGCCCCAAGGGAGGGCATAGCCTGGCTAAAAGCCCGGATCAAATTACATTAGCCCAGATTATCCGTGTATTTGAAAAAGCGCTCGCGCCCAAGGAACCTTTTGATGACACATCAAATTATTCAGAACATCAGAATTCTCTTATACAAGAGGCGTGGGATGAAGCCATTGAAGCGTTTTACTCCCGATTGGAAAAAGTCACCCTTGCAGACCTTTCCATCGAGACAACCAAAAAACTTTGGAAAGGTTCGGATTTAGTAATTTTTACGTAATGGAAAATATAAAGGACATTTATTATTAATTTTTAAACTTTTTTGACAATTTCAATTTTTTAAAAGGAGAGGTAAATGAAAAAGATCGTAATACTAGGATCTGGCGCCGGCGGAACCATGTGTGCTGCTAAACTTAGAAGAGAGCTGGGTCGGGACTGGGAAATCACAATTATTGATAATGATGAAATGCATCATTATCAACCAGGATGGCTGTTTATTCCATTTGGAATTTACACTGCAGAAGACTGTGAGAAACCCAAACGTGATTTCATTCCCCCTGGTGTGAATTTTATTCTGGATGAAGTTGTTGGCGTGAATCCTGACAAAAGAGAAGTTGAATGCCAGAAAGGCAAATATAACTATGACTATCTGATCGTTGCCACGGGCTGTCACCCAGTACCCGAGGAAGTAGAAGGGCTTGAAAACTGGAAACCCGATTCAAAATCCAATGAGCATACCTTTTTCACCCAGGAAAGTGCCGTGGCCCTGTACAAGAGAATGAAATACTTTGAAAAGGGCAAGATGATCTTCAACATCGCTGAAATGCCTCATAAATGTCCTGTTGTTCCCATGGAATTCATCTTTATGGCAGACTGGTTCTTTGCTAAAAATGGCTGCAGGGACAATATTGAAATCGAATTTGTTACCCCTAACACGGGTATTTTTACAAAACCCATTGCAACCAAGGTTATGACTGCTACGGCTGAAGAAAAACAAATTCTGGTGACCCCGAACTTTGACCTTTCAAACGTGAACACCGAAGAAAAATATATTGAGTCGGCAAAAGGCGACAAGATAGATTATGATCTTTTTATCTCCACCATGCCGAACCTGGGTGCAGATTATATTGAAAACTCAGGGATGGGAGATGGTATGGGGTATGTGCTGACAGATCATCATACGCTCCAGGCAGAAAAGTATGAAAACATTTATGTTGTAGGTGATGCAACCAATGTTCCAACCTCAAAGGCGGGTTCTGTTGCACATTATGAGGCAGAGATTATTGTTGAAAACCTGCTACGTGAAATTGACGGCAAAGAGCCCAAACCTTTATTTGACGGTCATTCAACCTGTTTCATCGTATCCGGCTATGACAAAGCCTTTCTGTTTGACTTTAACTACAAAACAGAGCCGCTTCCAGGTAAATTTCCGTTCCCGGGCATCGGGCCCTTTGAGCTTGTAGGTGAAAGCAATATGAATTACTGGGGCAAGATGATGTTTAAATGGGTATACTGGAACCTACTTTTGTCCGGACAAGACATGCCGCTTGAGCCTCAGATGGCTATGGCTGGAAAACATTGGCCTAAAGTTGAAACAGAATAGGAGGGTGACATGACAAATGAAGAGTTGATACTCGAAAAGCTTGAACGTCTTGAAACCCAGATACAGCCTTTGATTAAGACCAGCGAAAAATTTGCGGAACTCAAAAACGATTTGATTCCCATTGGCAACCATGCCACTGCTCTATTAATCAAGGAGTTAACTGAGGTGGAAGCCGGTTTCCAGCTTGAAAATTTTTTGTCCCTGACAAAAGAGGCCATGAGAAACACTGAAAACTTTATATTTGCCTTAAAGCAGATGGCCAGTATTATAGAGTTTGTAAAAGACCTTGAACCCCTTCTTAAGTCGGCTGTTCCCCAGATAATTCATTATTTGGATGAACTTGAGCAAAAAGGTGTATTCAGGATTATAAAGTCTACAGTTGATCTGCGTACTAAGATTGCTGCCACCTATACTGCTGAAGATATTGAAGTCATGGGTGACGGTCTTGTTGCGGTTCTGGGGCTGGCAAAGAGTCTTTCAAATCCAAAGGCAATTGTCCTGCTGGAAAAACTGTCCCAGATACCGTCCAAGGTCGAGCTTGAAAATGCAAAAAGTATCGGAGTTTTCGGACTTGCATCTGCCGGATTTAACCCTGAAATCAGCAAAGGACTTGGAGTTCTCATGGAACTGACAAAGGCCATGGGAAAAATAGGTCCGGATAATGATTAATAAAATTGGAATTAAAACCAATAGGCTTAAAAAGCAGAGGAATTAAGCAACCATTAAATAGAAGAGGATGAATCTATGGTAAAAGCTTCTGAAAAAAAAATACTTGTAGTGGATGATGAGCCTGATGTAAGAAATTTTCTGGCCACTTGTATTCAGGACGTAGGCTTCATGGTGGATTCTGCTGTTGACGGGCAGGATGCCCTTGAAAAGATTGAAAAGGAAATGCCGGATCTGATGACCCTTGATATGGTCATGCCGAGAAAATCCGGGATTGAACTAATCCGCACATTAAGAAAGAATGACAAATGGTCCAAGCTGCCTATCATCGTTATTACAGCTCATGCCAGAAATGAATTTGCAAGTGAAGACATAAAAAGCTTCAATGCCTTCACATCCGGGCTTAAACCAAGACGGACAATAGAAAAACCAGTTACTCCCGAAATTCTGGTAAATACCATTTGTCAGATCCTTGAGGTTGAGCCTGAAACCGATATTCCCAGAGCAAAAGGACTTTCATCTGATCAGGAAAACCTTGTCAAAATGATACAGAACAGCGATTCAAAAATACTTCAGCAGATCAAAAATATTCTCGGGGCTAATTAAATCTATCTATTACACACTGATGCACACCACTGACAATGTTGTCAGTGGTGTGCATTCCTCTTGCTGCATGAACAAAGGATTACAGAGACTGGCAGGCAGCCGGGTTATTTTTACCATTGTCGTGTATCAAATCGGCGATACTGATACCATCAAGCTTTTCATATAAAACTGATGTGGCATCATGCCATGCATTACGAACAAGGCAGTCTGCAGACATTTCACACTTTTCAGGAAAACTGATGCATTCCACCAAATCTGTCTGACCTTCAAAAAGCCGGACAATCTGGCCAAGGAATATTTCGTTAGAATTTTTTGCAAGTAAATGCCCACCTTTCGGACCCCTCACGCTTTTTACAATACCGGCTTGCTTTAAAGTGTACAAAAGCTGTTCAAGGTATTTTACCGATATTTTTTGTTTAGAAGATATTTGACTAACCTGAATGGCACCCTGATCTACCCGCAATGCAAGTTCAATCAAGATCCTTGTTCCATAGCGTGTTTTGGTTGAAAGTTTCATTGAGTTCCTTTATTATACTAAATTAGTATACATAATTTTGATATACATTGAAAGCATTGTTTTTATATTGCATTTTTATACTACAAAGTGATATAAAAAACCTTGGATTTAGAACTTATTTTTTAGGAGAATATGAATGAAAATAGTTTCCATTGCCGTCAGCAAAAAAAAAGGTACCATAAAAAAATGTGTCCCTGAGGCGGAACTTTTAGAAAATCACGGGATCAAAGATGATGCTCACGCCGGCGACTGGCACAGGCAATTAAGTTTTCTGGCTTCAGAAAGTATTGAAAAAGCCAGCAGTGAGGATTTTAAACTAAACTTTGGGGATTTTGCTGAAAATATTGCAACAACGGGAATTGACTGGAAAAGCCAGCCCATAGGTCAGGTTTTTAAACTTGGAGAAACCACTCTCGTGGAAATCACCCAGATAGGAAAAGAGTGCCATCAAAAATGTGCTATATTTTACCGGACAGGAGATTGTATTATGCCAAAGGAAGGCGTATTTGCCAAGATCCTCAAAGGCGGGACAATTAAGGTTGGGGACAAAATAGAGCGTGTCAACAATTTATATGAAAGTAGTGAGATTTGAGTTTTGAGTAGTGAGAAAAAACCATCAGTC
>JACNHV010000109.1 GCA_014383445.1 Candidatus Desulfobacula maris | reverse complement strand
TTGCTGTAGAAAACAACAGAAATTATATAGGCTGCGAGTTGAACCCTGAATATATTAAGATTGCCGAACAAAGAATAACCCAAGCACAACCATCTTTGTTTTAAGTGATTCAAACTATAATATTATCCTTGACGCAAAAAATTTAAAGGAGAACAAAATGGAAGATGCAAAATTATTAAAAAAAGAATATAAAGCATCGTGTCAAAACTGCTATCACGAATGGACAATAAAAAAGTTTGAAAAAAAAATTAGTTGTTCTGAATGTGGTGAAAATGAATTTATAAAAATAGGGAACAATAATGAAAATTAATCTACTTACGGATGCACCAAAACACAATTTGGCTTTAATGAAAATATCGGCATACCACAAAGCAGAGGGCGACGAAGTTATGCTTAATGCACCTATTTTTCCAGCAGATTATACATATGCCTCAATTCTGTTTGAACGCAATAAAAATCAGTTTATTGCCGATGAATATGGCGGGCCTGTTTTCCCAGAAACAATTTTACCTAAAGAAGTAGAAGTAATGAAGCCTGATTATAGTTTATATGGGCTTAAATCAAGCTTAGGGTATACGTTCAGGCCATGTTTTAATACATGCGATTTTTGTTATGTGCCTAAAATGAATCATCCAGACGTTGAGCATCACAGTATTTGGGATTTCCATAATCCTAAATTTAAAAATATTTTGCTCTTAAATAACAACACTTTTCAAGACCCACGCTGGAAAGAAACATTTGAAGAAATTTGGGATGCTGATTTAATCCTTGAGGATGCTAACGGCTACGATTTAAGGCTGTTGGATGAAGAAAAAGCAGAAGCATTAAAAAAAACAAACTGGTTGAAATGGTGCTTTTTTGCTTGGGATAGGATACAGGATGATGCTCTTATGATCAGAGGGTTAGAAATAGCCCAAAAATATAAATTAAAAATGAGGGTTTATGTTTTGTGTGGCTACGACACAACAATAGAGCAAGATATTTATAGATGTGAAAAGATTATTCAAAATAAATTTGATCCATACATAATGCCTTATCTTGGCAAAACAAAGGCAAGTAAGGAAGCAAGAAGATTCAAAAGGTTTATAGATTCCTTTATGTGGAGAAAATATAAAACAATAAAAGAAGCATGGGATAATTATAAATAACCCAAGCACAACCCCAACTATTTTAGGGAAACATATGACAATAAAATTAAGAAAACATCAGAGTGAATTAAACCAATGTATTGATGGTATAATAAATAGAGATACAAAGTTTAAAGATATAAAGAATATTATATTATCTTGTTGCCCAGGAGCTGGGAAGGGGAGCGTATGCGTAAACGCTGGGAAACTTATAAAAGCAGGTCTTGCAGATAATATTTGTCTCGTTGTACCAAGGAGTAATCTTCAACTGCAAGCAGAACAAGTTTGCATGGATACTTTTTTCCAAAAACTATTTAATGTTAAAATATCACTAAGGGCAAGCACCAACGATATAAACCCTTGCCGCGGGCTTCATGGTTTTATAACTACTTTTCAAGCATTGGGACACGATAAACAGAAATATGTTCTTCAGACGATTCAGAACCGAAGGTACGTATTAATCTATGATGAGTGCCATCATATATCTATGGATAGTCCGTGGTTTGAATCCACAAAAGATCTTGTCTCCGCTGCTGAATTTGTAATCTATATGAGCGGAACATTGTCTAGAGCAGACAAACAACAAATAGCTTTTATGAAATACAAAAATGGGTACGTAGACTTAACCCAGACCAAAAATACATATTCTATAACATATCCAAGATCAGAAGCATTAATAGAACAAGCGATACTCCCTTTAGACTTCCATTTGTTTGATGGCTCTTTTGAATGGAAAACACATAAAGGGGATACTGTATCAGTAAACAGTTTTGAGTCTGTTGAGGAAAAAGATTATTCGAGCGCTTTGTTTACTGCTTTGGAAACCGAATTTTCTAATCAACTTATAGATAATGCGCTGGTACACTGGCTTGACACAAAAAAAAAGAACCCGAGAGCAAAAATATTATTTATATGTGCAAGGATAGGAGATGCAAGACGTTGCTTATCATATTTAGAACAATTAAAAATTCCGGTTGTTCTTGCAACAAGCCATGGAGAAGAAAAAGAATGCCGCGAAAACATAGAAAAGTTTAAAAAGAATATTCCCGCTATGGTAACAATAGCGATCGGGTACGAGGGATTAGACGTTCCAGCCATAACACATGTTTGTTTGTTGACCCGGATAAGATCAAACGAGTGGTTAGAACAAGCGGTTTCCCGGGCAACCAGGTATGACAAAATAGCCGGCCCATATAGAGAACAAGTAGCCCATATTTTTGCACCAAAAGACAAGTTGTTTTTAAAATTCGTTATTGCAATAGAAAAGGAACAGGCAACAAGAGCAAAAACGCATTCCAAAGAAGAACAATTGCCGTTATTTGAACTGTTTGAAACAAAGGAGGGCGGAAGTGAGCAAGGGCCGTGTATACCTCTTAAATCGCAAATTATAGACATGGTTAAGCAAACAATCGGGACCCGGGTTATTTTTGAAAGAGAAGTTTTAACGCCAAAGCAGGAAGAAATGAGTTTAAGGCGTGATATTGACAGGTATCTTAAAAGGTACGCTCTCAATCAGGGTTATGAATTCATGGAAGTGAACAAGACAGCAAAGCAGATAAATCAGAAACCCAGGGCATTGATGGAGCTGAAAGAATTAAAATATTTTTTTAACCGGATACAGGTTTTATTTCCAATGTATGATAATGGATCGTTTATCCCATATTCAAACTGTGCTCCGGTTTTTACAACTCCAGAGAAAGAGGCGTTTGATTTAAACAAGGAAAAATTTTTTTAACAAATACTTATTACCTGGATATCACACAAAAATTGTGTGATGTGCAGACCTGTATAATCACTTATTCTTCGCATAGGAGGGCTTTGACAAAATGAAAATTAATTTAATAACATTTACAATTTACTCAATTTTATATGAATTAATAATATGGGGTTTGTTCGGATGGGCTATTTTTATAGAAGGCCATTCTGGTTGGTGGGTACTTGTTGCGATACTAATAAGCGGATCCCAATTAAAACCCAAACATTTTGGCATAACAAAAGGTAGTGGAAGCGAAGAATAAGCCGTTGAAGATCGGTATCGCTTCGCTCACGACTTAACATAATATTAAGTTTCTTTTTCAATACCTTTTAACTGATAAACGCCTTTATAAATATCGAACATACAAACATCTGCCGGAGTTAATTCGCTTGCATTTACTGGCGGGATAACTCCGGCAGATTCCAATGCAGCCCCGGCAAGTTCAGAACAAAACAACCTATCAAAATTTTCAACTGTATCCGGTAAGAAGTCTATTGCAGAATGGAATGCCTGCCTTGCATCATATTTCTTCCCAACCTGGTTCAACAAAAATGTGAAAAACTTTTCCTGATCAAGTCTTCCCCGGGCCTCCGGTGACAATGGCAACCACCAGATGTCTCCTTTATATTTCTCAATATGAATACTCATGCGGTTAATCTGGACCCCGGCAAACCCATCTCCCAAGCTCGTGCTTTCAATGATCTGATTTATATATCCCTTTACATAGGGAACCTTTACATGCATGATAATTCCAATATGAGAAACGTTTGATTTTGTGGCTTCTTTTATTATTGTTGAGATAAAACCATTCCCACCAAAAGCAATAATATCACCTGGCAACATCAATTCTCTTACATCTTTATAAAGGATCTTTTTCATCCTTTACCCCGTCAATTTTTGGAGGAGTATCGTTCGACCCGTAATAAAACGCAATTATAGCAGCAAGACCAGTACCAAGAATAAACCCTAAAACGATGTCGTTTGTTTTGGCTTGCTGGGCAGTTTCACTCAGCGTAATTAAAAAAATAAAAACAAATGATAGTGTAACCACATAAAATGATAGCCATGCCCTGAATTTACCTTTAATCATCATGCCTCCTATTTAAGGTGTCTCTTCCGTCCATCCGTTAGTGTCATGTCCAACAACCTCCCATACGCCAGCATCATAACAAACAAGTGTCATAAAATCATATTTTGCACCGGAGCTTATAAAAGCCTCACCTGCCGAACCAGCTGTCCCATCATAAACTATATAATCTGTGCCGTTAGGGTCCAGCGTTATAACACCGCCGGCACCGTCCCTAATTATAATACTCATTCCAGCAAGGGCCGCGTCAAGATCCATTTCTATTGCATCCGCATCACCATTGCTGGCAGATCCACCATAATGTTGATCTTCCGGGATGTTGTAAGTTGCATCTGTGCTTGAGGCATGTGCAATCTTCCCTGTTAAATTACCCTTTGATGTATTCAGGATTGCCCGGACTTCTGTCGGGGTTTTCGCCTGAGGGCTATTGTCAGAGGTAGCATAAAGAAAAGTTGTTGCATCAAAGTCTGAATCAAGGACAGCCCCAGAAGTTGCTGGAGCCCTGTTGATATGGAAAAAACCTGTTACTGAACTATATCTCAATTCAACAGGCACCCCCACAACAATATCGCCGGCTGACAAAGCTGTACTCCCATCCTGCAGCCGGATAGATACAACGCCCAGGGAATCAACATTAATTGTTGACGCACCTGTGTTGGTATTCAATGGTATCATTACAACCTGCATATTATCAACATATGCGGCCGGAGTCGTCGGCAGGCTGACAAGATATGTATTGGCAGTCCCTGTATCAAGGGCAGCGTTAAATGTGCCGAGGGCTAGTTCATCCTCGTCAGGTAATAAAGCGAAAGCTGTTGCAATGTTTGAGTTAAGATCATTGATTGTTGAGGACCTGGCCCTGGTGCCGGGAGAGATTGTGCCAATTGCAGTATAGGTGCTTGCACCTGCGATCCCCGCCATAAAAACAAAAATAATAACCGCTGCTATTTTTTTCATATCAATCTCCTGACTGCCAAAATTTTTTTAATGTCATACCCCGCTACATTCACCGCATCTCCTTGGTTGCCGCCTAAAACAAAAACTTCCCTGCTATTGTGCCCTGCATAAAACCCGACGTGACCCTGGGCATTTAAAACCTCTGGACCATGGCTATTAAGTTCTCGTTTTAAAACAACAACATCAAGTCCTTTTTCCGCATCTTTCAACTCTATATATGAACCGATTCTGATCCATGATCGGGCCATTAAGCTCTTTGATCGTGGAAGTCTAAGCAGCCAGCAAATATAATTCACAAAAGCAGAACACCATGGAATTTCGTCATGTTGCGGCCAGGAATTATCGAGGGTTAGCATTGACATTATTACTGGATTATCTAACGCACCATTAACCTCTTTTACACCTTGGAATCTTTCTGCTATGTCAAACGCTGTTATATTCATCTTGCCGTCTTATAAGGTATTAATTGATTGTTTTTAACAATAAACTCCAGCGTCAAATCTGACCGGTCACTTTGCATCTGATGAATTAAAATGTGCTGTCCGCCTTCTTTTGGGGTCTGAACAGCCACCCGGAAATCCGGCGTAAACTCGATACCATTCCGAGTCCGGAGACGCATCCGTAAAAGTTCTTCCAGGGTTTTCATTTCCCTCTCACCGTCTCAAGAACTGCCGTGTTTTTGTCAAGTTGCTTTGTGTTCTGTAAAATAACTGATGTATTCTTTGTTACATCCACCCGATTTGTAATTGCAGTTGTGAATAAAATACTAAGAACAACAATCAGGATACTAACCAGTTTCCAGAACGTCGCGCCTGGCAATTTCTTTTCCAAAACAGTATCACAAACTTCTCGCTGATGGAGACAATTCTTGTTCAGGATTTCAATAGTGTGATTGATGCTATCATTCTTCTCTTTCAACGTTTTGCATACGCTATCCATTTTTGTATGCAGCCGGATTAATAGGTCGTGGTCAGAGGATTGTTCCAGATGGTCAGTGTATCTCCGTTTCAAGTCAGTCATGAGATTTCCTTATTTCACATTAAAATATCATATC
>JACNHV010000115.1 GCA_014383445.1 Candidatus Desulfobacula maris | reverse complement strand
GTTATTTCAAAACTGGCCGAACTCCCAAGGGGACTGGTGCTTGTCACAGGGCCAACGGGTTCCGGCAAATCAACTACTCTTGCCGCAATTATAGACCAGGCAAACCGAGTCAGAAAAGATCATATTATTACGGTTGAAGATCCTGTTGAGTTTGTACACAGAAGTCAGAGATGTATAGTGAGTCACAGGGAGGTGGGGTTGCATACACAGACGTTTGCATCGGCCTTACGAGGAGCCCTGCGTGAAGACCCCGATATTATCCTTGTGGGGGAGTTAAGAGATCTTGAAACCATTGCCCTTGCTATAGAGGCTGCATCCACAGGTCACCTGGTATTTGGTACCCTGCATACCTCCAGCGCCGCTAAAACTGTTGATAGAATTATTGAAGTGTTCCCCTCCACTGAGCAAGCCCAGATACGATCAACATTATCAGATGGCCTAAGGGCTATTGTGGCCCAGGTATTGTTTAAAAGGGTGGATAAAAAAGGCAGATGTGCTGCCATGGAAATTCTTGTGGCAACCCCTGCTGTGCGAAACCTTATCAGGGAAGGTAAAACGCATCAGGTTCCTTCCATGATTCAGACGGGAAAGAAATATGGAATGCAATTGCTGGATGAAGCCATCATGCAATTGTACCAAAAAGGGTGGATCAGCCCTGATGAGGCTTATAGCAAGGCGAATAATAAATCTTTGTTCAGGCCATTCCTAAAGACTCAGCCCACTGATTTTACAGAAGCTTAAAGTTTTTTATGACTATTCAGCTTTTATTTTAGGAAGAGTTCTGATTTTATAAAAATGGTTTCCTGTTTTTTTAAATTAAAACTAAGAGGAGGATGGCGTGAAGAAACAACAGATTGACCATATTCTTTCCAAAATGCTGGACTCCCATGACAATGTTTCAGACTTGAACATTACGCCGGGCAAACCATTCCAGGTTGAAAGTTCCGGTGAGCTGGTTGCAGTGGATATGGAACCTGAATTTAAAGTGTTGACACCCTTTCAAACTGAAATATTTGCATTGAATTTGATTAATAATAATCGAAAATTGACGGAAACCCTTATCAGGGAAGGGTCTTGCGACCTTTCCTATCAACTTGGCGGTAAGGCGCGGTTCAGGGTGAATATTTTTTCAAGATCAGGAAAGTACTCCATTGTCTTAAGAAAACTTGAGACAAAAATTCCCACTATTGAAGAATTGAATCTGCCCAAGGCATTTTACACCATGGCAGAAGAGAAAAACGGGATTATTTTTGTTACGGGAGGCACTGGTTCCGGCAAATCAACATCCCTTGCTGCGCTGCTGGATAAAATCAATGAAAAAAAATCGGTTCATGTCATCACCCTTGAAGATCCAATTGAATATCAACATCCCCAGAAAAAATCCACCTTTAACCAGCGGGAGCTGGGAGCTGATTTTGATACCTTTCCAACGGGCTTAAGAGCTGCCCTGCGCCAGGCACCAAAAGTAATCCTGGTGGGTGAGATGCGAGACAGGGAAACAGTGGAAATAGGTCTTTCTGCAGCTGAAACAGGGCATCTTGTTGTGTCAACATTGCATACCATAGATGCCGGCCAAACCATTAATCGTGTTTTAGGGATGTTTCACACGGAAGAAGAAAAACAGATCAGAATTCGTCTGGCAGATACCATCAGGTGGGTTGTCGCACAGAGGCTGCTGCCAAAGATCGGTGGTGGGAGGGTGGCAGCCTTTGAAATTATGGGGTCGAATTTGAGGGTAAAAGATTCCATTCTTAATGGAGAATCCGAAGGCAAGACATTTAATGAGATTATTAGCGCTGGCAAGGCCCAGGGCATGATTTCTTTTGATGAATATATCCTTTCTCTTTATGAAGATGGGAATATCAGTGAAGATATCGCATCCTCATATGCATCACGCAAGGATATTGTGGGTCGAGGCCTTGATTCGATAAAAAGCGCCAGGGGCGAGTCCACAACCAATATTAATTCTTTGGAAATCGATCATGGTTATTAAGGAAGAGAGTAAACTATGAACGCTTTGATTTGTATAAATGGCGATGATTTAGGAAAAAAGGTGTTTTCAGTGGTTAAACAGATGGGCCTGAATACTGAGTCTGCAGCCAATGCCAAAGAGGCACTGAAAAAACTAGAATACCATATTTATCATCTGGTGATAATTGATGACGCGTTTGATGAAAATAAGGGAATGGCAAGAATTATTGACAGGATGAATACTATGGATATGTCTTTGAGACGCAGGATTTGTATTGTCTGGGTCAGCAATAAATTCAATACCAATGATAATTTAACGTCTTTGAATTTCAGTGTCAACGCTATCCTTCATCAGGGCAATATTTCTCATCTTCAGCCATTTTTATCCCGTGCCTTACTGGACCACAAACATTTTTACACGGTTTATAATGAGTCCTTGAAAATGGCTGGAAAAGGTTAAAGGTGAATGACTTTATCAGCTATCTGCATAGAAGTCACAGTGTCCAGCATGTTGGTAGTTTCACCGATAACTTTATCGTCCATTAATCCCAAATGGGTCAGGCACGCCCCGCAAACAAGGATTACAACTCCCAGGGCTTTAAGTTCCTTGAGCTCTTCAAGAATCTGGGAGTCTTTGGTGGAAAATTTTACCCCGTGATTTAACAATACCAGGCGCCAGAGATCAGGGCCCATTTCTTTCAAGGTTTTAACAAAATTGACCATAAGTTTTCGGCCAAGTGTATCATCCCCCTTTCCGATCTGTTGTGAAGAGATGATGACTAAAATTTTCTGGGTGTAATGGTCATCTTTTGTTTTAACAGTTTCAGAAATGGTTTGTCGGGTTTTTGCTTTTTCAGGATCTCTTTGACCGGACACGATCAAAGTGGCACCATCAGAAGTCACAGAGACTTCAAATCCCTGAAAGTTTAAGAATCGGCTTACATTTTCCGCAGCAGCATCATTATCAACTAGAACATCAATTTCAGTAACATCTTCCTGTTCAAGGTATTTTTTTGTTTTCAGCACAGGTGCCGGACATTCCAGTTTTCTAGCATCAATTTTTTTTGTCATTATCTGTACACCTTTTTAATGTATTCAAGTAAGCCCCAATTCTAAGAAGGTCTTACCCCAAAGTCAAATAGCAATATCTGATACACATTTTAATTGTCATTGAAAATGTGGATACAATTAAAAAGATTTGACAGGCAGGGCCTTATATGACCATACTTTTATTAAAATTGAAATACATAAAATTGATACAAAAAGGAGAACCAAATGGTTATTATCTCAAATGTCACTTATCCCCCGGAAAGTACAAAAGAAATTGCAAAACGATATCTTATGGCACCTGTTCTGCCTGATTTTTTGAATAAAAAAGGCCCCTATGTTTCAGCCAGTATGACAGGCGGCATGAACTCAATCACTTTTTATGAACTGGATAATGACAGGCTTGCAGAAGGCTTAAAAGTTATTGGCGAGAGCCTGGCGATATATTTTGGTGTGCCAGGATATAAATATGATCTTAAGCCTTATTTTGAGCTTGAAGAGGGGTTGGCAATACTGGGGTTGTAGTCTTTGTTTTATATTACAAGAATAAATTAAGGTTTGGTCTCAAAAGAGTTTCAGGATTGGATTCAAATATTGAATCAAGGTTGTTTCTGATATCATCCATTGTTTGTGCGCGGTTCAGCTTTTTTAAAATATGATGTCCGAATTTAAAATTTGCACAAAAATAAGGAGAAAATTTTTTAAACAGCTTGACGCTAAAATGATCAGTATAATGATCTAAAAGAATCTGTGTCATTCTCATGGCCGTGGTATAAAAAATATCTTCCCTGGGAGAAAAATCTTGTGTCCACTGGGCAAACAGCCAGGGTTTTGCAACAGCCATGCGGCCGATAGAAAGTCCCTGACAGGATGTTTGTTCAACCATTTTGGCACCATCTTCTGCCAGAAAAAGATTTCCATTACCAAAAACAGGGATTTCAACTGCCTGCCTTACAAGTTTTATAACATCCCACTGGGGAGGCCGGTTCCTCCTGTCAGGTGCCACCCTGGGATGGAAGGTGAGTGCATCAGCCCCGGCATCTTCAAACCTCTTAGCCATATCAACTGAAGATTGGGGATTGTTATCCCAACCCATCCTGAATTTAACAAATAAAGGGATAGATACAGATTTTCTAACAGCCCTTACGATTTCTGATGAAAGGTCAGGGTCTTTTAATAGAGCAGCCCCGCATCCTTTTTTGCAGATCGCTGCCACGGAACAACCAAAATTAAGATCAACCCCGAAAAAGCCCTCTTTTTCTATTCGTACAGCAGCTTTTGCCATGCCTTCCGAATCAGATCCAAAGATCTGGCAGACAAGATATTCAAGTTCTTCCTTCCGCCAATTAAACACCAGGGATACATCGGGATTTTCAAGGGGAACAGCTTTTGCACTGCACATTCCTGTAAACAAAAGGCCAAATCCGCCAAATTCAGAGATGAGCTGTCTTAAGGCAATATGGCCAAGCCCTGCCATGGGAGCAAGCACAAGCCTGTTTTGGATGATTTTATCTTTTATGGTCAAGTCTTTTAAAAGATATTGGGAAAGCATATGGTTTTTCATTCTCTCTTCGGTAAAAGTCAGTTCAAACCTCGATTTAATGGAGTACACAATATCATACATTTAAAATTTTTATCCAAATTAAATTCTATTCTCTGATGTAAAAATTAAGCAGTCATTTGCTTGACATCAACAGCCGGCTATAATATCTTAGAGCGTTATTTTTAAGGGATAAAAACTAATGATTGATACGCATGAACAAGAAAAAAAACAATTTAAAAGATTGTTTCAACAACAGGGCGTTGATAATTTCAATTCAAGGCTTCAAGTTTTGGAGGCGTTTTTAAAACTTGAGCATCATGTAACTATCAAGGATATCCTTGCACAGCTTGGAAAAGATAAGATCGAGCTTGATGAAGGTCTAGTATTCAACAGTATGGAGCTTTTGTGCAGGTTTGGATTTGCAAGCAAAATAGAGCTTGATGACAAAGAGACACAATATGAGCACAGACATCTTGGGTTGCACCATGACCATATGGTCTGTACAAAATGCAACAGAATACTGGAATTTAAGGATGAGGAGATAGAAAGGCAACAACTCAAGGTGGCAGAGGTTTATGGGTTCCACATGCTTCAGCATAAAATGGAAATATACGGTATTTGTTCCAGGTGTATGGAAGAACGAAATACTATTGTATCTCTTAACAAGGCAAGGCAAGGGGAAAAACTGATTGTAAAGGATTTTGAAGCCGGGAAAAATATGCAGCTGCGAATTTCTTCAATGGGGCTTAAAATTGGGGATCCAATTGAAATTGTCTCTGTTGGCTTTGGTGGCCAGATGGTGATTGCAACCCGGGAAAACCGTCTGGTTTTAGGTGCGGGAATGGCAGAAAAAATAAGGGTTCAACCCCTTGACCAGATAAAAACTTCAAGACAGGATATGAACAAAGAATCCTGGGATGTTTTAGAATCCCCCATATTGCTCAGTCAAATGAAAACAGGTCAGGAAGGAATTATTCGAAAAGTTTCAGGAGAAAGTGTTTTAAGACGCAGACTGCTTGAGATGGGAATCAATAGAGGTTCAGTAATATATGTTGAAAAATATGCACCCCTGAAAGACCCCATTGAACTGGTTATCAAAGGATACCATATATCACTTAGGGTTGACGAAGCTGCAAATATTTTTGTTGAAAATGTTAGATTTAAAAAAGGATGATATGAATAAAAAATTAACTATCGCCCTTGCGGGAAACCCCAATAGCGGCAAAACGACCATATTCAACAACCTTACAGGCGCAAGGCAGAAAGTAGGAAACTGGCCGGGCGTAACTGTGGAGAAAAAAGAAGGAAAGTTACAGCATAAAAAATATGACTTGAGGATTATTGATCTTCCCGGGACTTATAGTCTTACGCCATTCTCAATTGAAGAAATTACAGCAAGGGATTTTATTTTAAATGAAAAACCAG
>JACNHV010000395.1 GCA_014383445.1 Candidatus Desulfobacula maris | reverse complement strand
CCCGCCTTTCGGAGGCTGTCAGAGGAGAGCCCATCTTTCTGAATTGCAGTTAACAGCATGGATTCAAGGCGGGTGGAGTCACTGGGAAGATCCGGGAGTGATCGCCATTCACTGGACCGTGCCTGAACCTCGTGACGGATGGAAGATAGAGCGGAATGACCGCCTATACCGGAAAGCAGAAAGATTTTAGTTTTTTCCTTGGAAAAAGTGACATCACTGTTTTCAAGATAGTGCTGTTTGTATTGCAGGATCGTTCTATCGTGTTCATCCTCCCAACCCAGGACACCATCCATGCGCTTGATCAACCAGCTCCAGACATCGACCGATTTTTTGAATCCGGCTCCATTTTCCATAACAAGAATGATATCATCCACGTACCGGCCGTAATACAGTGGTGCAACTTCCTTTTCAAAAAGCTGATCCAGTTCAAACAATGCAACATTGGCAATGATGGATGATGCGGCCAGTCCGACCGGAAGACCTCGTTTCAACGGAGTTGTCTGTGCCCATTGATGAAGGGAGTTGATGAACAGATCATGTAAAGTTTGTTCTTTCTTATTCAGCTTAACGCCGATTTTTTTGATAAGATCATCCTTCATCATGAAACGGACATCAAGCCTGTGGTAGAACGAAGTCACGTCAGCGGTAATAGCGACAACGGATTTGTCCTGATCAAGGGCATTTTTGATGGCATCAAAGGCATCATCACGCCATTTGCGATAAGCAAACAGGTAGGGTTTTGTTGAGCCAAGAGACAACAGGTTGAGATTTTCCCCTTTTCCGCGTCTCAGCCTGTTGGCTCGGGCAGAATCAGTCAGCTTTTGTTCAAACTTATGGCCCACTTTGTTGATCCATAAAGCTGCAAAAACATGAAAATCGATTGGCAGCTTCTCCATGAGTCGGAATTCTGTTTTGACTTTTTTATGAGAGCTTTTTTGGGCCTGCTGGCGATACAATTGCCAAAGATGTTGAGGATCAGAGCTGATGAAATCCGTTTCCGGTTCGTTGTCCTCGATTCCCTTCGGGACCAGTGTCCATGAACCTGATGGAATTGATGGGGCTTGACCTCCAGATAACAACTTATGGATGGCCTTGAGCTTGTTCGGTAATTTGGACTCAAAAACGGATAATGCTTTTTTACAAGCCCTGGAAGAGTAAAAAAGATCGGCTTTGGCTTTGCGGTAAGCCATTCCAAGATCAACCAGTGATATGAATTCCTTATGATTGATAATTTCTTTAAATTTCATCATTATTTGCCAGTTTTTCTTGCTGCTTGAATAATTTCCAAGGCTTTCTGTCCCTGAATTGCCGCACCTTTGAAATCAGAAAGTCTTACGTATCCGCCCTTGTAACCAGTGGTGTACTCATTTTCTAATGTAAACGTGCAGATAGGCACAGTTGCCCCATCAAATCCTGAATATTCGAGTTGAATCAGTGACGTGATGGTCTTTTCATTGATTAACAACTTCCTTAATTTCTCATAGGATGAAATAAACATCCATACAAAAGGTGACATAAAGCCGAGCTGCCCTTTGGGTAGTGTGAAAGCAATATTCCGAATGATAAATGCAGAGAAAACGTCTGATTTTACATCAGGAAAATTGTCTTTTAGAAATCCTTTGAGCAAAGGATTCATCCCCTTGCTCCCCATATATGGAGGGTTGGCCACCACACAGTCATACTGCCGGGATATAATACAGGCCTGGTCAACCAGTTTTTTCAGTATCAGGACATCGCTTTTTGAAAACCAGTTGCCCAGTTTTTCATCAACTATTGCTTTTACAATATCTATCTTACCGGCAATGTCCGGGGGGGGCTGAATCAATGACCCGAATGTTTTGCCATGGCTAAACAGATCAAGCAGCTTTTTCATTATGGTTCTGGCTTCTGCATAGGCATCTCCCTGGAAAAAATTGGAGTGATCGATAAACAGATCATCGATTGACGGGGTTTCAACAATAGACATGATATTTAAAGTCAAATCATCACGGCCAAATAGCCGCCTGTCATCTTTCCTGGCACGCATTAAAACAGCAAAACAGGCAAGCTGGGCAGCCCTGTCATCAATATCAAGGCCATAAAGATTTTTTTTAAGAATCAAACGGGGGATATCCCGGGTTCGATATCCTCTTTCAAGATAAATTTCCTTGAGGATATCATAGGCTTCCACAAGAATGTGGCCGGACCCGCAGGCAGGATCAAAAAAGCTCAAGCCCTCAGGATTCAAGTCCTGGGGGGCTGTTTTATCCTGCTCTGCCGGTTCAATGTAGTACTCCATTTTGGTTTTTAAGGAAGAGTCTGGATAGGTCGCCATCCACATCCGGCCAAGCGTATTCTGGACCATGTATTTCACAATCCAGTTGGGGGTAAACAGCTGGGTTGCTGCCGGAATATCCTCGCTTTTAACCACTTTTCCGATAACTTCATCTTTTTTCTCAGAAATATAAAACTGGTATATCCAGCCGATGATTTCAACATCAACCCACAGATTTTCATCAATTTCTGTGACCATTTTTCTGACAGGTGAGTTGGTATGCAAGAGATTATCCGGTAAAAGAAGTTCCGCCTCATTATCAATTTCTTCAAATAAAAAGGGCATGGCTTTGTGAAGTGCATTGCATTGGGCAATCACAAGCATCCGGTACAATTCATTGTCCTTGTCACCAGCAAGCCTGAGTTCCGCCACTTTCTCTTTGTCAAGATCGGGGAGATCAACCTCGGTGGCATGTTCCAAAATCTCAGGGATATCAGATCCGTTTGTATTACTGAGCACCCTGAATCCATGATCCAAAAAATCATGCAGTTCCATATATCGGATGGCTACAAACCGGTTAAACCAGGTGTAAGCATTGGAGCGGATAAACATTTCAAAACCCTGCTGTTTAACCTTGGTGACCAGTCTTTCTCTGAGTTCCCCGCCTTTTTTAGAAAAGACCTGAGTGCCGATAATGGCAACATCACCTTTAAATTCAATGGTGTCAAATTTGTTGTCCCCGTGGATGCCGAACCGAGCAGCCCTTTCTGTTACCGCTTTGATAAAATCATTTCTCGCCTTGGGTGCATATGCCTTGATCTGAGCTGTGTCCATTTATCAACCTTTATCGATTATATTAGAGAATCCGTATTCTCAGATTGTCTTTTATTGCTTTGAGTAGTTCAGATTGAACCTTATCAATGTAATCCGTAACATCCTGTTCGGTATCCAGATAAGCTTTATGCCTGAAATTGGCCGGTTTTATGGTTGTAGTCTTTTTAACCGGTTTTTCAGGTTCGTCTTTAGGACGGTATTTTTCTTCAATGGATTCAAGGGCGTCCTCAAATGCTTCCTGGGTTTCATTAACGCTGTAGGATATCTGGGGGATGCTGTATTCATAGTCAATTTTTTTCTTGAAACTCTGAAGTGGGTACAGGGTTTTGTTTTTAAAATCATCATCCGCCTGTTTTTCATTTAACAATTTTGACACTTGCCTGATTTTGCCATCAATTTCATCATTGGCTGATTTGCGTTTTTCACCCAGAATCTGATCATTAAACTGCCCGACTTTTGAAACCAATGTGCTGACATCCTTGAGCATCTGGTAGGGGTTTGCAGCGGAAATGATTTCTTCCATTTTTTTCAATGCCTGGTGTGCATCCGCATCCTTTTCAATGGCGGTTTTATTGGGACGGAATTTGTTTAATGCTTTTTGCAGTGATTCCCAGGTTTGTTTCTGATTATTGAAAAAATCTTGAAGATCCAACAGGTCCTCATGGGCATCTAAAAGATTATCTTTTCTTGAATTAAACTCCTTGATCATCTCAAAGGCATCATGGATATCAAGGATGGTACGGGCTATTTTCAGGCAGTTATCAATTTCCTTTTTGCCGGGATAATTGCCTGTATCTGCCAGTGTCTTGTATTTATCCAGCGGTACTGTCCATTTTTTCAAGCCCTCTCGTATGTAATGACTTATTTTCTCCTGACCATCCGGAGCAAGGGAACCAAATATTTCCTTTCCAAGTGTTTGTGCTGTTTGGAGTTCACGGTTTGACAGATTGGCTTTGATTAAAATCTGGACATTTTTCCATTGATGGGTTTTGGACAACAAGGCAATGGCATCTTTGGGCCTTATCTTGTTTTTATCCTCTATCAGACTTATTTTTCCACCCATGAAAAGTCTGGCAACAAGAATTACGATCTGAAATTCAGGCCATCCATAAGGGCGTTTGGCAAAATGTTTGACAAGCTCGTCCAGCACAATGGCATTATTGCTGGCATATTTCAATTCTATAAACGTTCTGATCTCTTTGATATCCTGGGTTTCACCTTTGGCAAATTCAAGAACCAGCTGTTCCTGGCCTATATCATCGGATAACAGGACTTGTTTGATTTCTTTTATGGGGTCATCATGAACCTGGGACAGGTAATTATATTTGCAAAACGTATTTTGAACCAGGTAATCAAAGGATTCATCAAGGGCTTTGGAAGTAGTTGCGGCTGTAATTTCCAGCGCCTTGCCCAGTGTGTAGTATTCCGCATTAAAGATTAGATCCTCAACCTTTGATATAAGGCGGTCTTTTCTGCCCCTGTTTTCATCTGCCCTGTCTCTTAATATCTGTTTCAAGCTTGTGGATGCTGCTGCATCACTTTTATCCCTGATGTATTTATCGGTCTGGATATAGGTCCTTATGGCCGAAAAAAGATCCGGGTCATTGTCCAACTTGACAAGAACAGTGCCGTCATTGTCCAGGCTATGCATATTGCATTTACCAGGGTTAAATACCGAATACTGGTCATGCATTGGACTGATGATTTCAAGAACCAGATCGTCCTCCATAATTTTGCGCCAGGGTTTTCCATCACAAATCCTGTTAAACGCATAATCTCTTTTAAATGGAACATATCGATGTTTTGATTTGTCTTTCAAAATATCTTCAAAAATCATGCTTGCCAGAAGATCTGTTTCAGCGTGAGAGGAAATTTCAACGCTTTTGATTTCACGGGAGACTTCACGCTCTTCATTGGTAAGGAAAAAATACAAATCTCCATTACGGCTGATCAGATTTTCTTTTTCAAGACGCAGGAGCGCCTCGTCAATTTTTTGCTTTAGGACTATTCTGTCTGCATCCACCTGATCAATGCAAAGAGTCACAAGGTTATCGATATTGGGTTTGATAATGTCCACATATCGTATCAAAAACAGTGTTTCCAAAATCTGGATATCAAAAGGGGTATCCAACCCTTTATTGTCTTTTGCCTGTTCAATGCTTCTTTTAACCGATGTATCCAGAAAGCTTTCTATGCAGGGAAAAAACTCATACAAAGGGACCAGCGCATTAATTTCTTTAGAAGCAATATTGACGGCAGCAGACTGGAAAGCATCCAGCATGGATCTTTCTCCACGGCTCAGATGAAGTCCTGTTGCGCCCGCTTTTCTGATGGACTCAAATATTTTTTGAACCAGTTGGAAATGATACGGTGTAAAGGGATAGTTATTTACAAAGTCCTGGGCGGTTGTATAATTTTTTAACGTGGATGTGTCATGGGTAAAGCTGAGCTGATTTTTAAGGATATCTCCTTTTTGAGCAAACAGATTTTCAAGTTCAGTTTTTGCATCGTCCTGTTTTTCAAGCAATCTCGCCTGAATCACTTCATCTGTATTGGCACTGGATAATGACAGTCGGGTATTAAATCGTCCCTGAATTTTAGAAAAATCATTTGCCTTTGAGGATTTTATATCACCAAGGACTGCATCAATATCTTCCTGGGAAGTTACCAGAACCCAAGCCCGACCATTGCAGACCCTTCCCAGATCTTCAACAATCGTTTGAAGGTTCAGCATCAAGTGGGTATCGCTGCCAATGAACTGTCCAATTTCATCCACCAGGAATATAATCCTGTGATTCGGTGATTTTGAATCCAGATATTCTTTTACCCGGTTTGCAAAGTGTTCAACGGTTAAATTAAAATTATTTTCATATTTTTCAAACCACTCTCTGGTTGCATCAGGGCTTTTATCCAGCACTATGGACAAGGCTTCCACAATTTCATCTTGAAGAAGTGAATAGG
>JACNHV010000111.1 GCA_014383445.1 Candidatus Desulfobacula maris | reverse complement strand
TGCATCCTCCAGAGTATGGTGCAGTATGAAAATTCTTGTCTGTATTAAACAGGTGAGTGATAGCGGGGACATGAACCAGTTTGACGAACATGCTCTGGAACAAGCCCTGTTGTTAAAAGAACAAAAGGATGTCCTTCCTCTTGAACGGGAATTTCTGGCAAAGGATTTTAAAGACCTGCTGCCCAGACCCAGGGAAAAACAGGCCATGGTAAAAAAAATGGAATTGTGGGCCCCTAATTTTCCCGTTGATTGGGGGACTGGGACTGACCGACGACACCATCCTGGCCTATTTTTACCGCCATGAGCGGGCTGCAAGAATTTATGACGGGGCAGATGAGGTTCATAAAACCTCTTTGGTAAAACGGATATTAAAAACATATAAGAAAGCAAAATAATTTTTTTCAGGAAATCTTGATGGAGTTTAAAGAGTTTACAAAAATATTGCTGCCGTCAAATCCATGGAAGATCACACACAGAAAATGCTCACAGATATTCTTGTGTCAGGAGAGAAACAAGGTGTTTTCAAACCTGGAAATCATCGTCTGACGGCCAGTATCATAAAGGCCATGCAGCAGGAATGGTATTTGAAACAATGGAAATATAAAAAATTAAAGGTATCCGTGGATCAGTTTGCCGATCATATGGTGGGGATGGTAGAAGCCTTCTGCCGTGTATAGGAATCTATGAAAACAAAGAAAGGAAAAAGTCATGCAGGCAACAGACAAAGCCGGGCAAATCAGACCGGGGGAGGAAATTAATTCATATTTCAATTTTAAAAATGGAGAACAATACGCATGAACGAGTTTGACCTGGAAGGAAAAGTTGCGGTTATCACAGGCGCCAGCAGGGGAATCGGTCTGGCTGTTGCACAGAAACTTGCCCAGCATGGAGCACAATGCATTATGGTGAGCCGGAAGGCTGAAAGCCTGGAAGCTGCCGCTGCCGGGATCAGGGAAAAAGGCGGCAAAGCAGAGGCCATGGCCTGTCATACGGGATACCCGGACCAGATCAAGGCCATGTATGAAAAAATAATGGAAAAATATGGAGCCGTGGATATCCTGGTGAACAATGCTGCCACCAACCCCCATTTCGGTGAAATGCTCACAGCAGATGAAGGGATCTGGGACAAGACCCTGGATGTAAACCTGAAAGGCCCTTTTTTCATGATTAAATATGCGGTTCCCATGATGAAAGGCAAAGGTGCCATTGTGAATGTATCCTCTGTAAATGCCATAAAGCCTGGGCTGTTCCAGGGAGTATACTCAGCCACAAAGGCGGCACTGCTGAACATGACCCAGACCCTGGCAAGGGAATTGGCTCCAAAGGGAATCCGGGTTAATGCGCTTTTACCCGGGCTTACAGACACTCAGTTTGCCAGTGCCATCATCTCTTCTGAGGAGATCTGCAAGTATGCTGTGGATCAGATTCCAATGGGTCGATATGCAAAGCCTGAAGAAATGTCTGGAGCTGTGCTTTATCTGGTTTCTGATGCGGCTTCTTTTACAACTGGTGCAAGCCTCATCTGTGACGGCGGCATGCTGATATAATCCATATTAAACAAAACATGGAAGACGCTTCTTTTGGCTAAACCGGGCAGAGGATTTTACGCCTACCCTGATCCGGCTTTTCTCAAACCGGATTTTATGGGTGGCATCGGATAAAGCATGGTCAGTTCGGGGACGGAAAAAACCTTGTCAAGCTGGAGCTTGACAGGGATTTTGAATTGTTGGAAGTGATGTTTTTGTGACGGAAGACACAGAAATGTTTAATACAAGAATTTTTTCAGCGCCAAGACGTAGTGCCACATAGATTTTTTTTCAAATTCTGCTTGACAGAAAGATCATTTTTTTTAGCGTTAGCTTGAGATAAGAGAAATAAAGTATCTTAGTATTATAAGCAGTGAATTCGTTTAAAACGGTTAACGAAAGACAGGTCATTCTTTTTGGATGTATAAGCTGTTCAAGCCCCTCAGATCTCAGATGGAATAATTAGTGTGATGACCAGTCATCAAGTCTATAGATCGTTAATCCTGTAGTTGTCTTATGACAACTTAAATAATTATAATTTAAATAAGGAGCTTGGATGAAAAACAATTTAAAGCAATTCAAATTCGGTCTGGTTATATTGGCACTGCTGTTTATGTCCAGCGCATGTGCCACCAGCCAAAAACAAAGTGACAATGCCATGGTTGACCAGAAGCTGACCGAACTGCAACAGCAGCAGGCAGCGCTGGAAAAACAACAGCAAGACCTTGGTGTTCTTAAAAGCGAACTAGTAAAAAAAGAGCAGGACCTGTCTGAAAAGATGCTGGCGGTCGAAAAAGCCTCAGCCAAACCCTCAACTCCGATGGCTGAAATCGATGCGCCATTGTTACCACCAGATGCCAAGCCTGGTGAGTGTTACGCCCGGGTCTTTGTGCCCCCTGGCTATAAAACAATTACTAAAACCGTTCTGAAAAAAGAGAAAAGTCAAAGACTTGAAATTATACCAGCCACCTATAAAATGGTTGAAAAGAATGTCCTTGTTAGCGAAGCCTCTAAAAAACTGGTAGCGATTCCGGCCAAATACGGCTCAGAATCCAAAGAAATTCTTGTCCGGCCCAGCAAAATAATCTGGAAAACTTCCCTGGATAAAAGAGGTGCCCAGGCCAGCGATTGTCTGTTGAATGCCGCCCAAAAAAATGGGATCGATTTGGCGGCAGCCAAACCGGGAGATTGCTTCCATGAACATTTTTTACCCCCTGTTTATGAAACGGTCTACGAGGATGAACTGGTAGCAGAGGAAAGTTATAAAATCAAAGCGATCCCTGCTCAATATAAGATGGTTGAAGAAAAAGTCCTGGTCAGTGAAGCCTACAATGAATTGATGATAGTACCGGCCACCTATAAGTGGGTTGAAGAAAAAATGCTGATCAAAGAAGCCCATATTGTATGGAAAAAAGGGCGTGGTTTGATCCAAAGGGTTGATAACACCACTGGTGAGATCATGTGCCTCGTAAACGTGCCGGCTGAATATAAAATAGTCAAAAAAAAGGTCGTTGATAAATCTGCCACCACCGTCACCAAGACCATTCCGGCTGTTTATAAAACTGTTAAAGTCAGAAAACTGGTCGCTTCGGCATCTGAAAAAAAAACCACCATTCCGGCCAAGTATAAAAAGATCGAACGACAAAAAGAGGTTCAAGCCGGACGGCTTGTATGGCATGAAATTCATAACCTGGAGCACCCGAAATCAACCCGGACAGGCAATAAAATCTGCCTAGTTGAGATGCCGGCCGAATATCGCAAAGCAGCTAAAACAGTGGTGGTCGAGAAAGCCAAAACTTTTGTTGAGGAGATTCCGGCCAAATACGAAACAGTCAAAATCAAGACTCTCGCTGCTGAAGCCCAGGTACGAAAAATTGATATTCCAGCTGAGTATCAAACTGTCAGCAAGGAGACAAAAGTCTCTGAAGGTGTATTGGAATGGCGACAGGTGCTTTGTGAAACCAACACGACCCCTGATGTTATCTCCAAGCTGCAGTCGGCTTTAATCGCCAAGGGCTATAATCCTGGTCCAGTGGATGGTGCCTACGGATTTAAAACGGAATCCGCTGTCAAGCAATTCCAGAAAGACAATGGTCTGAGCATAGGCGCACTCACTTATGAAACGTTGAAACGTCTTGGTTTTTAAGACCTTCTTAAGTTAACAAAACAGATTAAAATGGCGCTTGTGGTTTTTGCCCAGGCGCCATGTTTTTTTTGATGGAATGAATTTATAAATTCCCTTTTAATCCAATCTCCTGGGCCACAGGCTGCATTCCCAATATGACCTGTGTGATCAATTCGGAAAGATCCATATCCAGGAATTGTGCACCATTCAGGATCACCTGTCTGTCAATGGCTGCGGCAAAACTTTTGTCTTTAAACTTTTTTTTCACGGATTTTGCCTTGATATCAAGGATACTTTTTGATGGCCTGACAATGGCTGCACTTGCCACAAGGCCTGTGAGTTCATCAATGGCATAGAGTGTTTTCTCAAGATTGGTTTCAGGTTTCACATCCGTACAAATTCCCCAACCATGACTTATAACAGCCCGAATATATTCCTCAGGCCAATTGTGTTCTTTGAACAATTCAACACATTTATGGCAATGTTCTTCAGGAAATCTCTCATAATCAAGGTCATGCACCAAGCCTATGACCCGCCATTTTTCTTCATCTTCATTAAACCTGCGGGCAAAATGGCACATGACAGCTTCAACACAAAGAGCATGGCGGATTAATCCTTGTTTTTGATTATATTTTTTTAATAATGCAAATGCATCTTCTCTGGTGGGAATGTAGGTATTCATGGCAAATCCTTTAATTATAGGGATAACAAGATTAATTGATAAAGCCTTTATCAATCATTTACAATAATAATCCGGCATTCTTTTAAAAAACTGTGGCGTTCCGTTGTTTTTTCCAGCAGGCTGTAATCCGACATGCTGATAACAATGGCTGTATTGGGTTTGCCTTCCTTACGCAATCCCTTGAAAATCAGTGGATGGTTGCCAATCCTTTTGTCCTTTAAAGCCTGATCCATACTGCTGAGATATTTGCATACCCCGTTTTGAACGGCAAAGTCTCTGCTGATAAAAGCAGAAGAATATATAGCATGGCCCTGTTCGCTTACAATAACAGGATTAAGCACAGGTTCCACCCCCAGCCCCGTTGCATCGATGATCAAACCCGAAAAGAGAGGTTCGCCGATGATCGCAACATTTTTCCCCTGACTTATTTCCGGATTGATTTTAGGTATCTGTCGGATTTCTTCCGGCAATACCAATTGTAAAAATCCTCCAAACATACTGGTTTCAATCATAATTTCCACGGCAAGAGCCGAGGTATAATATTGCTTTGAAATTACGGCATCCCTTGCAGTTTTTTCTATACCCGCTAAAATGATATCATTTTTAGATGCATAGGCATCAACGCTTAATGACGGGTTAATTTTTATTTGTTTTAAAATTTCTATGAGCTGCCGATTGGCATCTGCCCTGGCCAATCCGGGAACCAACTCATGGGAGGTTTCATTGTTATCTTTGGGAGATGCTTTACCAATGGCTGAAATATTCCCCGTAGTCCAGTTTACAGCTCCATTTTTAAATTGGGTAATGGAATGATAGCCCCTGGTTTGATCCTGATTTGCCAGGCAAAGGCAGTCCATAAAGAGAAAGGATAGGACAATGACGGGGCCATATACCCACCATTTTTTATTTTGTTTCATCTTTTTTTTCACCGGGCTAATTTTTCAAAAAGTTAAATTCAATGAAATTTGCAATATGATTTATATCTTCAAGTCCAAATATCGGCACGTCTGGTTTATAATCTGAATCTGTAACAAAGGCGATCAAATTTTCATCTTTCATACAAAGGGGTTCTTTGTGCACACCTTGAGTCCTGAAAACCTCGATTTTAGGAAGGTCTTGTTTTTTAAATCCTTCTGCTAAAATAATATCCATATCAGACAGATAAGATTGCATTTTTTCAATATAACTGGTTGTGTCATCTTTAACCATGGCAATTTTATTTTCAGTGATAACAAGGGTGGCCCGGGCTCCGGCTTTCCTGTGGCGCCAGCTGTCTTTTCCTTCCTTGTCCATTTCAAATCCGTCATGGGCATGCTTTACAGATCCTATTTTGTATCCTTTGTCCGTCAAAAGGGCAATCACTTTTTCCAGAAGAGTGGTTTTTCCAGAGTTGGATTTTCCCACAATGGTAATGATTCTTGTTTTCATATAGATGGTTTTTTTAGCCTCATATTAAATTTTGCATAAAAATAGTGTTCAAAGCAAAGAAAGTCAAGCCAAGGAAAAAATCAAGCAGGGTAATCAACGATAGAGATTGTAAGCCATGATCCATAATGCTCCAGTAAGGCAATCACCCTTCCACTGGAAGGTATAGCAAGTTCGTAAATGCTTTTAGCAAAATAATCTTCATTGACTGTATTTTACCCCCTTGTTATATATTCATTGGTACTGCCCAGGCTTAGGTTAATTTTGAATTTATAAAGGATAGCCATATGATCAATGAGACGGAAAAAAGACTGCTCAGCTTTATTAATAAGGACGAACTG
>JACNHV010000112.1 GCA_014383445.1 Candidatus Desulfobacula maris | reverse complement strand
TCATTGATTAATATCCATCCCAATACAGACAATATTATTCCTGAGCTTGCCACTCACTGGGCTTTTGGGGATGATAAAAAAACCATGTACTTTAAGTTGGACAAATCTGCCAGATGGTCGGACGGTACCCCTGTAACAGCCTGGGATTATGTCTATACCCTTGAATTCATGCGCTCGGAACATATTATCGCACCATGGTATAACGATTACTACACAAAAGAAATAGAAGCAGTTCTTGTCTATGATGACTACACTATTGGTGTAAAAAGTACCAAGGCCGTGCCTGATCTTTACCTGAAACTGGGGATTTCACCCACACCCAGGCATTATTTTGGAACCCTTGATGAAACATTTGTCCAAACCTATAATTGGAAAATTGTTCCCAATACCGGGGCTTATGAGATGAGCGAGTTTAAAAAAGGAAAATTTATTAAATTTAAAAGGAAAAAAGACTGGTGGGCCAAAGATCGGAAATATTTTAAGAACAGGTTCAATGTTGATTTAGTAGTTTTTGATGTGATACGGGATGGTAATCTTCAATGGGAATATTTTAAAAAAGGCAAGCTTGATGTCTTTGGCCTGACAATGCCTAAATACTGGCATGAGAAATCAAAAAGTTCCTTGTTTCAAAAAGGGTATATTAATAAAATATGGTTTTTTAATGATCAGGAGAGATCAGCACAGGGGATGTGGCTTAATCAGGACAGGGAAATATTCAAAGACAGGCGGCTGTGTTATGCCTTTGCCCATGCAATGAATATTGAAAAAGTCATAGATAAAGTGTTAAGGAAAGATTATTTCAGACTGCCCCAGGCTTTTTCAGGGTATGGGCGATATTCTGACGACAAGATAAAACCAAGACTTTATGATATCGCAAAGGTAAACAATTTAATGATGTCTGCCGGCTGGACACGGGGAAGTGATGGTATCTGGCAAAGGGATGGGAAACGGTTCTCCGTTAAGGTCACCTATAGTTTTGAGGAACATATGCCAAGGCTTGTGGTGCTTAAAGAAGATTCATTAAAAGCCGGGATTGAGCTTTTGCTTGAACGCCTGGATTCCACGGCCATGTTTAAAAAATTTCTGGAAAAAAAACATGATGTTGCATGGATGGGATGGAGTACCAATATGAGACCCTCCTATTGGCAGGGATGGCATTCAGACAATGCCCATAAACCCCAGACTAATAATATTACCAATACGGATGATCCCAGACTGGATGAATTGATTGACAATTACAGGGCAAGTTTGAATGAAGAAGAAAGAATAGAGCTGTCTTTGAAAATACAGAATGCCATTCACGAAACCGGTGCTTTTGTGCCCACGTTTATGGTCCCATATGTCAGGCTGGGTTATTGGAGATGGCTTGAACTGCCAGACTTCCACGGGACAAGGCGGTCTGAAAGCCTGTTTGACCCTTTTTCCAGCATGACTGGCGGGCTTTTCTGGATAAATGTGGAAAAAAAGGAAGAAACCCTTTACGCAATGAAATCAGACATATCTTTTTTGCCCGTTGTTATCAAGGATGAACTATTTAAAAAGGAGTGAACCAGGGTGGATGAGCAGATTATTCTGGATGTAAGGGAACTTGTAATTGAATTTGACACTGACCTGGGTGTGGTCAGGGCCGTGGACCATTTGGATTTTCAATTGAAAAAGGGAAGGATCCTGGGGCTTGCAGGAGAATCTGGCTGTGGGAAAAGCGTAACCGCCCTGAGTATCATGCGATTGCTGCCAAAACCGGTTTCCCGGATGGTTCAGGGTCAGGTTTTATTCAATGGTCAGGATATTTCAAGGCTTCCTGTTGATGAGATGCACCATATCCGGGGCAAAAAAATTTCCATGATTTTTCAGGAGCCCATGACGGCCTTAAATCCCGTCCATGGGATCGGCAAACAGATGATTGAAGTTTATAAACTGCATTTTCCAAAAATGTCCTTTTATGAAATGGAAAAAGCTGCAATTCAAATGTTGGAAAAAACAGGGATATCTGATCCGGAAAAAGTGATGAAAAAATACCCTCACCAGCTTTCCGGCGGTATGCGGCAGCGGGTAATGATTTCCATGTCACTTTCATGTGAACCTGACATTCTGATTGCAGATGAACCCACAACTGCCCTTGATGTGACAGTGCAGGCCCAGATCCTGGATTTGATTAAAAATCTTCAAGTAAAATCAGACATGTCTGTTATTTTAATTACCCATGATCTGGGAGTTATTGCAGAAAATTGTGATGATGTTGTTGTCATGTATGCCGGACAGATTGCTGAAAAAGCAGAAGTGATCACATTGTTTAAACATCCTTGTCATCCCTATACCAGAGGATTGTTAACTTCTATTCCTTCTTTGGCAGGAGAATCCAAAACCATTCTGCCTACAATTAAGGGGGATGTCCCGTCATTATTGAATATGCCAACGGCCTGCAGGTTTGCAAGCCGTTGTCCATGGGTTGAGGATATTTGCAGAAAAATAGTCCCTTTGGAGCGAAAAATGGGACGAAATCACACAGCAGCCTGCCATTTAGCAGATATACAAAAAAATGAAAAAAAAGATTTTATTTAAAATAATCCTTGATTTTTTAATTCAAAGTCAATAATACTCAACGAAAGTCCTTTGTAGAAAGGCTTAGCAGTTTCGTTCTAAAGGCAAAACCCATCTGTTAGAGTGGCAAGACCTGAAGTTTGAAACTATTATTATCTATTTTAAGTAAGGAGAGTCACAATGGCAAATGGGATCGTAAAATGGTTCAATGATTCAAAAGGGTATGGCTTTATTGAGCAGGAAAACGGACCGGATGTATTTGTTCATCATTCCGGCATACTTGGGGACGGTTTTAAATCACTGAATGAAGGTGACAAGGTCACTTTTGAGGTGGAAGATGGCCAGAAAGGGCCGGCCGCCGTTAACGTAAGTGTTGTATAAGCTTTTCAAAGGGTTTTCTTAAGATGGTGTTAGAAAACCCTTTTTTTATGTTCTAAAGCTCCTGACAGGTTCAATTCTTTAAAATTTATTCTTGAAAAAAAGGCGCTGGATCGATCTATGCAGTATTTTGTATTTCGTGGGATGGAATTTTTTACAAATAAATAAGTGCCGATATGACTATTCTTGAAATTAAAAATCTTAAAAAATATTTTCCTGTCACAGGCGGTGTGTTTTTGCGGCGTACGGGTTGGGTTTATGCCCTTGATGGTGTTTCATTTTCCCTGAACAAAGGTGAAACCCTGGGTATTGTTGGCGAATCAGGCTGCGGCAAAACAACCCTGGGAAGATGTCTCATGGGACTTTATGAACCATCGGAAGGACAGGTTATTATAAAGAACCAGAATGTTTTCCGTCTTAACTCTAAGCAGAGAAAAAAACTGGCCTTAAATTTGCAAATGATTTTCCAGGATCCCTTTGAATCATTGGATCCCAGGCAGACCATTAAAGAGATCCTTGAAGAAAAATATATTATTCATGGACAAAAAAAGAGAGATTTGGATTCACAAATTAACAACTTGATAAAAAGGGTAGGCCTTTTACCCGACACCCTTTCTAAATTCCCCCATGAATTTTCAGGCGGCCAGCGCCAGAGAATTGGTATTGCCAGAGCCATCAGCCTGGAACCGGAAATTATTATTTGTGATGAACCTGTTTCAGCACTGGATGTTTCAGTTCAATCTAAAATTTTAAACCTTTTACTCAAACTCCAGCAGAAAATGGGGCTGACCTATGTTTTTATCTCCCATGATTTATCTGTTGTAAAACATGTCTCAGACAGGATTGCCGTCATGTATATGGGCAAAATTGTTGAGGTAGCAAATGCCGATGCTATTTACGATAACGGGCTGCATCCATATACCAAGGCGCTTTTATCATCTATACCCAGACCGGATCCAACATCTGCCCGGCATAGGATCATCTTAAAAGGAGAGTTGCCTTCAGTGGAGAACCCACCTTTTGGATGCAGGTTCAATACCCGATGTGAGCATGTTCAAAATATCTGTCGAGAAAAGGAGCCCGTACTGCTTAAAAATGCAGAAGACCCGAACCATTTGACAGCCTGTCATTTTTTCAATTAATTATTTTTTTTATCAAGGAATTCACGAATCAGGTCTGTTTTTTTTTCAATAACACATCAGGAGCACTATTTTGTTCAGATAGTGGCCAGAATACTTGAAATTTGGAACCATGACCAACCCTGCTAAATGATTTAATAAACCCGTTTTGTTTTTTAACAATGCCGTCAACAACAGCCAGGCCCAGGCCCGTCCCTTTCCCAGTCTCCTTTGTAGTAAAATAGGGATCAAATATTCTTTCCAGAGTTTTTTTATCTATGCCATAACCTGTATCAATTACTTCAAGTCTGACGTATTTACCAGGTAAGATATTGAGGTCTGGGAAACTTTGTTCTGTGGAAATTTCAACATCCTGCAATCCCACCGTCAATTCACCACCAGCATCACCCATGGCCTGATATGCATTTGTGCAAAGATTCATGATGACCTGATGTATTTGGGTCGCGTCCGCTATAATCATAGCCTTGGAAAAAATATTTTCCTTGATCTCTATATTTGAAGGGATTGAGGATCGGATTAATTTAAGCGCTTCCTTTAATAAGGGATAAACACTCATAGGTCGCTTTTTAAATTCAGACTGCCGGCTGAATGTAAGTATCTGCCGAATCAGTGCTGCTGCTCTTTGTCCGCTTTTAACCACCTGGGCAATATGTTCCTTTGCTTTTTCAGGTTGATTAATATGTATTTCAGCCAATTGAGCATATCCAAAAATACCTGCGAGAATATTGTTAAAGTCATGGGCAATACCTCCGGCAAGGGTGCCGATGGCCTCCATTTTTTGAGCCTGTATCAATTGGTTTTCAAGTTTTTTCTGTTCCGTAACATCTAATAGGAATCCTCTGATTTGAGTAAGATTACCGTTTTCATCAAACACACCTGAAGAATTTTCGATGAGGTGAAGAGGTGTTCCATCAATTTTTTTTAAATGGGGTTCATAACCTGTCAATTGTTTTTCTTTTTTAAGAAGATTTAAAAAATCAAGTCGCTCGTCAGGATTTACGGAAAGCATTTGAATAGGCGTTTCCATTGCATGTTGAGTGCTGTTGAATCCAAAAATTTTATTATATTCCTTATTACATGCAATCAGTTTTCCCTCAGGACTTGAGATATAAGTTCCTGAAAAAATTCCTTCAAAGTAGGCGCGATACTGTCCCTCACTTTTTCTTAATTTTTCTTCAGCCTGTTTTTGATCGGTTATGTCAATGGCTATTTGAAGTCTAACCATCCGTCCATCTGTCCATTCTATGGCCCTGTCATAGTTTGTATACCATCTCCTAGTCAATGGATTTTGATCTTGCCAGATACAAACGCCCGTGGGTTTTTTGTTTTTATCAAGCAATTTATCATTTGTACAATGGGAGCAGGGCCTGGATTCTCCTCTAAAAACTTCCCAGCATATTTCACCTGTGACATCCTTTGTGAAAACCTTTTTCATGTAGTTGTTCATAAAAAGGATTTCATATGTTTCAAGGTCGGCTACATAAATGGTTGCATCAAGGCTGTTTAATACAGAGAGAAATCTTTTTTGGGATGCCTGCAACGCTTTTTCTGCTTTCCTGCGTTCAGATTCCGCGTGTTGCAGTTTTTTAATTTTTTGCTCTAGCTCTTCATAGGTTGGTTTTTGAGTCATCAAAAGAATCTCCAAAGTTTTTTCATGATCAAGGATTCCCATACTTTTGATGACAAATCAATGCTTAAAATTAATTTTTTGGATATTTGCCATAAGAAATTTTATGTAACTCTTGCCAGGCTGATCACCTTACGTCCGCTGGATGGACATTGCTACAAGCTCTATAATGCTCCCGTTAGGCGATCAGCCTGGCAAGCAGCAAAGCAACCTGTTTTGTCTTGCACAAAACATAGGGTAATGCTATTCTTATTGACTTTTGGAAGAGGTTTTTTGAGCAGGAAATAAGGTTGGGCTAATAAAATTGATGAAGGATTTAAACAAGCGTTTCAAGGGTTGGATTTTTATTTATTGCGCGATTGTTCTTATGGGGTGCAAAGGTCCTGAAAATGGAATGGGTCCCCATTTTTTAATCAAAACCCAATCAATGAGCATTACCAATTCTGATTTTATAGAAGAACTTGATCTTAAAAGGACTGCATATCCA
>JACNHV010000116.1 GCA_014383445.1 Candidatus Desulfobacula maris | reverse complement strand
CTCAAATGGTTTAACAGTCTGCCCCAGGATATCCGGGACGGGATTGATTATGCCAGCGAAGTAACCATGAGACAGAACCATGCTAAAGTGCCGGCTGCCCGTGCTTATGCCATGTCAGAACTGGCTAAGGCGGGTGTTGAGTTCTATGTGCCAACGGCCAGCGAAAAAGAAGCTTGGGTCAAAGCATCGGGTGCTCAGCTTCCCGCCTGGGACGATATTAAAATGGAATTAATCGGATCATTATCCAAATTCGACAAGCTTGCAGTGGCTGCCAACACACAAGGCAGTTATCATGTCGATGACGTAAAAGCTTAATCGCATCAGGTTGTGGCTGTGTCCGACCGAAAACACTCAACTTATAGTAAAAAATTTGGGTATCGGCCAGGCACAGCCAAATAGCTTAAAGGCAAATTGACATTCCAGACAGGATCCTAATGATTTACAGATTAGAGAATTGTTTTTAGGAGGCATTTGATGGGTATTAAAGCGTTTTTTTTAGCAATTGACCGAAATGGTGAACGGTATTTAACCCTACCATTATACACCTTGGTTGTCATAACGATTTTCATGGAGGTGTTCCGCCGGTTTTTTCTCTCTTATTCTTCCATATGGTCTGAAGAGGTTGCCCGTTACGCATTTATTTATATCACCTGGATTGGCGCAGCTGCGGCCATCAAGGAGAGGGCCCACATCAGAATTGATGTTATCCTGCCTTTACTACCGAACAAATGGAAAACAATCGTGTTTATTTTTGGCGATATAATTACCTTGATCCTTGCCTGTATTGCACTTTACTGGTCAATGGAACCGGTATTGAACTCCATTCATTTCGGATCAGTTACCCATGGATTGAGGATCAGTCATGCCTGGTTTCTCGCTGCCGTACCATTGGGATTTACCATGATCATATGGAGATTGCTCCAGTCCATAAAGAGGGATTTAAGTGATCTGAAAGCCGGGCGGCCAGTGTTTGAAGGCAACAAATTGTTTGATTAAAGGGAAAGGACCCGACAATGTATAACCATCTTATGAATACAGCTGAACTATCTCTTGGCTGGGATTTTTACGGACCGCTATTGGGAATGGTCATATTGATTCTCCTGGGCGTAAGGATCTGGGCTGTTATCGGTCTGGGCTCGGTCATCATGCTGATGACCACGGAGGTTTTACCGGCAACTCTTTTAGGAGAGGCCTTGTTTGACGGTGTTGACTCCTTTGCCCTCATTGCGGTTCCCTTGTTTGTTTTAACCGGCGATGTACTGGTCAGAAGCGGGTTGTCCAACAAATTGCTGGACGTGGCTGAAGCAACTATGGGATGGCAAAGAGCCGGCCTTGGAACCTCAACGGTCCTTGGTTGCGGGTTCTTTGCCTGTATTTCCGGCTCTGATGCAGCCGATGCTGCTGCCATTGGCCGGATTACCATAGATCGTCTGGTGGAAAAAGGGTATCCCAAGGCCTATGCCTGTGCTCTTGTAGCTGCTGGCGCCTGTACCGGGATTCTAATTCCGCCGTCCATCTCATATATTATTATTGGTTTGGTTCTGGGCATCTCTGCTTCCACTTTGTTTCTGGCAGCAGCGATTCCAGGTGTGCTGGTATTATTGTCCGTAATGGTTACAAATTTTCTGATCAACCGGATAAAGGGATACGAAGATTCCAGAGGAAAATTTGATGTACGTCATTGGCTTAAAACTATCTGGGACGGACGGTATGCCCTTTCTATCCCTTTTATAATACTGGGCGGGATATATTCAGGTCTTTTCACCCCAACTGAATCAGCATCAGTGGCCGTAATTGCAACCTTAATCATTGGGTTTTACCAAAAAAATCTCCAACTTTCAGATGTGCCAAAAATGCTGGAAACATCGGCTAAGGTAAGTGGTGTCATTGTCCCCATCATTGCCATGTCACTGCCCTTTGCCCAGACACTGGCAGCCCTTGAAGTTCCTCAGTATTTTGTTTATACCATGACCTCCATGACGGAGAACAGACACCTCATCATGCTCAGCATGATCGCTATCCTGATTGTTGCGGGGTGTGTCATGGAAACCACACCGAACATAGTTATATTAGCGCCAATTTTAATGCCCCTCGCCCTGGAAATCGGCATGAATGATATCCATTTCTGCATCTTCATGGTCAGCGCTCTTGGTATCGGATTTATCACCCCACCTTTGGGATTGAATCTGTTCGTAGTATCCGGTGTTGCCGGAGAACCGGTTTTAGCCATTTCCCGACATGCCATTTTCTTTGTTTTCAGCATGCTGGCCGTGGTTATTTTTATAATGATGGTTCCGGCCATTGCACTCTGGCTGCTGTAACAACTTTTAACAGCACCATGAAAAAATGGTATCGTATACAATATTCTAACATAATTATACTAATTTAGTTATCAAAGAACCTTTTATACAAAGACAATGCAATACGTGTCTTAATTTTTAAAAACAGTAATTTAGGAGATAGAAAATGAGTTCGACCTATTTAAAAAAAGCTACAAAAACTGCAGAAACAGGTGAAGAAAAAACCCAGGCAATTGTTCTCAACATGCTCAATGACATCCGGGCAAATGGGGAAGAAGCCGTTAAAAAATATGCCGAGAAATTAGATAAATGGACCGGTGATTTTATCGTTACCCAGGAAGAAATTGATAACGCCGCCGGCCTGCTTACTGAGCAGACCAAAAGGGACATTCACTTTGCCCATGAACAGGTATATGAATTTGCAGTTAAACAGCGCGATAGTATGGTGGAATTTGAAACAGAACTGCACCCGGGTGTAATTGCAGGTCAGCGCCTGATCCCGGTAAATTGTGCAGGGTGTTATGTCCCTGGTGGCCGCTTTGCCCATGCAGCCTCCGCCCTTATGAGTATTGCAACAGCTAAAGCTGCCGGCGTCCCCTTTGTGGTTGCCTGTTCTCCCTCACACCATGGCGGCGGTATCCATCCGTCCATTTTATATGCCATGTCTGTTGCCAAACCAGATGTTATCCTGACCCTGGGTGGTGTTCAGGCAATCGCTGCCATGACCTTCGGCCTTTTTACTGACAAACCTGCCGATATGATTGTGGGTCCGGGAAATAAATTTGTCGCTGAAGCCAAACGGATCCTTTTTGGCGAAGTGGGAATTGATGTTTTTGCCGGTCCTTCTGAAGTTATGGTAATCGCAGATGAAACTGCAGATCCTGAAATTGTCGCCTATGACCTTGTAGGACAGGCCGAGCACGGATATGACTCCCCTGCCGTTTTGATCACGACATCAGAGGAAATGGCCAACAAAGTAATGGAATTGATGCCAAAAGTGATTGAAGACCTTCCCGAGCCAGAGGTAACAAGGGCCTCCTGGGCAGACTATGGTGAAGTTATTCTGGTGTCTGATCGAGAAGAAGCCGCAAGGGTCAGTGATGAATACGCTTCCGAACATTTGGAAATTCATGCCGCAGATCTTGATTGGTGGTTGAAAACACTGACCAATTATGGTTCTTTGTTTCTGGGTGAAGAGACAACTGTTGCTTATGGAGACAAAACCTCCGGTCCCAACCATATCCTGCCGACCAAAAAGGCTGCCCGTTATTCAGGCGGTTTAAATGCCGGCAAATTCATAAAAACCTTAACGTATCAGCGTCTGACAAAGGAAGCAAACCGAAAAATCGGACCTGTATCAGCACGGATCTCCAGACTTGAAGGAATGGAAGGCCATGCCAGGACCTCTGATATCCGGATGAAAAAATATTTTCCCAACGAAACCTTTGACCTCATTGGATCCTAAAACAATGAAACGCATTGATCAGTTATTTGGTATAAGCGGTCATGTGGCCCTTGTTACAGGAGGAAGTTCAGGAATTGGCCGAGCTATTGCGTTCTGCCTTGCCGAAGCCGGAGCTGCTGTTATTCATGTTGCACTGCCCGGTGAAGAGGAGGCATTAAAAGAAGCTGTCCTGGATGTTGAAAAGATAGGGGGGAAAGCAGCGTTTCTGACCTGTGATGTTTCCGAAATGGATGCCTTGGCGCAAACAGCCAAAAAGTCGGCTTCTTTTTTTGGGGTTCCGGATATTCTGGTCAATGCAGCAGGTATCAACCTACGCCAGCCCTGGGAAGAGATCAGCGCTGAAAGCTGGGATAAACAAATTGATATTAATTTGAAAGCCCCCTTCTTTTTAGCCAGGCATCTTATTCCGGGTATGCAGAAAAAAGGATGGGGGAAAATCATCAATATTGCCTCTCTTCAGTCTGAACGTGCATTTCCCAACAGTGTTCCCTATGGAGCATCCAAAGGTGGGGTGATGCAGCTGACACGTGCCATGGCCGAAGCCTGGTCAAAGGACCAGAGCGGGATTACCTGTAATGCCATCGGCCCTGGTTTTTTTAAAACAGGCCTGACCTTAGGCCTGTTCAAACAAGGAGATGTTATTGAGGCCCTGGCCCGGCAGACCATCATCGGTCGAAATGGAGATCTGGATGACTTAAAAGGGGTTGCTATCTTTTTAGCATCACCAGCTTCTGATTATATTACCGGACAAACCATTTACCTGGACGGTGGCTGGACTGCAAAATAGATCTTTAACTATTCGCTTAAAAAAAGAAAATAACATTATGAAAGCATTAGTATACACAAACACCAATGAAATTGTATATCGAGATGAGCCAAATCCAGTTCTCAATCCCGACGAAGTTCTAATAAAAGTTGAAGCCACCGGCATCTGCGGTTCTGATATGCATGCTTACCACGGGCGTGACCCACGGCGGGTTCCCCCACTGATTCTGGGTCACGAAGTGGCAGGCACCATCATATCGGGCTCCCAAAAAGGCAGCCGTGCTGTGATTAACCCTTTAATTACCTGCTGCACCTGCTATTATTGTGACACGGGATTTTCAAATCTTTGTGATCAAAGAGAACTGATTGGCATGCGGCTGGCCGGTGCCTATGCAGAGTATGTCAAGATACCATCCAGAAATCTTGTCGCGCTTCCTGAAACCCTGAGTTCAGTTCATGCCAGTCTTGCTGAACCAACGGCTACAGCCATTCACGCATTAAACCTGGCCAGAATCAAATCTTTTCGCCCCCTTGCCGAGCTAAAGGTTATGGTAGTCGGTGGTGGCGCTATCGGTATGCTGGTGGGCCTATTGTTGCGAGGATATGGGTGTTTTGATATCCTTTTAGCCGAAACCAATGATCTTAGAGGAAAGTCTGCGGCTAAGCATACTGGGTGCCAAGTTTTTAATCCAATAACAGATTCAGCTGATCAGGAAGATAGTTTTGACCTGGTAATCGATTGTGTTGGAGGCGGTAAAACCCGGGAACTTGCCATGTCAGCCGTAAAACCAGGAGGGACACTGGTTCATATAGGTTTGATGGATTCACAAAACGGGCTGGATATTCGGAAACTCACGCTTTTTGAAGTCACATTGATCGGAGTCTACTGTTATACAGCTGCTGATGTAAGGGCTGCCGTCAAAGCGCTTGATGCGGGTTTACTGGGAGATCTCAGCTGGGTTGAAACCCGTCCCCTTTCCCAAGGTGCTCAAGCGTTTTCCGATCTTGACAAAGGATTAAGTGCTTCGGCAAAAATTGTCTTAGTGCCAGATTCGCAAACATAAGTCGGAACCATACAAATTCAGCTTATACTCTTAATGCGTTTGTGGCTTTTTATACCCATAAATGGATTGAAGACCTTTCAGCAATCTGGGAGCTGACAGGGAAACCAGTCAAATATTCACTCAGCTCATGTCTGCCACCACCCAATGGTGGTGCCGACTCTCTGGAATTTAATATTTTCTTTTACTTCAATCTGCCTTATCCAGCGTGCAAGACCTGAAGCATGATGGATGATCAAGGGCGTGCTGTGATTGGGTAAAATATCGGCTGACAGCTGGTACATACTGATGGTTTTATTGATTTCATGGGGAATTTGCCTGTTGTCCCAGGGAGGCGGTTGTGATGGTTAATGGTTCAAAGGCAGAGCCTTTTAATACATAAAGTGTTTGCCAGTCAACCTCTGAAAACCAGGTGTCATCCCAGGCAATGGAAGGAGTTTCACTGATCCTGCCATTAATATCCCGGCATAACACACCGTCACATTTTGATATGTCTTTGTCAAAACCCGAGGATAGAATCGGGATAATCTGCTGGGCCGGGCCGTGGATGGCAAAGGAAAAACAATACTGCACGTTCCAGGCTTTTCCCGGAACGTGCAGTATAAA
>JACNHV010000230.1 GCA_014383445.1 Candidatus Desulfobacula maris | reverse complement strand
ATCAATGTTTATGATCAAAATAATTATGTATTCGAATAATATCCTTGAGCCAAATAAGTAATGCCATGGTGTTTAATGATGGTATTATCTGTCAGGAGTCAAATTCAACAAATTATCGAGCGTTTCTTCAGCATGTTTTCATGATTTTGGAGATTTACAGCAATGTTCTGGTTTTACATCATGAATCTTGCTGATAGGCTCGCCCCTTCCGTTCTCATTATCAGGCACAGCTAAAGATAAATAGCCGGGATCTTTATTGTCAGAATTTCATTTTTAGGTTGCCAATACATTTTATGGTGCTACACTGATTTTTTTTCTTTGGGGAAATATATGAATCAACAAGTTTTTGGGGTACTGTTTGCAGTTGCGGCTTTTACAGCCTGGGGATTTTTGCCGGCCTATTGGAAACAGATGCAGGAGGTCATTCCCCTTGAAATCCTTTGCCATCGAATTGTCTGGTCCTGTATTTTCCTTACCATAATTATTTCTTTCCAGAAAAGGTGGGGAGAAGTGGGCGATATTGTTAAAACACCGTCAAAATTAAAGGGCCTTATTCTAAGCGGATTTTTGATCGGATTTAACTGGTTTGTCTATATCTGGGCAGTCAACTCGGGCCGGGTGGTGGAAACCAGTCTCGGGTATTATATCAATCCAATGTTTAATGTATTAATAGGCTATTTTCTGCTGGGTGAAACTTTTGGCCGGCTGCAACGTATTGCAGTGCTTTTTGCCATGACAGGTGTTATTTATTCTCTTATTGCCTATGGTGCCCTGCCCCTCTTTGCCTTGACCCTGGCAACCACATTTGCCTTTTACGGCTATGCCCGAAAAAAAATACAGGCCGCACCCATACCGGGCCTGTTAGTTGAGACCATGGTTTTGTTTGTCCCGGCGCTTGGTTATATCCTGTTTAGAATGATTTGGGTTGGCAGCTACTTTATCAATGATTTAATATTGACCCTTTGGATGATCGGAGCAGGTGTGGTAACCAGCCTTCCCCTGCTCTGGTTTGCAGCAGCAGCGAAAAGGCTTAACCTGTCCACCATTGGCATCCTGCAATATATAGCCCCTTCCATTGCGTTTATACTTGGTGTATTTATCTATAAGGAAGACTTTACCCGCCACAATTTGATCACCTTTGGATTCATCTGGATGGGCGTGATTTTGTATACATGGGGATCTTTGATGCAAAATCGACGATAGTTTGCATTGTCCGCCACCAGATATGGATATCAATTTTTAATTTTTTTTGTATTTCTTGACAAAAAACAATTATTTATCCTACTCTCTATGCACCAGAATCTCGATTGCAATTGCATTACTATTGTTTGTAACTCTTTTCCCATTGTCATGTAATTCTCAAAACCAGCAGATTATAATAATTAATATTTCCCTGTAAAGGGTGTAAAATTTATCCGGATTTCAATTGGAGGCGAGATGCGATATTTTATTAAATCACAGACCCTGAAGAAATCTTTTTTTATTCTTCTTTTGGCTGGATGCCTTCTACCGAACAATTTGTCCGGGATGGAAGCGAACTTTTCAAAGGAAGAAACAGTCTTAATCTCAAACATTATAGGATTGACGGCCATCACCACATGGGGAGTTTTAAACTGGGATTATTTCAAAAATAAACCTGTAAAAAAAGACGAGGGCTGGTTTTCCAACAATACCAAAGATGGCGGCCATGACAAGCTCGGGCATTTCTATCTTTCATACGCCCTTTCCAATGGTTTTGCAGCTATTTATGAAAATAGAGGATATAATGCCAGGCAGGCAGCTCTTCTGGGATCTTTGTCATCTTTCGGTATGACTACCTGGATGGAACTTGGAGATTCTTTCAGCAATTATGGTTTTTCCCATGAAGATTTTATAATGAATTTAATTGGCAGCATGACAGGATATTTTTTTTATTCACATCCTGATATAGCAGAAAAAATTGATATCAGGTTTGAATACCGGCCAAGCTTTGATAAGACAGATTTTTTTACGGATTATGAAAACCAGAAATTTCTTCTGGCCTTAAAGTTTGATGGATTTGAATTTGCCCAAAATAATTATTTCAAATATTTAGAGCTGCATCTGGGTTATGATATAAAAGGATTCCCTGATCAAAAAAACAGGGAACGAAATATTTATATCGGAATTGGAATAAATGTTTCCAGGTTATTCAAACAAGCCTCAATGCCCAGAATCTCAAAGGCCTTTAATTATATTCAACTGCCCTATACCTATATCCAGATAGATAAAAACCTGAATAATTAAATTCCAATCCTAAAAAGTTTTTAAAATTTATCAAAAAAGATCATGTCGTCTTCTACCCCAAGATCGTATAGTGCATTGATAATGGCGTTGATCATGGGGGGCGGGCCGCAAAGGTAGAATTCTATTTGGGTGGGATCTTCATGCAGGCAAAGATAAGTATCACACAGATGGGTGTGGATAAACCCGGTCAGGCCATCCCAGTGGTCTTCTTCATCCGGGTTTGAAAGGGCTATATGATAGCTGAAGTTATCATGTCTTTTTTCAAGATCCTTGAAAACATCGTCATAAAACATCTCCTTTTTGGATCGGGCACCATACCAGAAAGAGACTTTCCTTTTTGTATGTATTCCATCAAGCTGATGGAGGATATGGCTTCTTAATGGGGCCATGCCTGCGCCACCGCCGACAAAACACATTTCATTTTCTGTATCCTTTGCCATGAAATCCCCGTAAGGACCGCTGATGGTAACCTTATCCCCGGGTTTAAGGCCAAAGACATAGGAAGACCCAAATCCGGGCGGGATGCCTTCTGTTCCCGGAGGAGGGGTTGCGATTCTGATATTCAACATCATAATTTTATTGTCATGGGGCGGATTGGCAAGGGAGTAAGCTCGAAAGCCCTGTTTTATCCCCTTTGATCTAAGTCCCAGGAAATTATATTTTTTCCATTCACTCACATACCTGCTTTCAATATTAAAATCTTTGAACATGAGATCATATTCAGGCACATCAATCTGGATATATGCGCCAGCCTCAAAATCAATGGGGGTTTCAGGCTTGAGTACCAGCTCTTTGATAAAGGTGGCCACATTTTGATTGGATACCACATGGGCATCCACTTTTTTTATGCCGAAAATAGACTCAGGTATTTTAATTTCAAGGTTATTCTTTACTTTTATCTGGCAGGATAATCGCTTATTGGCAAGCTTGTCTTTTCTGGTCAGATGGGCAAGCTCCGTGGGTAGAATGCTTCCTCCGCCTTCAGCGACTTCACATTTACACATACCGCAGGAGCCTGAACCGCCACAGGCAGAAGGAAGAAAGATCTCCTTTTGGGACAGGGCTGATAAAAGGGATGGATTGCCGGAAATTTTCAGTTTTTCATCCTTATTCCCATTAATGGTGATCTCAAATTCACCCTTGGTTGTGACCTTTGATTCAACAAACAGGAGCACTGTGACAAGGATAAGAATCACACCTGAAAAAACCAATATGCTTAGAAGGTATAACACTTTTTTTTGCTCTCCTTAAATGGGTATGGTTAAGCGCCTTTTAAAGGGTGATCCCGGAAAACATCATAAATGTCATGGCCATAAGGCCTGCGATAATCATGGTGATGCCGAATCCCTGCAGCCCTTTGGGGACATCTGAATATTTGACCTTGTTTCTTATGGTTGCCATGGAAACAATGGCAAGCATCCATCCTGTTCCAGAGCCTGCCCCAAAGACAATAGACTCAATAAAGGTATAATTTCTTTCTACCATAAACAGGGAGGTCCCAAGGATGGCACAATTGACGGCAATCAAAGGTAAAAATACCCCCAGGGTTGCATAGAGCAGGGGCGAATATTTATCAATAATCATTTCAACTGCCTGCACAATGGCGGCGATAACGGCAATAAAAGTGATAAATTTTAAAAAGCTTAAATCAAGGTCGGGAAAGCCTGCCCAGGACAATGCTCCAGGTGCTAAAAGCCCGTGATAGATGATCCAGTTGACAGGGCTTGTCACTGTCAGGACAAAGATAACAGCAAAACCTAAGCCCACCGCAGTCTCAACATTTTTTGAGACCGCGATAAAGGAACACATTCCCAGAAAATAGGCAAGAAGAATATTACCGATAAAAACCGAATTAATAAATAGACTGAATAGATCCCCCATTGCGTTTTTCCTACCTTTCTTCCTTTGATATTCCGGGCAGGCTGTTTTTCAGCCAGACCAGCAGTCCGATAATGAAAAAGGCCCCGGGTGCAAGCACCATAAGCCCCATGTTCTGATATCCGGCATCAAAGATGAATTGCGGGATAATGTTGAACCCAAAAAATTTACCCGACCCTAAAAGTTCTCTTAAAAAAGCCACTGTAACCAGTACCAGGCTGTAACCCAGCCCGTTTCCAATACCATCAAAAAATGAATCCAATGGCTTATTGGCAAGGGCAAAAGCTTCAGCTCTTCCCAGAACAATGCAATTGGTGATGATCAGGCCGACAAAAATCGACAGCTGCTTTGAAATATCATAAAAAAAGGCTTTTAATATCTGGTCTGTTACAATAACAAGAGAAGAAATAATGGCAAGCTCTGCTATGATCCTGATGTTAGAAGGTATTTTTTTTCTTAAAGAAGATATCATGAGGCTTGAAAAGGCAGTTACCAGTGTCAAGGCAATCCCCATGACAATTGAAGTGGACATTTTGACCGTGACAGCAAGGGCGGAACAAATCCCCAATACCTGGTAGGCAACAGGATTTTCTTTCCAGATGCCTTTGGCAACAATCTGCATATAGCTTGTTTTCTCCTGGGACATGAAAACCATCCTTTTTATTTACTGAGTATCCTTTGGGTTGATATCTTTCCTGTATATCTCTTTTTTGGGCACATCTATTACGGCTTTAAGCTTTTTCTGCCTGAAGATAATGGAAACAGCATCATATGTGATAAGGGTTTGTTCTATCCCTTTTGAAAGATATTTACCGGTCAGAGTCGCCCCTGAAATTCCGTCCACATAATGGCTTTGTTTATCTTTGGGAAGATTTGCTGATTTGCCTTTTGCAATACCAATAGATACAAATTTATTCTGGGAATTTAATATTTTTTTTCCCTTAAAATTTTTCTGGAACCAGGCACTTTCTATCTCTCCTCCAAGGCCGGGGGTTTCCGAATGGCTGAAAATCGAAAATCCTGATACGGTCTGTCCATCATTCTCAAATGCCAGATAACCTTGTATTTTTCCCCATAATCCTCTGGTATTGATGGGAATAATATATCCCCGGGTTATGCCATCCTGCTGGTAAAAATACAGAATCAAAGAATTGGGGGCATCGTTTTCAATGATCCTGCCTTCTCCATCAACAATGACCTTTTTGATATGGGCATCATAAAGCGTGTTTATTTCTTTTTTTGCAAGCTTTTTATTACCCATCAGATTCGCAGCTTTAAGGATATTGATTTTTTTATCAAGTTCCATATTGACCATTTGAAATCCCTTTAACCCGACTGCTGCAGCCGTAATTAAAAGACTGCAGATAACAGATAGCAAAAGAGCAAACAGGATAACATTTTTCCTGCTGTTTTTATCTTGCTTTTTATTTGGGGTTTCAGACATTGGGTATCCTCTTTGATGCATTATATTTGAGCACGATATGATCCAGCAAAGGAGCAAAAACATTCATGAACAGGATGGCCAGCATGGTGCCTTCAACAAAAGCAGGGTTGACCACCCGGATGGTAACTGTTAAAAACCCGATTAAAAACCCGAATATCCACCGTCCCGGGTTGGTGCCAGGCGCACTGACAGGATCTGTGGCCATAAAGAATATGCCGAATAAAAATCCACCGGCACAAAGATGGAATAAAGGCCCGGCATTCATCCAGGAGTCACTGCCACCCGGAATCAGGTAAAAAATGATGGATGTAACTATCAATCCTGTAATCCCACCGATAATAATCCTGAAATTTGCAATCTTTGTGATGATCAGGAACACGGCGCCAATAATACAGCATAAAGCTGAAGTTTCTCCAATACTTCCCGGCACAAGCCCAAAAAAAAGATTGGACAGGGTGAAACCTGAATTGGAAAGTGCAGTGGTTATTTTTTCACCTTCCGGAGCCAGAATTGAAAGTGCTGTCGCTCCGCTGAACCCGTCCACAGCAGCACTGCCTGCAGCCACCCAGACATCTCCGGACATGGAAACAGGATAGGAAAAAAATAAAAAGGCCCGCCCTGTCAGTGCCGGGTTTAAAAAATTCCGACCCGTTCCGCCAAACACTTCTTTTCCAATAACCACGCCAAATGAAATCCCTATAGCCACCTGCCATAAGGGAATGGTTGCCGGAAGGGTTAAGGGAAATAAAAGCCCTGTCACCAGGAATCCTTCGCTGATTTTATGTTTTCGGATTGAGGCAAATACAATTTCCCAGAAAAATCCCACTGCATAGGATACGATGATAATGGGCAGAACATATCGTGAACCAAGCAGAAAAGTCTGGAAAAAAGAATAGGATTCTCCACGGGCAATACCTGCCTGAAAGCCTGTGTTGTAAATGCCGAATATCAGCACGGGCAGAAGAGAAATGAGAACAAAACTCATAAACCGCTTCAGGTCAAGGCTGTCCCTGACAAAGGGCACATACTGGGTTTTTGGTGAAGGAAAAAAGAAAAAAGTTTTTGTGGCATCAAAAAGCGGCGCAAGAGCGTTGAATTTTCCTGAACCTGTAAAATATTTTTCACTCAAGTTCAATAGTCTTTTTATAGGATTCATAACCTATGCTTTATCCTTATAATGATCATCCATTCCAAGGGACAACAACTGGGTCAATTCGATTTTTGACGGGCAGGCATAGGAACAAAGACCACACCTGCTGCAATCCAGGAGACCATAGCTTAGCGCATCCTCAATATCATCGCTTGACAATGCCTTGTAAATAAAGCTGGGTGCAAGGTTAACAGGACAGATATTGGTGCAATAACCGCAATTAATACAGGCCCTTTCTTCTCCATGGATGTTGCAGTCGAGGTTTTTAGGAGTCCGGGTCAGGCAGGACAAAAATGTCCTGGAGACAGTTGGTTTTGAAAGTCCGGGTTGAATAAACCCGAATAATTCCTCTTCTTGATTATCATTGATAATGTTCAGGGTGTTTTCGAAAAATCCCATATGGGACTTTAATTCAACCGATCTGCCGTTGAAGCGGCCCGTTGTAATGATGCTGTTTTCATCCAGGCTTCCCACAAGATTTTTAACAGGTGTGCCCTGCCGGGCAATGATATGGGGTTTTTTATCATTTGATCTGGTAATGGTTATCACCCTTTTTACAGGATACCTGCCCGTTAAAAGGAACTTGGCTACCAATATCAGATGTTCTGCAGAAATGCACCAGGAGCGATTGTCTTTTGGGGATCTTTTCAGGTGATAAAGGATAACTGCCGGGTCCCAGGAAGGATAGAAGTCAGGAACTATGTGGGTGATATGATCATTAAATCCGTTTAGCATGTCCAGGCTGCTTTGCCTTGAGGCTACAATGATGCGGTTTGAAAATTGTTTTAAAATTTTTATCCCGAATTCAAAAGCTGGAACTTCATTTTCAAGTACCACTTTTGGATGGGGAGAAAACGGGTCATTTCCATTTAAAGAAACAATGATCATGGGGGGTTCATGATTTTCGTCAGCTGTGTCCTTTGAGGGAAACTGGCGAAAACACTGCCAAAGCCCGCCCTGCTGAAGCAGTTTTATAATTTTTGTTTTGGGAGTAGTATCAATGCTGTCTTGTGACAGGGTTTCAAACTGGATAAAATCATCTTTTTCAGCCTGATTATTATTAATATTTTTGTCCACATTTTTGTCCAGGGCAATCACAACTTCTTGTAACCGTCTTCTTTCTCCGAAAACGATCTGTTTTACGATTCCTGTGCCAGGTGACACATAAAAGATACTATTGTTGCGCTTGTCGCTAAACAGTGGAGTACCGGTTTTTACATAGTCATTTTCCTTTACCAGAAGTTTAGGACGGATATAGGGGATATCCATGGCAGATACTGCCACTGTATCTGGATCCGGGATCTGGATAACGCTCAAATCCGGCATCCCGGTAAGCGGTGTTTTAAACCCTTTTAAAATTTTAATATTTTCCATAAATTAGACATCCATTTTTAGCATTCTCTCCTGACTGGTTGGGAAAGATCAGCTCTAACTTACCATAAATTAAATTCAGGTTCAATCAATTGCTATTGGAAAAAAATGTTTATGGCTTTTCAGGCACATTTTTTGCCTGGGAAAAGGCTGACTTTGAGGTTAAAACAGAATAATCTTGATTTTCCTTTTAAGGTTTAATAAAAAAGAGTCTGTCGGGTTTTTACAAAACCTATCCAAAAAGGATAAAAATCATCATGGATAAAGCTATATTAGACAAGATTTCTTCACAGGATTATCTTGACAAGCTGCTACCAATGGAAATAAGTGATCAATTTTTTGAAGCACTTTACGGGGATGCATCAGATGGTGCTTATAATATCAGGCTTGAATTCATCTCTGCCAATCAAAACCGGATTGTTTTAGCATTCAACCTTACCCAGAGACCGGGAAAATGCCTGGTGTGTAGCCTGACATATGGTATTCCCAAGGTGTTTTCCCGCCACCCGTTAATAGATATAAAAGGTATGGTAAAAAAAATTGAAGAAAAAGGCATTAAGGTAAAGAGATGGCAGTTGGGCGAAACTCAAGAAAATAGTTCGTCACTTCATGTCATTCCTTTTTTTATAGATTTAGAATAACAATCATCATTTAAACAAAGGCCGGAACTGTGAAAAACAGATCCGGCCTTTTTATGTTTGTTGTCTTGTTAATATTGAACAGGACTTTTTTATACTTTTGGCAGTTTGGGGAATTGTTTGTTCAATGTTTTATTCCATTCGTCCAGGTTTGATTTGACCTGTTTGAAGAGAGAACCGGAATTACCTTTAATGGTAATTTTTTCAATGGTATCGCCCTGGGCAATGCTGTCCACAATTTTCTGGTCTTCATCACTTTCCACCACGCCAAAAACAGTATGCATACCGTTAAGATGGGGGGTCGGGCCATGGGTAATGAAAAACTGGCTGCCGTTTGTTCCAGGACCTGCATTGGCCATGGAAAGAATGCCGGGTTTGTCATGTTTCAGATCTGCTTTGCATTCATCCTTAAATTCATAACCAGGTCCTCCCATTCCATTCCCATAGGGACAGCCGCCCTGGATCATAAAATTTGGGATGACGCGATGAAATTTAAGACCGTTATAGTATTCCCTTTTTGCAAGATTTGCAAAATTACCACATGTAACAGGGGTCTTATCAGCAAATAGTTTTATGTTGATAGTCCCTTTGCTTGTTTCAATAATTGCTGTTAAGTCAGGCATTTTTTTCTCCTTATTGAGTAAAAATAAATATTGTCAAACTTTAAGAGCTAGTTTTTATTTGTCAAACATAAAATTATTTCTTGGAAGTTCCCAATGCCTGTGATTTTATGGGGATGACTTTCCTATAAACTTTATTAAAGGGCTGTTTGTGGCCATCAATCGTTAAAAGATCTGCCTCAATGGAAATATCAAACAATCTCTGGTTTTCCTCAAGATAGGGAAGAATCAGCTGCCAGTCAGCTTTTGTTACCGTTGCAAACACACCCCCGTTTAAGTGTTCATCCACAACCTTGCATTCAGGGTCTCTTAAAAAAATAGCACCTCCTGAAGCAAGAGAGAACAAATTTGATCCAGGATAAGGCATAGCAAGATCAATCACCTTGCCGCTGTCATCAAATGTAATACCATTAACAATGACAAAACCCCCTCCCTTCAGGGGATCGCCTGCCATAAAGGATTCTGCCAGATAATCAAGACAGGTGCCGTTGATCACCACCCTGGGCCTGCCCGTGGCATTTATCAGAGGACGTCCTGCTGCATTGCCAAGGATATAAACATCGCCGCCTTTGGCACCATACATAAAGGTTTGTCCCACATCACCATGAACCACAAATTTACCGCGTTTCATGATTTGTCCCAGCTGGTCCTGGGCATTTCCGTGGACATGGATCTGCATGCCATCAATACCCGAAGCCATATAATCTCCGGAACTGTCGTATACATCAAACCGGACATCATCTGAGTCAGGCCCAAACCCGCAACCCGTAAATCTCTGGCCTTTGTAGCCATAACAGATATACTGCTTCCATCCCAGCCGATAGGCTTGATTGATCATTCGGGAATCACAGTTCTCACCTTCAGGCTCAAATTCTTTTGCGTTCACAACAAGAATTTTTTCATTTTCCCGAGGACTCCTTAAATCCTTTCTCGTTGCAAAGTCTATATAGGTGTACAGGCTGTTTTTATTTTCACTGATAGAAGGAGATAATTTAAAAATAGCTGTAAGGGTTTGCCTGATAATCTGGAGTATTGAACTTCTTTTTTTATTACCCGTTGGAAAAATCCGATCATTCAGGTGAGTTAAAAGATCAATGGCCATGGCTTTTTTCACATCATTTTCTTTGGCCAGGTTTTCTATTGTTCCGCAAACATGTCTGATATCCTGGAAATCAAGGTTTACAAATTCTGAAGTACAGTATTTTTTTATTCCCAACAAATCATTTGTATCAAATAATTCTATACTGTTTTTGGTTATGGTGTGCTCTTTAAAAAAAATTGAAAGATCCGTTGTCATGTCACAATGAATCTGGCCTTCCGGGGTTTGAACAATCTCACCAAACTTATTCTGTGTAATGAGTCTTTTGCTGCCATCCCCTTTTCCAGAATCCTTGATAGTAAAGGTAAATGAACCACCGTCCGTTGAGCTGCCGCCCCGGGCATTCCAGTATTTGTCGGCAATGGGGCAGAATCTCTTGTCTTCTTGTGCAATGCTTTGCAATGTGGCATCTATGGCCTGTTTTTCCGAGCAGACAAGACCGATCTGCACCTCGTCTCTTTCCTGGAGGGCAAATACCTGGGGTCTTAACATGGCAGTGTCCGTTATCCCGATTAACTGCATCAGGTCATTGTAGGGGTCATTTCTTGCAATGATAAAAAACCATGGACCATCAGGGGAACCTGTCATGTGCTGGGACTGGATATACCTGTAAACCTGTTGCTTTTCAGGTGACAGGCAGTCAAAATCATATTCCGTGGTCGGTGCCAGGGCCTCGATGATATATTCCAGGGGATACTCAAACACCCTATTGTATAAATCCAGCAACAGGACAGCTGTTTCAGTGTCTGTAAGGAATTGGGGATGGATATTGTGCTGGTTTAAATACTCGCAGACAGCATGGTAATTGGCAAAATCACCATTATGGACAAGGGCTTCATGCATGCCTGAAAAAGGGTGAGCTCCCCCAGGGTGCCAGAGACGGCCACGGGTTGGATATCGCTGGTGGGCAATCCATCCATGGGCTCTGAAATCATCCAGGCAGTAATACTGGGTGGCCTGCTCTGCATAGCCTACCACCTTAAGAATCATCACGTTCCTGGCATGGGACAGGACAAAGGCCTGTTTTTCGCCAAGAGAAGCATAATAGGTCTGGTTAAGCCGATTGGAATTCTGGAATACAAACTCATCTTCAGCCTTTCTTTTGTCCATTTCATAAAAATTATTGTACCGGATAAATGTTTCAAGCACTCCTGGTTTTACCCTTACAAAATACCGCCACACATCAGGGGGTTTGACTTCAAGGCCAATGGAAGTGTAATCATCAATTGTTGGGATCTTTTCTGATTTGTAAATATCAAACAATGGGGTGATATTGGAGGACTCCACTCTGGCAATGGCACTTTCATCCAGATATGCCACCTGCAAAAGATAATGGTCTTCAAGCACATCCTTTGGGACTCCGAGATCACTGGCACTCAATCCAACAGCAGCAATGCCTCCACCCTTGCCATTACCCCTGTTATGCATCTGAACAGAGGGCTCATAAATATGGCGGCCGGCAATGGGAATGGAGGCCATGAATCCTGTAACACCGCAGCCACCCTCTTCATCACATTTGTTAACCGGTGTTTTAATGTGAGGGAGCCGCCCCCTTGAGGCCAATATATTTTTTATGATTTTATCTGTATTAAAATTCTTCATTTATTTATACTCCTTAATTAGTGCCTGACCAAAAGCCCCGTGTTTGGGCGAAAAGTTGACCATATACAAGGCGCAAAAAATCTTGAAACCGGAGTGTACTACTGTACATGAGGATTTCAGGATTTTGCAGCAACGCAGTAGATGGGTGAGTTTTCGTTCAAACACTTAATTATAGAACCATTTTGTACCGGGGTGCAGGCTGGTATTTTCTTCTTTCTTCTTCATCCAGATAATCAAGGTGGACCAGAAGATCTGAACGACCCCGGAGTTCTTTGATACTTTTTAGCCCATGGGTTCTAAGAATATCACACCATTGTTTTCGCCAGGCCATGTACATGTTGACAAGGCGCTGTTCCACATATTCCTCGTCAATCATGCATCCCAGTTCCGGATCTGTAGTGGCGATACCCCGGGCACATCCCCGGCCGCTTTCACAATTTCCGCACCTGACACATTCAACAGCCACAAGATCGGCCGTTCCGATGACACACCCGTCTGCACCAAGGGCAATGGCTTTTGCCACATCAAGGGCATTCCTGATACCACCGCTGGCAATGAGGCAGACCTTGTCTCTGACACCTTCTTCCACAAGAAATCTATGAACTTTTGGGATGGCATATTCAATTGGCATGGCAATATTTTTTTTGGCAATGTCCGGGGCTGCTCCTGTCCCGCCGTAGCTGCCGTCAATATGAATAATATGAGCGCCGGCATAATAAGCCCCTATGGCAACCATGTCAACATCCGTGGGGGTGGACACCTTTATGGAGCATAAAACACTATGATTAATCTCCTTCATCCAGTCCACATGCTTTTTATGATCTTCAACTGAATAGACAGAGTGAAAGGGAAAAGGAGAAAAAAGTGAACTTCCCACAACGGTTTCCCTCATTTTTGCAACAGCTTTTGTGACCTTTTCTCCTAGAAGATGACCGCCAAGGCCGGGCTTGGCCCCCTGGGCATACTTGAATTCCATTATCGGACAATGCTGGATGGTTTCTTCCCTGACACCAAAGAGCCCCGTGGCCACCTGGGTGATCACATGCTCTTTATAGGGAAGAAATTGGGGCGGATATCCCCCTTCCCCTGTACAGGTAAGGGAATTCAGCCTTTTGGCAGCCCTTGCACGTCCCACAATAACGGATAATGCTGTTGACCCATATGACATTCCACCGCCGTAACAGGGAATGGAAATGGTTTTCAAGGGGCGCCCGTCTCCGGTTTTGTTCAAATCAATACTGGTATCAATTTCTTCATCACTAATGGTAAGCTCAACCCCTGGATCAGGTTCAATAAAGCGCATCATGTCAAATCCGCCTCCTGAATTACCCAGATTGTACTCAAGATCCACATGCGGGGCCTTTCCTGTCTCTGCCATGGCAAAATGCCCCAGCAGCATTTCAGGCGGCCACCGGTAATCACCCATGGTATACAGGAGAGGATTTTCTTTCAGGGTCAGTGCATCTTCCGGGCAGTGCTCAATGCAATAATGGTCAGTATTTTTGCAGTCAAACCCAATGCAATTATGTTCAACAGGCCTGAACGGGGATTTATGATGATCTGGTTTAATGTGCACGCCAAAGGGGCAGATCTCAGAACATTTCCCGCAGGAGATGCAGTTTGAATTGCGTTTAACAATATATTTGCCTATGGTATTACGAAACCTTGAAGGGGTATGGCGGGTTTCAGGTAATTGATATTTTATCTGGTTCATAACTTATCCTACATCTATAGATACTTTGCGTTCACCAAAAATCGGCGCAAAACTCTCTCGTTCAAGATCCTCAAACCACATGGAACGCCCCACTTCACCTCGAAGACGTCGGACTTCTCTTAATCCCATGGCACCCAGCATTTCAAGTATCTGGTTTCTCCACGCGCCCATGAGATTGATTATCCTGTTGCTGCCATATAGCGGATCTATACTTTCCAGGTCAACAGGACAGGTCAATCCCTTCTTGCACCTGCCGCACAGGCGACATTCCATGGCAATGATCAGTGGCAGGTCAATTGCAACCCCGTCTGCACCGCAGATAATTATCTTATTCACATGCTCGGCCATAGAAATCCCGCCGGATGCGATTATATTAATCTGCTGCCTTGTGGCAGCATCAATCAAAGCAAGATGGATATCCCTTAACATATCCTTGATAAATCTGGGATTATCAGACTCAAACTCCCTGCCATTGGTGTTGGCATAGACATGGATTGTGTCTATATCCATTTTTGAAAGATCAACACAGATTCCGGCATAATCAAGATCAGCACGAAGTTCCAGGCCGACACTGATAATAATATTTTTATTGATGGCTTTTAAAGAAATAATGGCCTTTTCAATATCTGGTTCGTATTCAATCTCCACCATGTCAACCCGGTCTATAAGTTCTGAATAATTTTTAAAAGTATCCTTTTTAATCAAAGGAATGATCGTGGGTCCAAAAGGTATCAGATCTTCATAAACATCGGCTGCATTCATAAACATCTTTGTTCCAATGGTATTGGCGGCTTTAAGCATGGAGACAAGGACTTCTCTGCTTTGTACCCCAAAATCCGGCTGTTGAAACAAAATGGGAAGCGGGACCTCAAGTATTGGTTTAACCACAATGGCAAGAGACCCATCCTTTTTAAATGCAAGTCTTTCAGGCCGCCTTGAAAGTTCTATACACGTATTGATATATTCTCTGCCATGGATTCCATCCCTGGTGGGCCGGACAATTTCAGACATATCTGTCCACATGGAATCAAATCCTTTTCCCACAAAAGGCCCCCTGTATCCTGAACCTGACACGGGGATGCTTCCGGTATGGGCCTGGTACCAGGTTCTGTTGAGTACATCAGGTGTCCAGTATTCATCTCCGATTTCTCGATATTCAGGATTGACAACCCTGGAAAAAATTCCCTTTGTGCATTCCTGAATACACCTGAAACAGGAATTACAGGTGTAAAGATATTCAGGTTCCTCCATTTTACTCATATGGAGGTAATTATCCTTGAATATATCATACACACATTTTTTCTTTACACATTCTTTACAGCTTCCAGCACAGTTTTCCCTGAATTCTATGGTGGCATATTTACCCACAGGATAAAATCGAGGCAGTGCAGCCTTTGTGAGTATTGTATATTTTTGTGGCATAGGTAAGTATCCTTAAATTGTTATTTCAAACCGGCCTGTTCAACAATCTTCGCCACAGCCTCTTCCCATTCAATGGCCATGATATGAACTCCATGAACCCCGGTAAGTTCCTTAAGCACTTCAATGGTTTCAAGACAGATTTTAATGCCTTCGTCTGCCTGATTTTTCTTGCCAATACCATCCATCCTTTTTATGATATCGGAAGGCACATCCATGCCGGCAACCTTATTGTTCATATACCTTGCCATTCCGGCAGATCTTAAGGGTGTGACACCTCCAAGGATGTATACCCTTTCAGTCAAACCTTCATCATTGGCCCGTTTTATCCATTCCTTGAACCGGTCAATATTATAAATACACTGGGTCTGGATAAAATCCACGCCAGCATCAATTTTCTTGGCAAGCCGGATCACACGGTATTCAAAAGGATCGGCAAAAGGATTGGCTGCCGCACCAATAAACATCTGGGGCGCCACATCCAGAACAAAACCGCTCATATCTTTGCCCTTTTCCCGCATATCCCGGACTGTCCTTACAAGGTTGACGGAATCGATATCAAAAACATTCATTGCATCTGGCTGGCTGCCGAATTTCTGGTGGTCGCCTGAAAGGCATAAAATATTCCTGATCCCTAAAGAATAGGCCCCCATTATATCTGATTGAATGGCAATCCTGTTTCTGTCTCTGACCACCATCTGCATTACAGGTTCCAGCCCAGCGGCAACCAGGTGGGCAGAGGCTGCTATGCTTGACATTCTGACAATGGCTGTCTGGTTGTCTGTGACATTCACTGCATCAACATACCCCTTTAAAAGACTGATCTTTTTATCGATCACAGCTTTGTTTGCACCCCTTGGGGGACCGCATTCTCCAGTTACCACAAATTTGCCCTGCAAAAGGTTTTCATGAAGATGGCTGAAAGTTTTCATATGATATGGTCCTCTCTTATCAATTTTCTAGGTCCTCCGGAAAGACTGGTATTCCAGTTTTTTGGAGGTATGTAGGTTTTCAAATTATCCATTTGCCCCAGGGTTGTCAGCCGTTCAATAATCAGATGCCATGCACAATGGGTATCTGGATCAATTTCACAAAAGCCCTTCTGTGATCCGCCGCAGGGACCGTTAAGTAATTTTTTAGCGCATCGGGTTACAGGACAGATGCCTCCGAATATTGCAAGACTGCAGTTCCCGCATCCAGAACATTCTTCTGTAAAAATGCCTGGACTTTCCTGAATCCCGATAAAGGTTGTATTCAAACCAGGCAATACCACTTCTTTTAAAAACTGCTTTGCCAGGGCCTGGACACCGGCGCCACAGGCAAGGGAAAGGACTGCATCATTTCTGGCAATACCAGATGATGCTTCCTGAATAAATTCATTTTCACACTGACGTTCTATGGTCAGCTCTTCTATTTCAATGGATCTGACCATTTTTTTAAAGCTGAGCCTGAGAGCGGATGCAAGTACTGCAACCTCATCTTCACCACCGCTAAAGCATGTTTTTACACAGGTGCCGCACCCCAGGATTAAAACCTTTTTATACGGCTCAACAAGTTCAATAATTTCATTTATGGGTTTTTGACTGGCGGTTATCATTGTTGTACTCCATTTCATTGACATGGGTGAAAAAAAGACCAGACTAAAGTAAGACAAGATTTAATATGTCTTGCAGCCTCATTGATGAGGGGAGAGATCAATAAAGCCAAAAAAAATTAAGCCTTACTTTAAATCTGGTCTTTTATAATAGCATCCAGAAGGATGGTATTAATTAAAATGATTCAGAGCTGGATTCGGGCCGATTATTTCTAACTCCAATATAGTGTTTTGGATAATATTTTTAATCGATCCATAGTCTTTAGCGGATGTATTGAATATTTTCAATCGTCTGCCATCCATTCCAATATCATCCAGGATGGTTTTTACATAATCAACTCGTTTTCTAGCCCTGATACTTCCTTCGGCATACCGGCAGCCTTTATCAGAACATACCAGTACAAGAACAGCATCTGACCCTGCCTCAAAGGCCCTTAAAAGGTGAACATCCTTTGTCATAGAAGAACAGGCCATTTTTACGGTTTTCATCTCACAACCATCAAACATTGAAGCAGTTTCTTCAAAAGAGTTTAAACAATGAAACAGTGTAAGTTTTGGTGTGTTATTAATCTTCATTTTTTCTTCCCGAAATTAAAATAAAAAAAGGCATTTGCCCAGGTTATAATTTGGGAAAACGCCTTTGTTTTCTTTTAATTCTGCTAATACGTCATTGTATTTAGCCGAGCTTTTAAATTAAAAATAATTTCAAACAATGTCAAGTACTTTTTCATAAAAAAATATCTCTTGTGCAAAGAAATAAATTCGTGTAATATAACTAATTTTGATTTCCATGGCTGGTGATCCCGGTCTTTTTTTTTAAAGGAACCCTATGCTCCAGAACACTTTACCCTTGACCGGGTTTGACGAAATGAACCTGAGCCCGGCTGTATTTTCTGCATTACAGAATGTGGGTTATATCACCCCCACACCGATCCAGACCCTAACTATTCCCCATCTGATCCAGGGAAAAGACATGATTGGACAGGCAAGGACCGGTACAGGCAAGACCGCTGCCTTTGCAATGCCCCTGCTGTCCCGGATTGACCTTGACAATAAACGGCCACAGGTATTGGTGCTGACCCCCACCAGGGAGCTGGCCATCCAGGTGGCCGAGTCCTTTAAAACATATGGGGCAAAGATGAAAGGGCTTAACGTATTATCTGTATACGGGGGCCAGAGTTATGGTATCCAATTGAACCAACTCAAGCGGGGTGTCCATGTGGTGGTGGGAACACCCGGACGACTCATGGATCATATGCGAAAAAAAACAGTCTCCTTTACAGATCTTTTCTGTGTGGTAATAGATGAGGCAGATGAAATGCTGCACATGGGCTTTATTGACGATGTGGAATGGATCCTGGACAAAACACCGGATGATACACAGATCGCCCTATTTTCAGCCACCATGCCCATGCCCATTAGAAAAATTGCCCAGAAATATCTGAAAACTCCAAAAGAGATCATAGTCCAACCAGACTCCACAGAGATTAACACCATTAACCAGCAATACTGGATGGTCAACGGGACTAAAAAAACCCAGGCCCTGACACAGATCCTGGAGGGTATCTCCTTTGATGGGGTAATCGTGTTTACCAAAACCAAAACCGCCACCCTTGAGGTGGCAAAAGCCCTTGAGCACAAAGGATTCAAGGCAGAAGCCCTTAATGGGGATATTGCCCAGAATGCAAGGGAGCGGACTATCAACCGATTGAAAAATGGGTATATCGATATCCTGGTGGCAACAGATGTGGCTGCCCGGGGCCTGGATGTGGACCGGATCTCCCATGTGATCAATTATGATATGCCACCTAAGGTGGAACCCTATGTTCACAGGATCGGCAGAACTGGCAGGGCAGGACGTACAGGAGAAGCCATCCTGTTCGTGAACCGGAACGAACGCTGGATGCTTAAGGTTATAGAACGAACCACCAAAAATAACATCAAGGAAATCTCCCTGCCATCTCACAAGACAATCAATAACAAACGGATGGCTGATTTTAAACAATCCATCACACAGACCCTGGCATCAGAAGATTTGAGTGTTTTCCAGGAACTGATTGAGGCCTATGCCCAGGAACAGGATATACCTGTAGCACAGGTTGCAGCAGCCCTTGCCAAACTGGCTCATGGTGACACACCCTTCTTATTGTCAGCCCCCAAAAATGAGAAAACAACAAAAATCAAAACAGCCGGGAACGTACGGTCTATCCAGAATGAACGGCTGATTAGGAAAGACCTTGCCGGGAAAAAGCACCTGTCTGTTAAAAAGCAAGAACCCAAACAGATAAAAAAGCCATCCAGGCGAAAAGAGGTGAATATCATTCCCCTGGAAACGGGCATGGAGCGGTATCGCATTGAGGTGGGCCAGCGCCACGGGATCCGTGCGGGAAATATTGTGGGCGCCATTTCAAATGAAGCTGGTCTTGACAGCAAACACATAGGACACATTGACATTAATGAGGAATTTTCCTTTGTGGATCTTCCCTACGGCATGCCAACGGAAATTTTCACACTGTTGAAAAAAACCTGGGTGAAATCCCAGAGGATGGATATTTCAAAGTGTGCCTGAAAAAAATGGATCTGTTATACTTTGAATAAAAAAACAGATGCAGAATCGAAAAAAATCACCAATAGGGACCTGCTGCTCCCCTATGGTGTGCCATATTTTGCATATGTTGGAATTGCTGTATTAAGTCAGGACAGGATAGCCGTTGAGATCCATTATATCTTAAAAATCATCATTGTCCCTTTGCTTTTATACTGGGCCTGGAAATGGTATGCCCCCATCGCAGGCCCTAAAAAAATATCAGGCTCAATCTTTTACGGGATTGTTTTTGGAATTGTTGGTTTTGCAATCTGGTGCCTTTTGATGGCCCCTTTCATAGAGGTTACAGGTAAACCCTGGACCAATTCAGGTTTTTTTCTCAGATTATTTTCAGCCGCATTGATTGTCCCTGTTTTTGAGGAATTGTTCATTCGGGGGTATATATTCCGGGTGGCGTTTCAATGGAATATCAACAGAAAAAATAAAACCATAGCTTCGCCTCTTAATGAGACCCTGGACAATAACCATATCAATGAGGTCAAGCCGGGAGCATGGAGCCTAATGGCCATTGGCATTTCAACCTTTGCATTTACAGCAGGGCACCTGCTGGTTGAGTGGCCGGCAGCTGCGGCTTACAGCATATTGATATCCATATTATGGATCACAAGAAAAGATCTTTTATCCTGCATGGTAGCACATGGTACAACAAATTTAACCCTGGCCTTATATGTGTATTATACAGGCCATTGGGGATTCTGGTAAAAAAATACCAAGAGTACTATGGCTTTGCAAAAAAGTTGTGTCTATTTAGTGTCTGGTTAAGATGATTCGTCATTAAAGATTTCATGAGAAAGTACCACTGCTTCTGCCACTTCGCGTATGGATTTTCTTGAGTCCATGCTTCTTTTTCGTATCCAGCCATAGGCTTCATCACCCGTCATTTTACGGTTATGCATGAGAACTTCCTTGGCCTGTTCTATCTTTTTGCGGGCTTCCAATTCTTCCTGAATCACACGGGTTTTTACCATCAGTTCAGTATTGACAATAGCGATGGCAGACTGATTGGCAACCGCTCTTAAAAGATTGACTTCTGTATCGGAAAAATCATGGGGTGTGGCTGTAAAACAGTTTAACACTCCAATGACTTTGTCCTCTTTGGCGATTAAAGGGATACCAACCATGGAGACAAGGCCCAGTTTTCTGGCCATATCTTTTTCTTTGAACCGATCGGATTCTAACACATCTTTTAGAATCAAAGGTTTTTTATGGGTTACAACAAACCCTACAACACCTTCATCAAGATTAAGCGCCCTGTCCTTGATATACTCCGGAGAAATGGACTGGGTCGCCTTGAGTCGAATTTTTGGCGGTTTTTCCTCTTCATTGACAATCCATAAAGAACAGATCTCAACACCGGTAACCTTGGCAGTTACCATGACGATCAGTTTTAACAGGTCTTCAATAAAAAGGTCTGAGGTGATTGCCCGGCTGATGTCGGTCAATGCTTTTATATAGCCGTCATATGTCTGATCCTGTTTATCCATAATCCCCTTATATTAATCAAAAATTATACTTCATCGTCAATAGAAAAAATAATATAGTGTTATTTTATTAAATTTTTCTATAGGGCTGTGTTGGGAATCAAGTTCCATATTCCACATGGACATGCCCCTTTGCAGAATCCACAGCCGATACAAAGATCCGGGTCTACCTTATATTCAAAATCTTGTTTGTTAATTTCAACTCTTTTTATTGCTTCTTCAGGACAGACTGCCACACAGATACCGCAATCCCTGCATTGGCCGCATGAAGCGCAATCCGCACCACAATCACTCAGATTGTCAGCATCATTTCTGGGATTATAATATTCAAGGCTGATCCGCTGTTTATCAATCTGTGGTAAAATCTCTCCATAATCAGGGCTTTTGCCTGCAATGATCCGGTCGATGCTCAGGGCCGCTCTTCTTCCTGACCCAATTGCATCTGTGATCAAACCTTGGCCAACAACATCTCCAATGGCGAAAATCCTTGGGTCTGAAGTCCGGTTGAATTTATCCACAGCAATAAATCCTTTTTCAATGGTAATTTGCTCATCAAGAAAATCAAGATCCGGGATATCCCCGATGGAGATCACTATGGTATCCGCTTTTAAAACTTCACCATCTTGAAGCACTACGCCTTTTTTTGTAATTTCTTTAGTAAAGCAGGGCCATCTGAAACTAGCACCAATTGCCTGGGCATCCTCTTTTTCTCTGCCAGAGGCTGCTGGTTCCTGCACATCAATCATGGTAATTTCTTTGGCACCCAGACGATGGGCTTCTGTGGCAACATCACATCCAACATTTCCAGCACCGATGATGACTACTCTTTTCCCGGGTGTGACTTTGTCTTTTTTTGAGCTTTCAAGAAAATCATTGGCAAAAACGGCTCTTTCAATGCCTGGGACAGGCAAGGATCTTGGCCTTTTTGATCCAACCGCAACAATGGTAAAATCATAATCATTTTTGATTTTTAAAAATTCCCCACCGTTAATTGCCTGGTTTAATTTTATATCCGGAATCACCTCTTTTACACGATTAAGCTCTGCCTCAAGGGTCTCTTTCGGGATTCTTGATCCTGGAATAACAGAAGAAATTTTCCCGCCAATAGTATCACCAGTATCAAACAATGTGGGTGTGTGCCCTTTTAAAGTTAAATGCCAGGCAGCAGAAATGCCTCCGGGTCCGGCACCGATAATGGCAATTCTCTTTTTACTTTTTTTAGAGGGTTTAGGCAGTTTTACTTTTTCCCCGGCTTTTCCCAAAAGTCGTACATCAATGGGGGAGTAATAATTCTGGTTCCTGGTGCAGGAAGCCATACAAGGGCTGGGGCAAAGATATCCGCAGACTATTGACGGGAATGGAGTATATTCAAGCCCCATGCTGATGGCTTCATCAATATTCTCAAGCCTCACCATATTCCATCTTTCCCGAACAGGTATGCCCGTGGGGCAAGCTGCCTGGCAAGGTGCCATATATCTTCCCTGTTCCCATACAGGAATGTATCTTCTCAAATCACCTTTGGTAATTAAAGGAATGGACCCTTTTTTTGTTTCCTGGAGATCACCGATAAGACCTCCTTTGCCAAGTTCTTTGTCCCAGACCTGTTCCCTGAACCAGGACATGGATGGTTTTTCAGGCCCTTCTGCCTTTTCTCCTGGAGATTTCGCTTCAAGCAGCTGCCATTGGGAACGGTTTGAAAATGATGTTAACAATTCTGTTTTATTGATGTTTTCCAGAAAAACACCCAGATGAATGAGAAGCCAGTTCCATTCTTCATCATTCAGGTGTGACAGCCTGGCATCTTTTTGTGAGAATCCTTTTACACTGCCCCTTACAAAGACTTTACCTCCAACCATTCCAACAAGAGGTCTATATCCTAGTATTTGATCCTCTTTGTCTACATCCTGTCCGCAGATAACGGCTATACCGCCGGCCATGAACTCTCCAAAATAATCCCCTGCCGTTCCCAGTACCCAGAGCTCGGGCGGTTCAAATCTCGGGTTTCTTTTTGTCATGGTCATGCCCCTGGCACCAATGGATCCGCCAATAAAAACCTTTCCCTGAGCTGCACCGTTCATTACACCATTGGAGGCATTGCCGTGGACAATAATTTCGCTGCCTGCATTGAGCCATCCAATATCATCCGATGCCGGACCCAGGACTTCGATCCTGGTATTTGCAGTGCCAAGAGATCCTGCTCTCTGTCCTGATTGACCTGTAATCCGGATATGGATCTTTTCATTTCCTGCACCCCAGAGTCTTCCACCAATACCATGCTGTCCAAACCCTTCAACTTCAATACTTTTACGACCATTTTTAATATGACGATGAATGATCTCTTCTAAAACCCTGGAAGGAATTCTCTTATCATCTTTTTTGCCGGGTATTTTAATAAATGCATCTGTGTTCATTTTTGCCATTATTTACACTTCCTTAGACCACATACTTTATACTGAGGCGTTCCGCTGCAGCATGATCATCAATTCCAAGGGCATCTGACATCCCTATGGGAAGGGATGTTGACCGCCCAAGTGGGGCTACGATTTTTTTAAGCTCAGTATCAAAGGAAACAAAAAGATCCACAATCCTCTGGGCCACGTCTTCAGGGTCAAGCCTTCTGTAAAGTCTTGGGTCCTGGGATGTGATGCCTTTAGGACAAATGCCCACATTACAGACATTACACCGATCTTCTTCTGTACCGACGCAACCGGCAGCAGCCTGCATTGCATATTTTCCGATCTGGACACCGCTGGCACCCAGCATAATCAATGCCGCTGCATTAGCAGCAAGATTCCCATTTTTTCCAATACCCCCACCGGCAAAGATGGGAATTTCATTTTGTTTTCCGATTTTGATCAAATCCAGATAATTATCCCTGATACATGAGGCAATGGGATGACCCATGTGATCCATGGAAACGGCATAAGCCGCCCCTGTTCCTCCATCTTCACCGTCAATGGCAAGTCCGGAAGCATAATCATTACGGGTCAGGTTGTTCAATACGGCAAGGGAAGTTGAAGAGGCAGATATTTTAGGATAAACCGGCACCCTGAACCCCCAGGCCATAGACATGGACAAAATCATTTTTGCCACAGACTCTTCAATTGAATACTGGGTCTGATGGGTGGGTGGACTTGGCAGGCTGATCCCGGCAGGCACGCCTCTTATGGCTGCAATAAGCTTGTTCACTTTGTGCCACATCAAAAGTCCTCCATCTCCCGGCTTTGCGCCCTGACCATATTTGATCTCAATGGCACATGGGTCTTCTTTCATATGGGGAATGGCATGGATAATTTCATCCCATCCAAAATACCCGGACGCAATCTGGAGAATCACATATTTCAAAAACCTGGATCTGAGCAATCGCGGCGGGCATCCGCCCTCTCCCGTGCACATACGAACCGGCATCCCAAGCTCCTCGTTCAGATAGGCAACCCCCATCTGAAGGCCTTCCCACATGGTGGGAGAAAGCGCTCCAAAAGACATGCCGCCAATGATCAAGGGATAAATTTCCCGGACCGGTGGAATCCAGCCTTTTTCCCTCAAGCGCTTCATGTTTTCTCTGGGAGAAAGAACCCGTCCTAAAAGGGTTCTCATTTCAAATTCATGGCGGCCCGCATCAAGAGCCGGGTCAGTAAGCATGGAGATCCTGGTGAATTTTATCCTGTCCAAAATGGATTGAGATGAATTCCTTCTGCCGCCACGTCTTCTAGGAATACCCTGCTGGTTGACATGAAACTTGAGTCTGTCCAACCCAGGATTTTTTATCGGGGCAATAGCATCATTGGGGCAGACCAATGTGCACATGGCGCATCCAATGCAGGCATTTTCCACACGGGTTTTCTGGCTGATACCATAAAAGGTGTCATACTCGTTAACCTGGTTTTTATCTTTTTTAATCGATATTTTAATAATTCTCTTTTGAAACACGGAAAGTTCAATGGCCTTGACAGGGCATACGGCAGTACACTGGCCGCAAAGACTACACCTGTCATTGTTATACACAATCTGCCATGGCAGATCATTCAGGCTTAAAGAGGAAGGTTCAAGCTTGCGGTTTGACGACATATTTTTACCTCCTGGCGTTCAGGGCTGACAATTGCTGTATCAATGTACATGGGTTGAATATCTTTTGTTTTATCACGATCTGGGATAACGGCATCAAGGCCGCATATTTCAGAAGAAAATCCAAACATGCCGGGTTTGCCGCCAACAACACCAGGGCGAAGTTTTTTCCTGTCCTGGACCATGAACATGGAATGATCCGGCAAGGTACCAATGACACAATTGGGACCATCAATAATAAGGGGCCGGCAGGTTCTTTTCAGGTGTGAAAGAAACTGGGCATCTGGATGTTTTTGAAGATCATCTTCCTGTAAAGGGGTAATAACATGTTTATATGCATCAATTCCCAGATCAAGACCTACCATTGAATAATGGAGAATATGAGTAAATACTTCAGAATCAGACTGATACCCACTGTATCCTGGGAAATCCCTTGAGGTGAGAAAATCCTTAATGGGTGTAAAAGCGGTATTTTCCCCATTGGTCATTGTGCAGTATCCCTTTATAAAAAAAGGGTGGCAGGCATACAGGTCAATGGCGTAGTTTGTGTTCTGCCTGCCCTGTGCCATAATAACCCTGGCATGCAGTTCTTTGCGATCCAAACCCAGATATTCAGCCAAATGCATGGGATCACCGATTTCCTTGATCATAATAGTATCTGGCCAGAAAGAGAATACAATCATATCTTTTTTCTCTTCACCCATTTCACGGATTTTCAGCCGGATCAGCATCAGTCTTTTGGAAATCTCATCCTGATCAAGCATATCCCATCCTTCAGGCAGTTCATAGGCCCTGATCAGGTACAAGCCCCGCCTGGGAATACCTTCGACCGGTTTTTTAGGTATCTTCAAAGAAATTTTGTACTTGGTAAGAAACCCCTGGTCCATCATAAAAAGGTCCAGACGTCGGATGCCTTCTTCGCTGAATATACCTGAAAGAATCGGTGCTTCTTTCATCTCTTCAAAGGGGCCTCCCAGACCCTGAAGCAAGAGCCCCATGCCTGATCCGTCATGTCCTTCTTTCATGACATCAAGAGCTTTGATGGCCAGCATTGGAGACACAGGATCATTGCTGGTAAGGGCAAACAAACGGCACATTATATATTCTCCTTGTCCTTAAAGTATTGCAGCATTCAGCAAAATTCAATATCAATGATGGTGTCCGCAGCCGCCTTCTTTTTTGTTCTTTTTTATCTGGCAGAAATCAAACATATGGAACAGCTTAAGCTCATCTTTCTCTAAAAGTTCCAGGTTTTCCAGGATGATATTTTTCTGGGCCTGATAAACTTTTATATTTGATGACATAAGATTTCTCTGAGACCCGTCTCCCATGCACTTGGTAACAACTGCATCGACCTGATCTTTTTTTTCGAATACCCCTGTTTTACACTTAGACTCTTCAGTGGAAAGTTTCTGGTTCTCCTTGAGTTCAAATTCCCGGGTTTCCAGGTCCACAATTAAAAAATTTTCAGCAGTGCCAAAATGCTCATCAATGATACTTTCCAATCCTTTGTTTTCTTTAACGGGAAAGGCTATCTTCATTAAATACCTCCAGAAAAAAATGATCAATTATTACCGTCATCATACCAGAAAACGAATTTAAAAGATAAGATTTTATTTTGTGAAATTAACCCCAAATTATTGATATTGCAAAATAGATAAAATTTTAATATTATTATCGGCCGATCACAATCTGGTTAGAACGATAAAAGTGCAAGATAAATACAGAATAAAAAGACATTAAGGGGGCAAAAAGCGGTCAGACATGGACATTCTTGAAAAGGTTCAAAAAAATGGTCAACGTTGAAATAACAGGTGGTATTTGTGGATTCACAACCATAGTACATGCTGAAGGTAAAACCGGTTACAAAGCCTCTTTCCAGTTAGAAAGCCAGTGCCCCAACTGGAAAAAAGTAAATGATATTCTGGGGGGTAAACAACTGAATATAATGACAGAACTATTTAAAGATAAAAAAACAGGCACCCTTAATTCCCAGGTACTGGATGTTTCCATGAAAACGATTCCCCATGTATCATGCCCCGTGATATCGGGTATTTTAAAGGCATTGGAAGTCAGTGTTGGTCTTGCTCTTCCCAAAGATGCCGCCATAACATTTAAGAAATAAAGCCTTTTTATCCATACTGCCCGTCCTAGTCGGCAAAAGATTTATGGGCATTTTTGAGTTGTGAAAAACAGGGCTTACCCTCTTTTATTTCTAATAAATCCATACCCCGCCCCGATAAACCCTCCTGCAAGATGGCTGAATTGTGAAATTTGATCAACTTTCAAGGTTGAAATCACTTCACTGCCAATAAATAGAATCGCAATTACGATAAAGGTAAGGGGTATTTCCTTTGATCTAATATTTGAAAATGAGCCAAGTAAAATCAGCATAAAAGCTATACCGCTTCCACCGATGAGAGAGTTTGAGAATAAAAATGCATTTAATAATCCCGTTGCAACGGCTGTAATTAAAAACATTTCCAAAAGCTTTCCAGATCCATATTTTTCTTCGAGCAATGGCCCGACAAGAAGGATTATCATCAGATTTCCGATAAGATGGTTCAAGTCCCCATGCCCTGCAATATATGAAACCAATCTGACATAAAAATATGGGTCAATAAAAGAAAAGTGGGCCGGAGAAGTAAAATATCTTGCCAGAACACCTTTACTGCAAAATACCAGAACACATATTGAAAGTATTGTATAGGTCAGAATTACAGGCGAATTATATTTAATTTTCATCGATGATTTTTCTCATGTGTTTATATTTAACCAGGGACGTATTTTTTCAAAGCTGAAATTTTCCTCGCCGCTGAAAGTTTCTTAATCTGGTACTCAAGTTTAAATGCGTCACTTTTTGTAAGATCTTTCCTGGCTGCAACCACTTCTACCGGGAGCCTGGATCTTGTATATTTTGAAGCTATGCCTTTGTTATGCTTAAAAAGGCGGGCCTCAAGATCTTTGGTGACACCACAATACAAAGAATGATCAGAACATTTTAATAAATATACCAACCAATCTTTAGCGCGATTCAATTTAGACCCCAGTCTGTCAGCACATTCCATTTTCTATCGCCTATACTGATATGGGTCAGGTGAAGAAAAGGCTTGATGTCTTATTCGATTAACTGTTTCAGAATCAGGCTTGAATGGTATCTTTGGAACCTGTGGCATGGGCAACTGGTGTGTGTCTGAAAAAGGCGTGGTCTCTATCCTCATATTGTAAGCCATGACCATCAGACTCTCCAGATTGACTACATCCTCAATATTGTAAGCTAGCAAGGTTTCAAGAGCCTTTTCATTTTGATTCTGCCGGTAATCACGCCAGAGCAGGACTGCAAAATAACCATCAACCCCATCCAGGTCTCCCCTGTCAATTCCCATGGCTTTTTCACATTTCTTTAATCCACCTGAATACCCCAGGGCCTTTAAAACATACCTTAAGTCAATGTGGGCATGATTCAACTTTGTCCTGAAATGGTTCTCAATAAAAGGGACATCAAAGGTTTTCCCATTATAAGTTACAATAACATTGTATTTTTCAATATCATCAATGAAGTCATCCAGATTCTGCCCTTTGACATAATATTTGATAGAACTACCATCATACAACGCAATGGTTGTAATTTCACAACCCCACATTTCCAAACCTGTTGTCTCGATATCAATATAAGCAGTTGAGCTTCTGAATTCTGAAAAAATTCGCCAGTGCTGAGCGGCCGGCAGTAAAGCAGAAAAAAATCCTGGGTTATTCATTTGAAGATTTTTTTTGGATCCTTCTATATAATCTGTCATGGTTTCAATTCTTTTTGACGACAGCTTAATTTGTACTGTTTTGGAAAAGCAACTCCAATCCTTTATTCCAGAGTTCCACAATTGTCTTTCTGTTTTTTCACCGATTCCAGGTATGTGTTGAAAAGAATTTTTTAGCATGACTTATTTTCCGTTGCCATGTATAGGTAATCAGCCTTGGAAGCAGGGTCATGGTCATAAGGATGAGTCTGATATTTTATTTTTGCCTTTTTTAAGCAGTTTATTGCAGAAGTCATAATTCCTCGTTTTTTATTTCAATTATCAGGACCTATTTGATAAGTTCCATCCAATCGTTTCCACATTTCTTCATGCTTTTTATCCAAGGTTGCAACATTCTGATCATATTCACCTTGTGTTATTTTATCGCTTTTTAGTTTTGCTTGAATCAAGAACAATTCATTATCATACCATTTATCCGGATCAAAATTATAAGTCATGATAGTTAAATCTCAATTCACCTAAAACGGTGTAAACACTTTTCAGGTTATCTAAAATGAAGCAATACGTTTACCATGAATTTTATTGCACCCAATTAGAAGTTTTTCAAGATTTAAAATACAAAAGGTTTAATAAGGAAATTTCAGAGGAAACTGGAATTGATTATGACCGGGTCAGATTTCTTGCGATTCTGATTTTGAGAACTCTGCCAATACACCCTTGATCATTATTGATGGGGAAAAGATAACCTGGGAAGAATTTGGGCGAATGCTCATGAAATTTGAGGGATTCAACTTCAAGCTCCAAATATTTAACCCCAGTGATGAGATGGAATAGTAAAGGAATGAATACAAAAAAAATCCTCTCACAAATGATCCTGTTTTGAAGGGTATTGGGGATTGATTAATTTTACCAGGGGTCTAATTGAGTTAGGCATCTCATGTAAAGTTAACATGGCAATCACGAGATCAAAGTAACCATCTGAATAAGGCATCTGTGAAGCATCACCCAGTTTTATATCCGCTTGCTCACCAAGCTTTTTGCTTGCAGCTTTTACCATTGAAGGAGATAAATCAATTCCGTAAACTTCACATCCCGCTTGTTGATAAAGCTTTAGATTTGTGCCTGTGCCACATCCGACCTCAAAAACCCGCATACCCTCTTTTGGAATATACATCTTAAACATAATCTTTCTTAATACAGCAACAGATGGTTCAATAAATGTATCATAAAATTTTGATAATTTTTTATACGGATCTTTATTTAGGCATCTTGCTTTCAGACTTAACAAACCCTAACAACCTCGTCAATAGGTAAAAACACCTATTTTTATGAATAAAATTGAATTTTATTTATGAATACATAGGTTATTTTTAGTGAGGAAACATCCAGGAAAAAAATAACTTGAAAAATAATGTTTGGTTTTTATTTGGAACACAACAAAAGATATTTTTATTTGCATCCAGGACAGGAATCTTTCAAATCCGTGAAGTGTAATGTTGATATTATTAGTTGAACTTCTTAGAAAAAGACCATATCTGAGAATAAAAATTAAAAAAACAAGCATAAAACATCGAATTTATGGAAAATTAGGTATTTATACCTATTTACATAAACACTTTTTTATAATACCTAATCCTTAATTGTAATAAGAGTTTGTCCTTTACTTTACATTTTGGGCACCTCCGCTTTTATTACATCTTAGTTCCTTTATTTGAAGGGCCCGCCTCATACTCGGGCCCTTCATTTTTAAAAATTCAATAGAAAACATATTTATAAGGATGAAGAAACGAAATCCTGGCAAGTAACTGAGGATAATATGGTTCGTGGCCAAATCACCTGTGATCCTGAAACTGAGAATATTTCAAGAGATCCAAAGATAATTATTGATGGTAAAGGTATTCCCTGGGAAGATTTTGGCCAAATGTAATATGATGAACACACATGGAATCAATTTTAATTGGTAATGGAGGTTTGAACAGCTTGTTTACAATTTCACCTTTTTCAGTTTTGTAGGCGAGCCGGCATAATCTGTCTTCTTTTTCAGCTCCGGATATTGCGTAGAATTGTTTTAACAAGGGTTATTTACTTTGAAGTATCCACGCAGCGTGGGAGAATAAACGCCCGGCTGTAGGGGTTTTTATATATTAACATTAACGTGGAAGGATGGAATATGGTATCGTTTCAGGTTCATATATTTGAATACGGTTTATCAAAAATATGTAAAACCTTTTATGTTCTGA
>JACNHV010000163.1 GCA_014383445.1 Candidatus Desulfobacula maris | reverse complement strand
ATACAAAAAAGGCCATGGGATCCGTCATATCCATCATGACGGTTGCCCACAGCCTTGGGATGCTGACAGGTTCAATGGCAGCCGGACTTGCAATGGATTATTTAAGTCTGCGGCTGTCTTTCCCGTGCGGAACAATTATCATGGCCTTAGGAACACTTGCTTTCTGGATAATAGTGGACAAAAAATCTTTTAGAAAGTATTAGGAGTCTCTATAATTTTTACAACTTGCTAATTTAACCTTTGAAGGAATGTCGGTTAATAAAATTAGGTCATGCATCAAAAAAGATTGCCATTTCAATGGTTTAGATAGGTGTTGATAGGGCGAAGGATCAATCTTTTTAATGTCTATCATAGAAAAAGAAAAAGGATAATTTTTATTGTCTGTTATGGGCATGATCCAAATCCCCTATAAAAAAATAAAAAATTTAATCGCACTAGTTTAAAAGTATAGATGTTCTATAAAAAATATTATCAAAAAAGTAAAACCAAATGACAATTGCCGTTTCTGAAAAACGGATAATTATTTTATTTTCATGTCCCACAGCGTGTGTCCAAAATCAAACAGGGTAAAAAGATGTCAGGATTGGGAATTTGGACGATATAGCGGGTTTTTTGCAGTTAAGTGCGGGCCGTGTTTTTTATATATAAGTTGATTATCTGTGTGATGAATGAAATTTACCCCAAACACAAGATATTGTGCTTGCCGATGATGCTAAAAGCTCAAGACTGCTTAATATAGTTAGCCCCTTTAAATTCAGCACCGGGGGAATTTCGTTATAGACATAGTCTGCACCATAACTCCAATCAAGTTGAATTGGATTTTGATTTATTTGATTTTTATTTTCTTCAGTTTAATTTTTGACCCGAGACTGAAAATTCTATCCATACCATATCCTGTATGATGCAAATATTGGAAAACCCTTGCTGGAAGATGAAACGCTTGGGAATTTGTTGAATTTGACTCAGGACAGATTATACCATCTATACCCACCTACATTTTTTAATTTATCAATATCCACATGAATATAATTTTGGCGTGAAAAACAATCAAGTTGATAACAATTACAATTATGTAGTGCATTTTTAACAAAATTGTAATTAAACTTAATTTTCAATATATTCCTAAACTTAAATATTCATTAATATCAAATGGTTAGTCTATTCATTCCTCAATGGCATTTGTTTTGCAAAGTGTTGAGTCATAAATGGTGTTAGCAAGTTGTTTTTCAATAAATTATTAGAGGATGAAACCAAATGAAAAAAATTGAAGCTGTCATCAAACCTTTTAAACTTGATGAACTTAAAGTAGCAATGGCCAAAATTGGTGTTCAGGGAATGACGATCTCTGAAGTAAAAGGGTTTGGACGCCAGAAGGGGCATAAAGAGGTTTATCGAGGCGCTGAATATCAGGTTGATTTTGTTCCCAAGGTGAAGGTTGAAATCGTGGTTAACGAAGATATCACTGACATGGTGGTTGAATCAATTATCCAAAGTGTCAAAACAGGAAAAATTGGGGATGGGAAAATATTTATTCTACCCATGGATGCTGTCTGTCGCATTCGAACTGGAGAAACTGGCAAGGAGGCGATTTAGTAAAATTATGGAACGATTAAATAATAAAGAGGTTCTAATGAGATCATCAAAATTAAATAAAGGTATTTTATCCCTTTTCATAACAATGGTTACCATACCCAGTTCTGCAATTGCAGCTGACGGGGTTGCTGAGGTTACTGGTGCTGCTGCCACCTATGTAGCAAATAATACATGGATGCTGGTTGCCACTTTCCTGGTTTTTATTATGCATCTTGGGTTTGCCAGCCTGGAGGCAGGTTTAACCCGATCTAAAAATACTGTAAATATTCTTTTTAAAAATACAGCCATCATAGCCATTGGTCTTTTGACCTATGCAGCAATGGGGTTCAATTTAATGTATCCTGGTGATTTTTCCATTTCCGGAATTTTTGGTTTCTCTGGTTTCGGAATTGGTGTAAGCCCTGAAAACATGATGATTACAGGCAGTGATGGTGTGGGTATTTACACCTACTGGACTGATTTTATATTTCAGGCAATGTTTGCTGCAACAGCAGCGACAATTGTTTCTGGGGCAGTGGCAGAACGGATTAAGCTTCATAGCTTTTTAATTTTTTCAACGATTTATGTTGCATTGATATACCCCTGGGTTGGCAGTTGGAAATGGGGTGGTGGCTGGTTGGACGTCATGGGCTTTTATGATTTTGCAGGTTCAACATTGGTTCATTCTGTCGGTGGATGGGCAGCTTTGGCAGGTGTGATACTCCTCGGGCCTCGATTAGGTAAGTATGTGGGAAAAAATATCAAACCAATAATGGGGCATAGTATGCCGCTGGCAGCAATCGGTGTGTTTATATTATGGTTGGGCTGGTTTGGGTTTAATGGCGGTTCAGTGCTCTCAGCAGATCCTGCGGCAGTTTCTTTCGTTTTTGTAACAACTTCTATGGCAGCAGCAGCCGGAATAATGGGTGCAATACTTCTTTCCTGGATAATACAGAAAAAACCGGATCTTTCTATGGCACTTAATGGATCTCTAGCCGGCCTGGTTGGTATTACAGCTGGAGCAGATGTGGTGAGCATAATGAGTTCAATTATTATTGGCTTTATTGCCGGAATGCTTGTTGTTATATCTGTTATGGGAATGGACAGGTTGAAACTTGATGATCCTGTGGGCGCTCTTTCAGTTCACCTTGTATGTGGCATCTGGGGCACATTAGCAGTGGGTATCTTCAGTACAGATCATTCATTTGTGACCCAGCTTATTGGCGTGGTTGCCTATGCCATTCCATGCTTTCTATCCGCGTTTGTTATTTTCTATATCCTGAAAGTAACCTTGGGAATACGGGTTGATGAAGAGGAGGAAATGGGCGGTCTTGATGTTGGTGAACATGGAATGGTAGCATATGCTGATTTTGAAATTAAAAGTGCTATATAATAAATACTAATTATTTCAGGCACGTTAATGTTTTTATTATTTGTAATCAAAATCAAAAAACTTAAATCCAGCCCAATATCCAAACTATGCAATTTGGTCTATCGGGCTGGATTTAAGTATTGGTTTTGATGTGGTAAAATATTAAAAAACAATCCCTATGCAAAATGACTACACAAGCAAAACCTCCAATAAAGATCTTGATTTTTTCATCTGTATCAATTGTGGTAGTAGTCTCTCCTGTGGGTGATGGCATTCAAAAGGATCTGTTTAATATATTTCCTTTTTTTGGAATTAATTTATAAGAGGAATTGGGCGAACATTATATCTATGTGGGGTTTCGGGTGGAAATCTACGGTGTGTACTGGCATTTTAACGACTTAGTTCAGGTAAATTTTGGACAACCCCACATATAATGTAGATGGCATTTTTCAGCCTTGATAATTTCATTCAAGTATATGAACCAAAATCAGCATCATAAGCCTTTCTTTCACATTCAAGTTGATAAAGTACCAGAAGGAAATCAACCCCTTTTTTTCGTTTTGTTTTTAGGCCATACTACCCCTCTCCAATTTGTATCGGTTTTTTTAAACATGCTTAAAGACCTTGGCCTTAAAAAAAAGGGTGATGGAAGGGGACCGCACACCTTCTACAATAAAATATACTGAGGTCTTGATTAACTTGGTTATGTGATTTCCTATATATTTGAATTTCACATCAGTAGTTGAAAAATTTGTCCGTAATAGATATGGTGTTTGGAAGATATTTTGAAAGACGGACTGGTGAAAGGAAATAATCTCCCAATGCTTGAAAATGACTCGTCACTCATTCTACCATCTATAATCGCCCGTAAACTGGATATAGCTTTACCAAATATCTTGCATCATACACCTCTTTAATGTAACGTTCTGTTGTAATATTCTAAAAATATACTTAGGCCAAGCGATTGATAGTATTGATAATATAGCGGCAAGAGTTAGGATCAATGTTAAAATTGTTATTTTTATGAAAAATTTTAAATTGTTTTTATTGGTTTTTGGTTTTCTATTGCTATCAGTGGCAGGATCAACTGTTGCCGGACAGCAGACAATCGAAAGAAAAAATATAACGATATCTTCAATTGGAAATGAGCAGACACATGAGTTGGCCAAAGAAGTTGTCCGTGTTGCATATAAAAAGATTGGCTTTTCAGTTGAATTTAATGATCTGCCTGCCAGGCGTGCCCTGGAATGGGCGAATTCCGGGAAAACAGACGGAGATTTGGCTCGGATTGATGGAACTGAAAAAAAATTTACTAATTTAATAAAAATTTCGACGCCGGTCACAGAGTTTAAAGGGGTGGTTTTTACCCAAAAAATAAAGAAAGATATTTTATCCTGGGAAGATTTGAACGGGTTAAGCGTTGGAATAATTGGCGGGATTCAATACTCTGATATCGGAACAAAAGGATTGAACCGTATATTGGCTAAAGATATGTCTCATTTGTTCAAATTGCTTACAAAAGACCGTATCGATATTGCGGTTGCTGTTCTTGATGCAGGTAAAATTGAGATATATAGAAATTTTAAAGAATCTAAAATTCAGATAATTGGTCAACCGCTTTATTCAGCCCCATTATTCCATTATGTCCATAAAAAAAACAAGTATCTGGTTCCTCAACTTGAGATAGCACTTCAGGAAATGATGGAAAATGGAGAAATCGAATCCATCCGGGAAAAAGCATTACAGGAGGCACTCTCTAAATGAAAAGCAGGATTGGATATAAATTGGTCATCGCTCTTTTGCTGTTCAGTTCCCTAATTACCCTTATTACAACAGCACTACAGCTCTACTTTGATTATCGTATTGATATAAAAAGAGTTGAAAACTATGAAATTCTGATCAGGGAGAGCTATCTGAAAAGTATTACCACCAGTGTATGGCTGTATAATGACAAACAGATTCAAACACAGCTTCACGGGATACTTCACCTGCCTGATATGGAGCATATTCAAATCCATTCCGATGAGGGTACGGATTGGTCCGCTGGAACCGTATCATCAAAAAATCAACTGACCAAAGAATTTCCATTGTTATACGAGTACAAAGGAAAGATGATCAATATAGGCGCTCTTACAGCGGTTGTGAGCCTTGACAATATTTACATGCGGTTGTTTAAAAAAGCTTTTACCCTTTTGTTTAGTAATGCGATCAAGACAGTTCTCGTATCTGGATTTATGTTGTTGATATTTCAATATTTGGTAACCAGGCACCTCTATTCACTTTCCGGCTGGCTAAAAAATTTAGATATCGGGAGATCATTTGAAAAATTTCACCTGGATCGAGTTATTGGGAAATCAAAAAAAGAGGATGAGTTAGATGAAGTTGTCATTGCAATAAATGAAATGCAGAATAATTTTAAAAAGCAGTTTACGGATTTAATTAAAAGCGAAGAAAATTATCGTAGTCTTTTTGAGAATGCTTTTGAGGGTCTTTTTCAGAGCACACCGGAAGGCCGTTTTATTAGTGTCAATCCATCCTTTGCGAGGATGCTGGGGTATGCTTCTCCAGAGGAACTCGTCTCCAGCATTTCTGACATTGCAACACAGTACTACGCAAATCCTGAAGACCGGCATAGGTATAGGCAGCTTCTCCAGAAAGACGGATTTGTAGAACATTTCGAGTTCACAGCCCAGTGTAAAGACGGTTCACATATCTGGGTATCCGATAGCACCCGTGTTATTTATGATCGAGACGGCAAGATTGCCCGTTATGAAGGCAACGTGACGGATATCACCGAGCGCAAGCAGGCAGAGGAGGCGCTGAGGGAGAGTGAACACAAACTTTCAACCCACCTTCAAAACACATCGGTTGGAGCAATTTCCTGGGATATGGATTATAAAATTGTTGAGTGGAACCCGGCAGCCGAAACTATATTTGGTTATACTAAAGAGGAAGCCCTGGGCAAACATTCTGTCGGACTTCTTTTACCTGAAGGCTTGAGAGGATTTGTTGAGGGTATTTTCCAGGATCTATTATCTGGAAAAGGAGGCTCTCGCAACATAAACGAGAATATAACCAAAGACGGCAGGCGAATCATATGTGATTGGTACAATACAGTCCTGAAAGATGCCGATGGCAAAGTAATCGGTATGACGGCATTGGTAAATGATATCACCGAACGTATGCAGACTGAGGAAGCACTACAAAAAAGTGAAAAACAATACAGAACCCTGTTTGAAAAAATAAATGACGCCAT
>JACNHV010000117.1 GCA_014383445.1 Candidatus Desulfobacula maris | reverse complement strand
GGGAAAGGAGGCAAACATATAATCTGGCTTGGAGAAAAATTCTAATTTCATTTTGACAAACACTTGAACTTTGTGCTCTTTCAGTGTAGGCTTAATAAAACCAGTCTGGCAGTATGCTTGTTAATCTATTGGGAAAATACCAGGCTTGTTAATATATTAGTATCTTTGATCACAGAGTTTTAGTGTTAAATGGTTTAGATCAGTTTCTTTTGTTGTTTGTCAGGGACCAAAGAAATTTTACACCTGCTAAGTGGTTTAAGAAGGTATCAATTTCAAAACAAGGAGGAAACATGGAACCCGATAAATTTAGAGAATCCAGACGGGCAATAAACCGTTTATGCAAAGGCATTGATCTATTAATTGAGCAAAAAGAACGTGAAGCATCAAAAAAGGGTCATATTGAGGTAAGTTCCCAGCTGGATATCTTGAAGCCACAGGCAAAAGGAGAAATTCAGAAACGGTCAGTAAAAAACCTGGGTATTAAACTCAAGGGATTGTCAACCCTTATCGCCAAATTGAAACCCAAAAAGAAACCAGCCATTAAAAAAGAACCAAAAATCGCTATTGTCTGGGATGAAGAACGCCTGGGACAATTGTCAACTGCTTTTTTGGGAAAAGTATTTAAGAATATGGGTGATGATAAAAATGCCATGGTTTGTTTCGGCACCACTGGAAAAGGAATCAGGCCCAGTTATCAGATTGAATTTGGCAACAATGAAACCAAAGCTTTTACAGGCTCCGGCCACAAGCCCCAGGTAAAGTCCTTTTCCCCCGGTACAAAAAATATTTCCCAACCTTTTTCCCATGAAGCGATTGATTCAATTCTGCACGGGAAATAAAACTTGCCCGGCACAGGATTGATGCCATAAGACTGATCCGGGTTCAATAGGGCGTGAACATTCTTTAACCTGTAGAATTAAGGTTTCGCAGGATTTCCTTATAATGGAGCCTTTTTTTATTTATATATGAAATTTATCTGTATTTTTTATTGCATGACAAATCAAATTTCGTTTATAGTGTTGTATTGAAACAGGACTGGATAAAAAAAATAAATAAAGAAAGGATACAAAATGAAAAAGCCTATTGATAATTTTTGGAATCTTAAACTTGCATCTGTAAAAGAAAGCCTTGAAAATAATAATTTTGAAGTTTTTATTGCACAGAATGCAAAGCAAGCAAAAGACATAGCTGTTAATGATATTATCCCCAAGCTTGATATTAAAAGTGTTTCCTGGGGAGGGTCAATGTCCTTTGTTGCCACGGGCCTTTTCCATGAATTAAAGGACAATCCGGATATTAAGGTTCTCAATACTTTTGATAGAACCCTTTCAAAAGAAGAAATGATGGATCTTAGAAGGCAATCCTTGATGGTGGACCTTTTTATTACAGGCACCAATGCAGTAACAGAACAAGGTCAACTGGTTAATCTTGATATGATGGGGAACCGGGTTGCAGCAATCATGTGGGGGCCCAAAACCGTATTGCTGGTAATTGGCAGAAATAAAATTACAAGTGATCTGGAAGAAGCCATGTTCCGGATAAAAAATTATGCTGCGCCTGTAAATACCATGAATCTTGACAAGAAAACACCCTGCAGTAAAACCGGTGTATGCCATGACTGCGACAGTCCTGACAGGATTTGTAATTATTGGACAATTACAGAAAAAAGTTTTGTAAAAAAAAGGATTAAGATTATTCTGGTAAATGAAGACCTGGGATTTTAAACCATGCAGAAAATTATGGTTTTCCAGCAGAATGGATCTGGAAAGAGTAAAATAGAGGGTATCAATAAATTCGGTGATAAACAATTTATTATTGAAACATTTGATATTGATGAGCCCCTGCCTCCTGTGATTGATGACACATCCCCATATCTGCCAAAGACTATAAAAGCCGATATTGTGCTTGATTATTTAAAACACAGGGATCTTTCAGACGATTTAAGTAGTCTTTGTAAAAAATTTGATATCCCAATGATTGCTTCAGGGAAAAAGATAACAAAGGGAGATGCTATTTGTCCTCCGACATGATGCACTCTATCAAGACAGGTCTGTCTTGGGGATTATGGTCAGATTTTTGGTGCACCTGAAATAGAAGTAGTTACACAGAAAGATATTATTATAGAAATTAAGGTGTTAAAAGGTGCGCCCTGTGGTGCAACATGGAATGCGGCAAACAAAATTAAAAATTTACCCATTGAAAAGGCTTTGACACGATTCGGTCTTGAGGTTCAGTTTTTTTGTTCTGCAGATCCCGCGTCCTGGGATCCTCTCTGGGGGAAAAGCCCGGTTCATCTTGCTGCAGATATCCACTCTGCTGTTTTAAAGGCTGTTTTAAAGAAAAAGAAAGGATAGAATTAATATCTGATTTCAAATATTTTAAAATTTGTAAGGGGTTTTATTTCCTGAGTCTGGACATGGTCTACCCTGGACATTTCAGGTCCTTTATGGCACCAGTCTATCATCTGATCAACAGCTTCCTGATCTCCTTCAAACACGGCTTCCACAGATCCATTTGCAAGGTTTTTAACATATCCTTTAATGCCAAGTCTGTCAGCAGTGTTTTTGGTATGGACTCTGTAAAAAACGCCCTGGACCAGGCCTTTGATGACGACCTTGACCTGGGTTTTATTTGCCATGGGGATTTCTCCCGGTTAAATTATTGAGAGCCGCTTTTTTAATGATATTGTTGCCAAATTTTTCCGATATTGAATCCACGGCTGTATCCACAGATTCCCATTGCTCTTTTGGCCTGACCTGATCCTGTATCAGCTGCATCTGGACCGGGGTGTTTTTATCTTTGAGTGCGGTAACACCTACTCCTACAAGTCTGATTTTCTTTTTTAACAGGATTTTTTCATACAGGGCAATTGCTTGATGAAAGATAGCAGATGAAGAGCAGATAGGCGCATCAAGTTTTTTACTCCTGGTGATTTGTGAAAAATCCGAGAACTTAAGCTTAATAAATACATTTTCACAGACAAGATTTTTTTTCCTTAAATCCCTGCCAACGCTTTGAGACCTTCCCAAAATGACCTGTTTAATGGTTTCAAAATCAAATATATCTTTTGAAAGCGTTGTTTCACTGGAAATGGATTTTCTGATATAATTTGTTTCGATCCTTGATGAATCAATGCCATTTGAAAGCTCTAAAAGCCTTTGGCCCAGTTTGCCGAATTTCCTGGTTAATATAGTCAGTGGGTATTTCTTAACATCTCCCAGGGTTTTGATCTGAAGGATTTCCATGGTTTTCATAGCGCTTTGTCCAATGCCTGCGACTTTGCCTATGGGCAGGGTAAAAATAAAATTTTCTACCTGGTGCTCTTTAATATGGGTTACTCCATCCGGCTTATTCATGTCAGATGCGATTTTTGCTAAGAATTTAATAGGTGCAATCCCGATAGAGCAGGTTAAAGACAGGTCTTTTTTGATCTTGTTTTTTATGGCAAGGGCAATTTGTAGGGGCGAGCCAAACAGTCTTTCACACCCCCTAATATCAACATATGCCTCATCAATGGAAACCTGTTCCATCAAAGGAGAAAAATGTGAAATGATTTCCATTATTTTTTTTGAGTCAGCCTGATATTTTTTCATATTCCCGGGAACAATAATTAATTGTTCGCACTTTTGTTTTGCCATAAACACGGGCATGGCTGAATGTATACCGAACAATCTTGCTTCATAGCTTGCCGTTGACACAACACTTCTTTCTGAATTGCCTGAAACCACGACAGGCTTGTTTTTCAAAGCCGGGTTGTCTCTTTGTTCAATCGCGGCAAAAAACGCATCCATGTCAATGTGTAAGATCATTTTTTTATCTCAAGAATATATTTGTAATCCTGTCCATGGTATAGGATAATATTTTTTGGGTCAAGATTTACATGTTCCCTTAAAACAACTGCGTGTATCCAATAGAAAAAAAGCAAGGTGTGTTCTCAATGAAAATGAATCGGCCAATTATTTGTATATAAATCAAGGAGAAAAAATAATGCCATTTGTAAACATTAAAACAACAAATGAAGGTGTAACCCCTGAAAAAAAAGCTGAGTTAATAATTTATTTATGAATTAGCTCGACCAATTCCAAAGCCCGAGAGAGTTGAGCCTCCCCTGATTTAATTCCTGCCTGATCCTCATTCACACCTAAACGTATTTTTGGTTCAAAAACACCTTCCCCATGTCTACTACTTACAGCAGATGCACCCAGGGGACTAATGGAAGAGTGAATTGTTGCGGGTATCATATCAAGTGTAATGAAAGCACAAATGTGAGAAAGATGCATTGTCTCCATTCCTCCGTGTCGCAGCCATGACACACCTGCACTGATCCCGATTTTATTTCTTAATTTACCGCCAGCTATATTACCAAAAATGAATACTCGAAGGCGGTCAATAAAAGTTGCCATCATTCCACTGGTCCTCATAAAATAAACCGGACTTGCGAGTATAATAATATCTGCACTTTCCAGCTTCTCATATATGAGTTGGGTATCATCTTTAAGTGAACAGTAATTACCTGTTTTCTGTTTAGAAAGGCAAAAGTTACAGTGGATACAATTTTTAATTGTCATATTGGATAAATTCACGATATCCGTTTGAAGGCCTTTTTCTTCGGCACTATCCATAATAGTTGACAAAAAGGTGTCCGTATTTCCTTCTTTTATTGGACTTCCTGAAATTCCGACAATTTTATACGGCATAAGCCCTCCTTAAAAATTTATTCGGCAGCTTTTCAGCAGAAATATAATCAACAACATCATTAATTGTTTGCTTATTGTGTGTTACAATTAGCTTTGAGGTTCCATGGGCTAAGAGGTTTCCATTTTCATTGAACATTTGGGCTTGTGTAAGGAATAAGGTTTTTCCTGATTTTATTCTTTTGCCTGTCACAATAATCGTTTTATCAAAAACAGGGGCAAGAAGATCAACCTTTAAATCAATAGTAACCAGCCCTTGATCTTCCTTAAGATCGCAGTATGCTGACCAATATGCAGCTGTATCAATGACAGAAGAAAACACTCCTCCGTGGAGTCCTCCAAAAGGATTCATATGCTTTTTACTAATCGTGGCAACGACTTTGGAATAACCTACGTCCAATTCGGTCACACGCATTGCCATATGCATAAAAAAGGGGCCTTTATTTATCATTTCAATTACTGATTTAATATGTTCTGGATTCAGCGTTGGCATTTTGTTCCTCTCCATTAATATTAAGAAACCAGTTCAGATTCATTGCATTGGTCTAATCGGTTAAAGAAATTTTGCATCTGATCCCATTCTTCTTGAGTAAAACAATTTAAAAATTTCTGGTTTGTCTTTTGAAATAATTTCAATATTTCTTCTCTTTTATTCCGTGCTTGAGGAGTAAGAAAAATTCTCAAGGAACGGCGGTCATTTTTGTCAGATCGCCTTTCAACCCATCTGTCTTTTTCAAGACGGTCAAGCAACCCTGTTGTAGTGGCTCTATCTTGTGAAGTCTTGTCAGCAAGTTCACTGGGCAATAAACCTTCCTCTTCCATAATTGCAACCATCATGAAAAATTGACCATGAGTTAATTTATAAGAAGTGATTTCTTTACGGTACGCCTTTGATACCTGGCGTACTGTTTTGCCTAACTGAAAGCATATGCAATCTTTAAATAACAAAAGATCCTCCAATCAATTTTTAATGGTTATCAAATGGTTAGCATATAAATAGTTTAAATACAAATTATATGTTTTTTGTATTGATTAAAAGAAAAATCGGCAAAAAGAAACATTGATTATCAAGGGTTTAATCTGGTATGGGGTGTTTAATCGGTTAAGCAAAAAAATATCGGGAAAGCAATTTTTAATACCGGAGTAAAAATGAAATTTAAAATAATGATGGCTGGTCTGATTCTGCTGCTTTGTTTTTGTCTGCCAGGATGTGGGAATAATGATACACAAGAAAATGATGAGCCATCCGGGTTAAAAAATCATGTTCTTCCCAAAGAGGAAAAAAAATATATAGTTTTACCCGATCATATTAAATGGCTGACCAATGAATCAGATCCGGTTTTTTCATCTGAAAAATCCCAAAAAGGTGGAATCCTTCATTCTGCCATCACAAGCTTTCCCATGACCTTTAGAACGGTGGGACCGGATTCAAATGGTTCCTTTCGAAGTGCTATTTTAGACAACCAACTATCATTGATTAATATCCATCCCAATACAGACAATATTATTCCTGAGCTTGCCACTC
>JACNHV010000300.1 GCA_014383445.1 Candidatus Desulfobacula maris | reverse complement strand
CTTCTGGAAACCACAAATTTAAATCTTGAAGCTATTATAGATAGTGTGGGGTATTCCGATATCAGCTCATTCAGTATATTATTTAAACGTCTAACAAAATTGACCCCAAGAGAATATCGTATTCGGTTTTCAATGGATTTGATCACTCCATCTAAATAAGTTTTTTTAAGAGTCATCCTTCCAAGTTATAGCAGACACAAAATCATGCCCTTCTCACGTATAATTATGCTTTTTAAAGATAGAGTTCAGGGGCCGCTGAGCGCAGCAAGGGAATTGGGGCTTACCCCAGCGGACCGCTGCAATGACGGGTTATGTTTTTGGATTAATAGCTTAATTTGGAACTGGCGAGACGATTTAAACTTATGCCTGCTTCTGCTGCTTTAATTGCAAGTGCACGATGAACATCAGGTGGAACTCGAACCATAAATTTCCCACTATAATTTTTCACAGCAATAGGCTCAGGAATATTTTCTTTATTTGCCTCCATATCATTTACCACATCAGCAACAATATTTCGAATACCTTTTAAGGCCAATTCTGGTGTTTCAGCTAACCAGCTTAAACTAGGAAATTCAGCACACAAACCAACATATTCGTTGTCATCTGCAGACCAAGTCACTCTATATGTGTAATGGTCATTTCTTATTGCCATTTTCCACCTCCAAACGTTCAATAGCTTTTAGTACCTGCCTAACTTGGTAGGCCTTTGCTTTCTCTTTTCAGTTCTGTCCACCAAGCCTCTACTGAAAGTGTATCGCCTGGGCGAACAGGATTAAACATATTCACCTCATGCATACCAACACCGCTCAAAATAGCAAGGTTGCCTTGTGCTTCAACAACGACAAGGGTACATGCAGAAAGTGTATGAAGAGAAGATGCAACAAGCCCATCAAAAATTGATTTTTTAGCTGCATTTTCATCAATGTGAAAAGGCTGAGGATCAAATTGTTTACCAAACTCAATGATTGCTTCTTTTGTCATGAGTACTGGTTGACAATTGAGATGTTCTCCATCATATAAATCTTCGAAGTATTTTTTCCCCATATCTGCCCTAAATTCTTGATGACCGATAACTTGAACATCTGCGGCTTGTTACGTCAGCATGTTCATTGTTGAGATTAAATCCTTTAAAAGGGCCCATTTTATCCCCAAAAAGTGCTGCTTAAGAGTATTTAGAGGCTATTTTTCAAAGTTATTCAATATTTATTCAGTATGTTATCTCGGTCCGATCCCCTATATCCTATTTCTTTTTACCCGTATTTTTTAAAACTTAAGTATTTCCCCGTCTTCAGGAATTCGTAACTGACGGGGCGGAACCCCTTCTTTTTCCGCATATGTTCTGAGGCCCTCCCGTGTCACCGTTCCATGATCAACTGTACCCATATGCGTTGCTACAACAACCGTTTCGGGAACAGCTTTACAGAGGGATACGGTCTGTTTTGCATTCATGATGATAGGTACATGATCGTCCCAGATAGCTCCGCAGGAATGCGTGAGGATAATATCGGGTTTAAATTCAGAGATTACATTGAAGACCGCATCATATAAAACCGTATCTCCTGCCCAGTAAACAGTAGGTTCATTTTCTGCCTGCAGCACATATCCGGAAACCTCACCCATTTCCTTTAAGACGTCACCTGACCCATGTCGTCCTTCTGTCCGGGTAATAGTAATACCCTCCCAGACCACTGAATCATGAACAGGAACAACCTGATGAAATCCAATTTTTTCAATTTCAGTTGCATCTGTCGGCTGACAATAAAGAGGCAGCTTTTTGGATAAATTCTTTTGAGCCGTTTTATCAAAATGATCAGAATGAATATGTGAAACAAGTACCATCTCCACCCCGTCAAGTACATCACTGATAGAAAATGGCAATTCCACAAGCGGGCTCCATTGATCCCCTCTGTATGACACCATGGAGTGTTTTTCTGCTAAATAGGGATCGGTTAGCAAAACCTTCCCGGCATAGGTGAGTTTAAGTGTGGCATTACGTATTTGTTGTAATTTCATAATCTGGACTACTCCTTTCTGAAACAAAATAATCAACGCAACTGATTTCAAAATACTGAACCTATATATAATGACTATTTATTTATAATCAATGGATTAAGAGACAGAGGAAAGGGATATAAAAAACCACCTGATTTTGTATTATACCAACAAGTGTCAAGAACAGACCTGATCCCAAATTATTCTTGGCCGATGCAACTACGGTAGCTTAATTGCTTCCCACGGATTAAAAGCATTGTTGTATCGTATTAAAAAAATGGCTTAACCTGCTTTCCAATTTATTGGGGTAGGACCACAAAATAAAATGTAAAGAGATGAGGCGCTTCCTATAGATTCTTTTGGTACATTCTGGCCGACGAGTATAAACAGAATCAGCTGGAAGGTGTAAACACCTAAGAAAAGCAATAGTAAGCCTAATGCAGTCAATGTAATTGATTCGAACCACCCCATAAGCTGGAAAGAAAGCAGACAAACCAATAAACTCGAAAATATTATTTTATAAGTTCCGATTTTTTTAGAAAGATTTCCGGCAAAGGGTGCAATTAGTGCGGTAATTCCTGCAAAACTTATCCAGCAGACCTCACCAGATGAAAAGTTAAATGGAGGTGCTATCAGCCTGTATGTTAAAAAAGTAACCATTCCGAGAAATCCAACAAACAGGGTGAATCCGGCCAGTAGCAGTGATAGAATTTTCGGGTTGAATAATAGCCGTATTGAATTTGCATATAATTTGGTTAACTTTTGATGATTTTTTGACGTTGAATCATCCTTTTCAACAAGAGAAAGAAAAGTTAACGCCGTAAGGGAAAAAAGAGCAAAAGAAACAACTTTAAATGAAAACTGCCAACCGATAATGGATGTCAAAAGCCCCATTGTAACTCTGCCGAAAATAACGAAACAATGCTGAATGAAAATCGTGCCTGGGTGATGTCGATTTTAAAGGATTCAGAAAGTTCTAAAAAAATAGATTGTGTCATAAAGACAGTAGAAACTGCTATCAGATTAATTGTGCAAGCGATTAACAACTTAGATTTATCTGTTTTTAGAGCTGCTTCAGGCAAAGGCGTTCCCCCATCAGTTTTTTTTGCTAACTTTGAACATGCACCGGTGAAATCCGGTGCATGTTCGTTGTTGAGATCAGTATTGATTCTTAGAATACTGTTTTTAGCTGAAAACATCTGCGTATTTTTGTTCAATTGCTTGGATTTCACGATCAGTCAGCTTTTTGAATTCTTTTTCTCGTGCTCGTTTTGATAGTTTTCCACCATTTTGGACAAGAAAACGTATGAGCAAATCAACAAGCTTATCTGGCATATCAATATAGTTTTTGATAAATTCGTTGAGAAGATCATATTTTTTCAAGTATTCAACCTCATCAGGAAGCGTTTTATTTACAGTTTCCTCAACGCATTCAAAGAAAAACTCAGCCTGTTTTGTTGCATCAAAATAGCGATACAAATTTATGGTCTCGTTTAAAACCTCAACATTATTTTTTTCTGTAGGTCTCCATTCGATCAAATTAAGCCGTGGTTTTGAATAATGCTTCAATATTTTTCTATATTTTTCTATCTTCTCTAGAATGATCGCTGATACTGGGAAAATTAATCCTTTTGAGACAAAACCTTTTTCAGCCAGTACATGATGAAATAAATAACGATGAATCCGACCATTACCATCTTCAAATGGGTGAATAACAACAAAACCAAAGGCAAGGATAGTTGCCAACAAAATTGTATCAAAATCGTCCTCACGAAGCAGATCGTATGTTTCTATAAGGCCCGACAATAGAATATCCAGATCCTCCGGGCGAGCGGAAATGTGCTCTGGTAGAGGCATTCCTGTGCTACGGTCATGTTCCCCAACAAAACCACCTTTTCTGCGCAATCCTAATTTTATAAACCGATTATCTGGAATAACTATTTGTTGCAAATATTCCAGTTCTGAAATACTGAGTTTGCGTTGCCCTGCTTCACCTATTGCCCTTCCCCATCGTTCTATACGATTGTGCGGAGGCCTTTCTCCCTCAATAGTGTAAGAGGCTTTAGAGTCTTTAAGCAGAAGGAAAGCAGCTGCCCGGTTTAAAAGATCGGGGTGAGTACGACCGATATGTTTTGTGGATACTTCTGAAAGATTCTTAGCAATATATTGTACAAGCTTTTCTGTTTTTCTGATTAGAGGGCAGAAATTGTGTGTCCCCGGCAAGTTATTGCGAACCCGATGACGCTTGGACGGAAATGATTTCCCTTCGTATTGTAGCTTGCTATTAACGAGAAAAACAAAATTTCCAGTCCGCGCATCTTCAATATCAAGTTGTTCTTCACGCACCCATTCCCACAAAAACCACAGCCTGCGACTGTAGCTTCCTGTCGGTTCCGAGCAGATAATTTTTTGAATTTCTTTGGCCTCAACCGTTTGAAACAAAGCATTGAAGATAGCCAGATCAATGCCCTCATATTTAAGCGCAAAAGTCAAATGTCCAAAAAGCGTGTCTACCGGTTTATGACGCGGTGTAAAAATGTGCCAGCACCCATGATCGTATTTTTTATGTTTCGGACCTATAGCGCAGAGATAATCAGGAACAGGTACTTTCAAATCATATGCTGAAATGAGGGCTGAATATCCAGCCAAATAGCTTCCTTCTTCCAAGACAGGAAAGCCGTGAAAAACAGTTAAACATCCTGAATTTTGATTAAAAATTGCCATCTATATGAATTCTCGTTTTATTTATTCGATTTACAATGGCATGAAAAACGATTATTGTCTATGAATTTTGATTAAAAAATCATAATCACATGAAAAAACAATTCAATAAATAGCTCCAAGAACTTCAATTTATTGATGTGGTCAAATAGAAATGAACACTTTTCCTAAACAGCTTTTTTCATTTCCACTTTCTTAAGTGCTTGAAAGATCATTTCAAAATAGACAGATGTATAATTTCTATTTTGAAATTTCATCATCTACAAAGTCCTCACCTGCAGTAGCCAGTCCCACCTGGTCCAGAACGATCACATACCGACTGATAAACGCCAGTCGCGTCTTTTTTTTGACATTGCGTTTCAGCAAAACAAAAAAGCTCTCAAGAAATTCAAGGTATGCTTTTTTTGACAAACCGGTGGATACAACCGAATCTGTGATTTCTTTTACGAGCTCTCGTTTTTGGTCAGTTGTTCGCCCTTTGGCAATCTTTATCGTTATTATTGGTATATTAAATGTAGATTGTTGCGATCTGATCCCAAGAAGATGTCATGTTATCTTTCCAGCGCACATAACCCTTTAACCAACGGCACGGTTTTATCAGACGCTGAATTTTCTGGTTTGCAAGTTTACAGTTCATAGCTCATATATGTAACATTGAAAGGCAAATGATCAAAATGCTTCGTCTCTCCTTCAATGAAGCCCCTTTCCAAATACCACTTTTTTAAGAGCGTATGTTCTGCAATGATACCAATACTCACCATTTGAATATTTTTTGTTCTGGAGTACTCAATAACATGTTTAACCAATTGCTCTCCAATGCCTTTATGACGGTATTCAGGAAGGACGGAAAGTCGATTCAGGTATGAAATATTCGAATTAAGTTGCTCAAAAGCGACGCATCCGCAATTGACACCTTTTATTCGATAAAGAAAGTACTCTTCGCCTCTATCAATATCTGATAATACCAACTCTTTTGTATAGAAAGAGGGATGCTTGGGGTTATTTTCCAATGTTAAGTCAAATTTTTCAGCCACATCCTTATTCCCATGACTGACAATAAAAGCTATAATTTCGGCATCAAGAAAATTGGCAAGCTGTATTCTTTTATTCATTTTCATTTGTCACACGATCCTGAACTGAAACTTAGTTCCGTTTTACCGTTGTTATATTTCCAAAGCCTCAACCATAGGGGTTTAGCTTATAAATAATGAAATAATTTCCATCAACATGGTTATTCACAAAACTAACTGAAATGTCAGGGCTTATGGCTTTCCCGCCGAATGGCCCGGATGAGCCGCAAGCTTAAGCGATGCCGATCCTTTTGTTCGATTTTATTATAGTTCAGTAGTGATATCTACATGAAATGATTGTAATAAAATCATCATCAACAGCATAAACTAATCGATTAGTGTCATCAATTCTTCGCGACCAGAAACCAGATAAATTTTCTCTCAAGGGTTCAGGCTTTCCTATGCCCTCAAATGGTTGCCTCATTGTATTATTAATGAGCTTG
>JACNHV010000120.1 GCA_014383445.1 Candidatus Desulfobacula maris | reverse complement strand
TCAAAACAATGAATCTATCCGCATTTTTAAACAATTCTTTCAACCGGTGCACAATAATGATGATTGCAATTCCCTTCAGCCGAAGTTATCCAACAATGGAAACAATCCTCGCCACTTCTGCAAGGCTCAGTCCTGAAAAAAGCTCATCTAAAATCATCAACTCCGGCTGAAGCGAGATGGCTTTTGCCAGCTCCAGGCGTTTTAAATATCCCTGGGGCAGGATTCCGGCAGGTTTATAGGCCACAAAGGAATCTCTTTCAAACCCGACTTCCTCCAATAAATCCAGGGCCATTGCATCTCGATCCCCATATTTTCCACCAATGAAATTTTTAACCCTGGGAGAATATAAGGGAATAATCATATTTTTATAAGCTGGGAGCTTATAAAACGGCCTTACCATTTGAAAGGTTCTTGAAATGCCCAGGCGAATGATTTTATGGGGCGGAAGGTGATTAATTTTTTCCCCATGAAACATGACATCACCAGAGGTTGCCTTGACAAACCGGGTTATTAAATTAACTATTGTGGTCTTGCCGGAACCATTGGGACCGATAACGCCCAGTAATTCTCCAGGCTTTAAATCAAAACTTACATTTCTAACGGCTTTAACCCCACCAAAGGATTTACTGATATTGATCACTTTTAAAAGTTTGGTCTGATTCATTTGTCCACCTCAACCCATCTTTCAAACTGGTTGTATTTTCGCTGGACATAATGAAAAATTCCTTCAGGTAACGCCACTGTAAAAATAACCAGGAAAAGGCCGTAGAATACAATTCTCAATCCTCCGAATCCACGGAGGACTTCAGATAAAGGAACCAGTATACAAGCGCCCAAAGTTGCTCCGGCAAGTGTTCCAGGGCCTCCAACAACAACTGCTGCTATGGGAAGTATGGAATAATCAAGAGCAAACACGGGCATCCCAACAAACATATACACATGGGTCATAAAAGCACCGGCAAAGGCACCAATGGAACTTGAAATAAAAAGTGCCTGGGTTTTATGCCAGTAAATATTAATCCCTGCATTGGTCACTGAACGGTCGTTATCGCGGATCCCTTTCAGGACAAGCCCGAAATCAGAATCCAGCATTCTTCGGAATCCGAAAAGACAAACCAACATGACACCAATAATCAGATAAAGCTCAAGCCAATGGGAAGGGATAGGTGACATACCGCTAAGTCCTTCAGTACCTCCGAATATTTTTGTGGCCTCAATGACTCGAACCAGCATTAAAGGGATGATCAGTGTTACCATGGAAAAATAGACCCCTCGAAGTCTTAGTACTGGCAATAAAAGCAAGGTGCAGATAACACCGCCGATAATAGATGCTAAAGGAATGGAAATAAATGGATGAAATCCAAAATAATGGTTCATGATGCCGGTGGCATAGGCACCTACTCCGAAAAAAAGCGCTTGACCCAGGGAAACCATTCCGGATTCAGCCAGAATATCCCAGCTAATTGCCAAAAGCACAAAAACAGCAACTGAAAGAAGAACTTTCTGCCAATAAACCCCGAGTACCAGGGGCAAAATTAAAAATCCTATGATGGGAATCAAACGGGGTGCTGAAAGATATAACATTTCTCTGTAGGAACAAAGCGCAAATATATCTTGAGATCTGGCCTTGATCCCCCGATCAATTCTTTCTTTTCTTTTTTCCAATGGTTTAAATCCTTTCTTCTAATTCTTTCTGCTTTCCAAAAAGGCCGGAGGGTTTAACAACCAGTACAATAAAAATAGCTGCTAAGCTTACAATCATGGTCCAGTGCGAGCCGATATAGGTATCTGTAAACCGCTCAGCAAACCCGATTAAAAAACTGGCTGCTATGACACCTCCCGTACTGCCAAGTCCCCCAATGATGCATACTGCAAGGGCCTTGATCAGAACATCATACCCTTCTGAAGGAAAAATACTGCCAAGGGGGATAATGATAGTTGCAGCAATAGCAGCAAAACCAGCCCCTAAAGATACTGCCAATGTGGCAATTTTATCGGAATCTATACCAAATGTAAGGGCTGTACGTTCATCTTGAGCAATACCTCTGAAAGCCAAACCCAGTGATGTATTGTGGGTAAAAACCCAAAGAAGTAAGACAAGTATAATGCCAATGATCACAATCAGAATCCTCTGCATATCCACATAGGTTCCCAAAATCATATAACTTGAATCTATAAATGGCGGAAGATTATATTCAAATCCTACAAATCCTAAATACCGAAACAATTCCAGTATGGCCATGCCGATTCCAAAGGTGGCAATGACTTCGGAAATGGCCTGCCCTCTCACACGCTTGAGAACCAATTGGTACATTAAGGCTCCCAACACCATTGTGAGAATAATGGATCCCATCACTGAAACAAAATAAGGTAGATTAAATGAATGCATCAAGATCCATGTGGAATAGGCGGAAAGTATATAAAACGCGCCATAGGCAAAATTAGCGATTCCGCTGATACCAAATGTCAGGTTAAAGCCAATGGCGATTAAGCATAAGATGACACTATTGATCAGTGCGTAAATAAGCGTACCGGTAAACATCTATTTTGTCTCCATTTTTTAAATGAATGATACCATCCATAAAAATTCTAATGGGTAAGCATAAATTGTGCTTTATTGAACCTTATTTGGGGTGGCCTGCAAATAAGGTTGTTTTTTATTTTGCTGACTTATTACAACCTTTATTCATGGGCCACCTCAAGGTTCTTCATTTTAATCTAGTTTTTTTATGCAATTACTAAGCTTGAGAAAAGAATACCTATTGTTTAATTGCAGTAAGTCCTTTTGGAAGCTCAATTTTTCCTTCAGCAACAGCTGTCGGGAAAACAATGATTCTCTTTCCCTCTTCTGTCCACTGAAAAACCGCTGCCACTGCTGATTTGTCAGGGTCCATGTCAAAAACTACCTGATGCCCTTCATCAAATTGAACCCTTCCCATTACCCCTTCCCGGTTTGTTTTTTCAAGTTCTGCAACAATTGCATCTGCATCAAGGCTGTTTGCACGTTGGATGGCCTCTGCAAGGAGATATACTGATTCATAGGAAGGTGCAGGACCATGCCCTGCTTCAAGTTTACTTCCCCATCTTTTTTCATAGGATTCAACAAATGCTTTTGCTAAAGGCATTTTGTCTGAAGAAATAGCACTTCCCATTTCAAAATTAACATTGATGGCGCCACCTATTTTTTTATCAAAGGTATTCCAGGCACCCGGGCCTGCAAGAGGAGAGATAAATCCCGCCAAAAGACTTGGAATCTTCATGCTATTCCATTGCTTAACCAGAGTACCGCTTTGGGGCATATCAAATATGGGCAGAATGACTTGAGCCCCTGTAGCTTTAACTTTCATAAGTGCAGAGGAGAAGTCTGAAGTACCTGTAGGAAAACTTTCATGTCCGACAACTTCCCACCCGGCTTTTGCAAAATAAACTTTGGTTACAATATCAGCGGTTGCTCTTGCCCAGGCCACATCCTGATTCACAATATAGACTTTATTAAATCCATACTGGGCTTTAATAAAGCCCATGGTTCCGGCGAGATATTTTACCAGGTATTTTGCATTGAGGCAGGATCTGAATATATATTTATACTTTTCCGGGTTTTCCTTTATTTTTCCCTCAGATGCTGGGGACATGGCAATAGTTCCTATAAGGGGAACTTTGTATTTGGCAATAATATCCATGCCGGCCATTAAAGCTTCAGATCTAAAAGGCCCGACAACTAAGGCTGTGGGTTTTTTCTCCAAAATAATTTTTTCCAACCCTAATAAGGCTTCAGGAACTGGAACTCCAGGTGCAGCATCCCTTATATCAATGGATTCAACTGCGAATATTCTATTTTCATTCCCTACTTTTACGCCACCTTTTTTATTGATTTCTTCAACAGCCATTTGGACTGATTTCAAGCATTCCTTTCCCTCTAAAAAGCCGGTCGAGGTTGGAACGCCAATAACAATCGGATCAGCCGCCCATAAACCTGGTACAAAAAGAAAGCAGAGTACGATGACCTGTATCATGCATGCTGTAAAAAGTGTTCGTGTTCTCATTGTGATGCCTCCTTGTTTTGGGTTAAAAAATTAAATTGTTTATAAAAATCAATACCTGAAAAAACAGTACTTGATTCTAAGTTAGAAAAACAACTACAGTATGTAAATCAGTGATGTCACTAAAAAACCATAGGTAAATCACCTATGCTCTTTAAAGAATGACATACCATATTTCAAAAAAATATACATTATTTAATAAAATTTGCTAAAGGAAAATCAGAAAAGATCAGTTTCCAGCCATAAAACAGCATAGCGTACCATTTCCCCACTGGTTTTCAAGCCCAGTCTGCCCTTTATGCGTTCACGGTGAGCACCAATGGTTTTGACACTCAAATTCAATTGGGAAGCTATCTGACCCGATGAAAATCCTTTCCCGATCAGTTGAAATATTTCCAATTCACGATCCGTCAAATTCTGCACACAAGAACCCTGCCCTTGTGGAGGCTGATCTCCCATCTTATTTAACAGGCTTTCCATGATTCTTTGACTGATATATTTTTTCCCGGCAAATATCTTTCTAATTGCCTTAATCACTGATTCTATGGCCTCGTGCTTCATCACATATCCTTTTGCGCCTGCCAGAAGACACCGTTCTGCATGAAGAGACTCTTCGTGCATAGACAATACCAGAACAAAAATTTCCTTATGATATTTGTTAAGCTCTTTAAGCAATTCCATCCCGTTACTATTCTTAAGTGAAAGATCGAGGATTACAAGTTCAGGTTTTTCTGATTTGATAAGATCCCTTGCAGTGGGAACATCTTCGGCACTGCCGCAGACAACAAGATCTTTTTCCTGGTCGATCAGTTCGCACATCCCCATTCGAAAAATGGGATGGTCTTCCACAATCAATATTTTTCTCGCAATTCCCATCGTATAAATCAATCCTTATTCAATACAGCCATATCATTTTCTATTTCCAATAAAACCCGTGTTCCACCTTGAGCAGGATTTTTAATTTCAAGTGAAGCCTTTATCCTTCTTGCCCTGTAGTTCATGATTTTTAATCCCATTCCCTTGCCATTGACATTTTGAGAAATTCCTTTGCCATCATCTATAATCATTAGTCTGCTTTTATTATTTTGAGTTGAAAAATGGATGGAAATATTTTTTGCATCAGCATGTTTGACTGCATTGTGAACCGCTTCATGAGCAATATAGTAAGCATGGGTGGCAATGGTATTATCCGTAAACGGATTAAATTCATCATGAGCAATAGTTGATTCATCGCAGTCTAAATGACAGACAATGCCAAACACATCCTCTACATATCCCACCAGTTCCGACAAAGATGAATCAAATCCGTGATTAACAATATCTGCCGGGCAAAGTCCTCTGGACATCAGTCGGGTTTTCTGAATGGATTCTTTGACAAGCAATCGTATCTTATCAGCATAATCTGCTGTATCCGGCAATTTTTTTTTCAGCTTCTGTTTTAATATTTCAATGAGAACTTCTATTCCTATTAACTGGGGACAAAGATCATCATGCAGATAAAAGGCAATTTTCTGTCGTTCCCTTTCCCTCATATCAAGGAATTCCTTTTCAAGAAGCCTTGTCTTTGTATGATCTTCAAGCGCGACAAGGATGCACATTCCCTCCCATATTTCCAGGACCTCTGCTGAAAGCGTCCCCTGTCGAATTTCACCCGAGGTTCTGCAAAAATCAATTTCATGATTGCGAAGACTTCTTTTTTCTTTTAATAACTTGAGCAATCTTTGCCCTTCTTTTTTATTTCTAAAAAACTCAAGTTCTATCAGGCCTTTGCCCAAAACTCCTGCTGAATCATATCCAGTAAGCTTTAAAAAGCTCTCATTTACATTGATTAATTTCCCGGTTTCAATATTGGCCAGGAACATACCACTGGGGTTGCTGTGAAATGCCTTTGAAAACATCTCTTCTGATAACAAAAGTGCTTTCTGGGATTGAATCCTCAGGGTAACATCCCTGACAACGCCACTAAATCCGGTCTGGTACCCCTTTTTATCCGCAATCGTGGACAAGGAAATTTCTGCAAACCGATTTGATGAACCTTTCCTGATTAATTCCCACTCAATTATTCCACCGCTTTTCCCGGGAAGTCCCATTGCATCAAAATTTTTTATAACCCCGTTTGAATCTTTTATATCAAACAAGTCTTTGATATTTTTACTTATGAGCTCTTCTTTGAGATACTTTGACAGAGTTAACATGGAATGATTGAAAAATGTAAAATTCCCTTTTAGATCCACTTCAAAATAACCTTCATG
>JACNHV010000343.1 GCA_014383445.1 Candidatus Desulfobacula maris | reverse complement strand
TGTTTTGTTTTTTCTTCATAAATCCCTGATACAATTTCAGGGCGATGGTTCAATCGTTTATCATCTGCCATGGTATACAATGAACCTGCCGCGCCCCATTTAGGATCTTTTGCCCCAAAAACAACCCGGCTGATCCTGGCATGGATAATGGCTCCCATACACATGGTGCACGGTTCAATGGTAACGTATAAAACCGTGTCAATCAACCTGTAATTGTTCAATGCCAGGCAAGCCATGCGCATGGCATTAATTTCAGCATGGCTTGTGGGATCACTGGATGATATGGGACAATTGTAGCCATATCCGACAACTTTTTTATTCTTATCCACAATGACCGCGCCAACAGGAACTTCATCTATGGCAGCAGCTTTTTGAGCCTCCTTAATGGCAAGGGCCATATAATATTCATCATCTTTCATATAACCTGTATTTATATAAAGCTTTTTGCCTAAGGTCAAACAAATTTATACCATCAGCCAATAGGGGAAAGAAATCTTGAAAATGGATTGAAACATAAAAATCTTGAAATTGTTAATAACCTCTGGTATAAAGCATCCCAATGTTGTGCGCCTGTAGCTCAGTTGGATAGAGTATCTGGCTACGAACCAGGGGGTCGGGAGTTCGAATCTCTCCAGGCGCGCCATTTATATCAAGGGTTTTCAGCTTTTTGTTGGAAGCCTTTTTTGCTTTAATGAAAAATAGTTGTCAGTTCAGTATTCCCTTGGTTTTCCCATGACATATTGTTAATATCTTTCGTGTGTATTATAAGATTCAGCAATTATGTTGACATGGCTTTTCAACAAAAGGAAAAAAATGGATATTAAAGAAATGGCAAAACAGTGCAAGGCTGCTGGAATTTTTATGTCAGCTCTTTCAAGTGACATAAAAAATGCGGCGCTGAAAAATATTATCAAGGCTTTGGAAGATAATATGGATCGCATTATTGAAGCCAATACAACAGATCTTGAACAGGCTCAAAAAGACAAACTTGAACTGCCATTGATGAAGCGCCTGGGGTTTGATCGTGCCAAGGTAATAGAAGCCTGCGAAGGGATAGCAAGCCTGATAAAACTTCCAGACCCTGTAGGCAGGACATTGAGCGCCACAGAGCTGGACAAGGGCCTTAATCTTTTTAAGGTGAGTCGGCCCATTGGCGTGATCGGGGTTATTTTTGAATCCAGGCCCGATGCCCTGGTACAGATTGCAGCCCTTTGTTTGAAAAGCGGCAATGCTGTATTGCTCAAAGGCGGCAGCGAGGCGTTTTTTACCAATCAGATTCTTGCTGAGATCATTTCAAAAGCCGGGGTTGAAGCAGGATTACCCCAGAGGTGGCTGGGGCTGCTTGAAACCCGCAGTGATGTGGATCAGATGTTAAAGCTGGAAAAGTCAATTGATTTGATTATCCCCCGGGGCAGCAATGAATTTGTCCGCTATATCATGGACAATACTGTGATTCCGGTGCTAGGACATGCCGATGGGATCTGCCATCTGTATATTGACAGGGAAGCGGATCTTAAAATGGCAATTGATCTGTCTTTGGACAGTAAATGCCAGTACGTGGCCGTGTGTAATGCCATTGAAACCATCCTGGTTCATGAAGTCCTGGCTCAAGATATACTTCCTTTATTGAAGAGCAAATTAGAAGACCAGGGTGTGAAAATTTTCGGGTGTGAAAAAACAAGGGCCATCATAGATGTTGACGCTGCCACAGAGAAAGACTGGCAGACAGAATACCTTGATTTTATGGTTTCCATTAAAATTGTTCCTTGCCTTGATGACGCGTTGGCCCATATTAATCAATATGGATCAGGCCACACAGATGTCATTGTTACAAAGGATAAAAAAAGAGCCGTTTATTTTATGGATCATGCCGACACGGCTGATGCGTTCTGGAATTGCAGCAGCAGATTTGCCGATGGATTCAGGTTTGGTCTGGGTGCTGAAGTGGGTATCAGTACCAATAAGATCCATGCAAGGGGTCCGGTTGGCCTTGAAGGCCTTATGATTTATCAGTGGCGCCTTATGGGTGACGGGCATATGGTAAAGGACTATACGGGTTTAACTGCAAAATCATTTAGCCATAAACCATTAACAGATAAGTTTAATTAGAGATACATAATGCCAAAACAAAGATTGATCAATGCCCGGCGTGTGGTTGTAAAACTGGGCAGTAATGTGATCACGGCAAAGAACAGCTTAAACCTGGAACTCATTGAATCCATCTCCAGCCAGATAAGCCATCTTATGGATAACGGGGTTGAGGTGATCCTGGTATCCTCGGGCGCCATGGCAGCAGGCCTGCGGAAAATGGGAATGGACCGCCGTCCAGATGAGATCCCAAAGCGTCAGGCAATTTCAGCCATTGGCCAGAGTGGGCTGATGAATGCCTATGAAAAAAGCTTTGGCCAATTTAGTAAAAAGGTTGCCCAGATCCTGTTAACGGCGGAAGATTTGAACAATAGGAAAAGGTATCTGAATGCAAGAAATACCTTGCATACGCTCATAAAATGGAAGGTCGTGCCCATTATTAATGAGAATGATACCATCATGGTTGAAGAAATAAAATTAGGGGATAATGACAATCTTGCCGCCATGATCACTCTTTTGATGGATGCTGATTTTTTGTTCATTTTAACGGATATTGAAGGGTTGTATAATAAAGATCCAAGGCAACATTCCGATGCTAAATTGATCCCAAGGGTCACCCGGTTTAAAAAAGAAATTGAAGACTTTGCCAGTGACATTCCAGGGACCCTGGGCACGGGTGGCATGCTCAGTAAAATTCAGGCTGCCCAGAAAGTCACTTCAGCCGGAATCCCAATGATAGTGGCCAGGGGCAACATTCCCAGTGTCTTATTACATCTTTTTAACGGCAAAGAATATGGCACATATTTTGTTCCTAAAAAAGAAAAAATGCCCAGCCGGAAATGTTGGATTGCCCATACCCTTGCCCCCAAAGGAAGTCTTGTGATTGATGATGGGGCTGTCCGGGCCGTGCGGCAGAATGGAAAAAGCCTGCTTGCCATTGGAATCCTTGCAGTAGAAGGCGATTTTGAAGAAGGTGCAGCAGTTTCTTTTAAGACGGTTGCCAATGAAATCGTTGGAATCGGTCTGGTCAATTACAGGTCTTTTGATATTAATTTAATAAAGGGATTAAAAACCTCCCAGATTGAAGGTTGCCTTGGTGATAAACACTATGATGAAGTCATTCACCGTGACAACCTTGCCCTTAATGATTCTTTAGTTTGATGAAAATCTCTTTTGCCTGAACAATGGAAAAGGGGTTTTTTTTCTGATTTAAAAAAATTAATTTTTACCTGGTTGACAAAAAAAATAAATGACTTTATTTTAAAAGAAAATTTAGAATTAACCTTGGTGTTGAGGTAGGGCAAATGGTAAAAAAACTGACGGTACAACTTGCTGTCGAAGAATTTGAACTTTATGATCTTTATACTGATATTATTGAATCATATGGACAGGAACTGGAAGATCCAAGCCTTGTCTCAGATATATATGACTTGATTGATGAGGATGAAGAAGAATATGAATTCTGGCCGGATTCAAATGGTGATTTTTCAGAGAGTTTTGAAAGAAACTTAAGAGAAGCCATCATAACCATTGTTGAGGGAAATGAAGATCTGGTATTTATGGATGATGACTATTTAGATGATGACCAGATCCCTGAAATATTTGGTGACGATTTTGAAGAAGAAGAAGATAAGGATTCTGATGTTGACCTTGATGAGGATGAAGATCCTGAGGAGTTCTGATCAGGGACAAAAATTAAATTTTTACAAATCCAGGCAAGGGCTTTATAAAATTTTGGCAAAGACTGTATGTATAGGCTCCCTGACAAGGTATCATTAAAAGGTCTCCCACCTGAATATCATTCCCGAAATAGGTATACCCCCAGACATCGTGGGGGGTACACAAAGATCCTAAAACGCTGCACAATTTTTCCTGTAATGCGCTTCTGCTCAAATTGAGGATGGGGAAATAATCGGTTTCAAACCGTTCCCAGCCAATGGCATTGGTGCCCGCATCTGTAATGACAAGGTCATGACCTTTCTTATCTACTATTGTAAAGAGGATATGCATGGCACTATGGCAGATCCATCGCCCTGGTTCAAAACATATCCGGCAGTTTACAAAGGGGAAGATATGCTTATTAATAGCATTGAAAAGCGTTTGCGCAAATTTTTCAATGGGTGTTGCCGGTATTATGTAATGGGTTTCGACAGGTTCAAGATTTTTATCCATTGCCTTATGGGCAATACCTTCCCGTGTTCCGGCAAACTGAAGCCATTCTCCTTCACCAGGCCAGTATCCGCCGCCGACATCAATAAATTCTATACTTTGATTGAAATCTTCGGGCATGTTATTCAGAATATTGCCCAGGAGCATAATAAATTCTATCTGCCTGTCCGGTGTCAGATTCCAGCTTGAATGGAATTGAAGACCTTTAAACTGGATAGTTGAAAGATTTTTAACCTGGTTCCAGAATGTGGGCAATTTTTCCGGGATAATTCCAAATTTTCTCCATAACCCGTTTGGATTTGTTGTCAACCTGATTCCGACCCTGACGGGATTGATGTCATCGGATCTGGATACCAGGGCCTTAAGCCGTTCAAGTTCCCCAAAACTGTCTAAAAGAAGTGTTGTCCGGTCGCGATGCAGAATTGCTAAACCCAGTTCCTCATTTGTCTTGCCAGGACCGCTGAAGATAATATCATTTGCCCCTAAAGTTAAAGCTGTTTGTAACTCTGCACCACTGGAAACATCCAGACCAAACCCGGATTCCAGAAGTGTTGCAGAAACCTCTGGATGGTTATTACTTTTTATTGCAAAATAAAAAGATGTTTTATCGAAAAAGTGGTTGAATGCTGCAGCAAATTGTCTGGCGTTTTCTTTTAATACAGATGACTCCAGAATCCAGAGAGGCGATCCATGGTTTTGACATGCAGCCTGATATATATGTTTGCGGCTAAAATAGGCTGCAACAAAAGGATGCAGCACTTCCTTTGGCAGAAGAGGTGTGCCTTGATAATTATTGTCAGACATTAGATGTTATGATGCCTCTGATGAGTCCTGATCAATGTAAATTTCTATTTTTTTTGAGATGGTAATGGCCTGGGATTCAGGGAATTTATTGCCCAGGGGTTCAATGATGATATGCCCCAGATTCCATGAATCATAATCATCTGGCGGTAATTTGATTTTGTGCCCAGGGTTTTTGCTCAGGTGAATATTTTTAACCCGTTTATCTTCCAAAAGGTGGCAACTATCAATTTTTCTTAAAACACCTGATTGCCCTGCATGGAGACGGATACCCACATAAGGAGAATACCCTTGGGTGTTGTTTAGGTCTAAAGGATAATTTTGTGCAAAATCAAGGCTGAGTTTAAGTATATCCAGATTTGTGGATGCCTTTAACAGGTGGGGCAGACAATCTCCTCCCGGCCTTGGGGTCAGTTCAATAAGCACAATCTGGTTTTCAGAGATAATGAAATCCACCATACAAAGCCCTCTTTTTATTCCAAGTGTGCTTGAGCTTTTCAAAAGGATCTGAAAAAAATCGTTCTTGTCTATAACCTGGGGTAAAATAGCCGGAAGGATATATCCTAAAATGGTGCCAAAGGGCCTGAAAGGGGAAGTGATTTTTTTTGCCAGCCTGATGACATGTATTTTATTATTTTCAACAATGAAATCACAACTGTATTCAGTCCCTACTATACGCTCTTCAGCAAGCATTAAGATTTCTTTTGAAGAAGATCTTTGAAAAAGTGGATTCCAAAGCCTTTTTTTTAAACCTTTTTGAATGATTTTAAAAGCAGAACGGCACCCAGCCACACTTGTGCATTGAAAAACAAGTTCGCTGCCGCTTCCCGTAATAGGTTTTAAAACGCATCCTGAACTAGTGGTTTTGAAAAAAGTGATGGCATCTGCAACACAATTTATCGGGGATATTTTTGGGCATCTTATTTCATGGTGTTGCCAGATCTGCTTTGATACATACTTATCCCGGCAGTTTTGAATGGCTTGTCTGGATACGTAATCAAGATTCAGTTGTCCGGCGATAAAGGCGGTAAGTTCCATTGATTCGCAATCAAAACAAAAAATTGAATCAATGGTCTGGGGCCACTTGTCAAGATGTCTTATCAAAGCCTCAAAAACCTGGTTCGGGTCGGATAATGGGGTTAGAATTTCCTCACAAAGGGCAGGGTATTCTTCCTGGGCTTTGTGTCTTATGGCAGGGTCGGTAATAAAAAGAGCCCTGTCTGGACAGGAAAGTCTTATCCATTGTATATAATCGGGTGTTGTGCCGA
>JACNHV010000207.1 GCA_014383445.1 Candidatus Desulfobacula maris | reverse complement strand
AAAGGGACTGCAGGAAGATTGCTGGGAAGAAATAAGATCTTGATATCAGCCAGGGGAAGGCAATCCATGGTCAGGGCGATGTTGATCAAATCCAAACATGGTGCTGGAGATAAAAAATGGAGGGTAAAACCATATGCCAGATTGCTGTCCATTTTGAATTCACGACAGACATCCGACCGGTCGGAGAGGATAAAATGGATATCACCCAGGTTGCTTGTGGCTCTGGCTTCTCCCCTATTAAGACCTGTAATCCAACCAGATACGATCATCCAATTTTGAGCCTTAAGCTCAGCACTGTCAATATTAATCTTAACTGATCTGTTTTCCGAGGCGAGCCTGACATCCATAACCCGACAATTTTTAAAAGATTCAAGATTGGTTTTCCCAGTGTCTCTGCTCTTTCCAAAAGGCCAGCCTATCATATGTCTCTTCTCGGATTTTTGTAAACTCTCATATGGATTTTATTTTTAAACTCCATTGGTGCCTTATACTGCCAGGCAGTATTATAAAGTGTGTAATTGGGATTAAAAAAGGGGTCTGTCTTTAGTAAAAAGGATTCCCATTTTTTAATAAACAGGGCTGAGTCATCGGGATGGGGATCTGTAGTGCTTTTCCCACGGGAAGCAGATTCATGGTGGATGAGCACAGCATGGGGGCAAAATATGACCCTGAACCCCTGCTGGCCGATACGCAGGCACAAGTCAACATCTCCAAATCCCACCTTAAGTTCTTCATCAAATGCAATCGCAGCATCAAATGCCTCTTTTTTAACAAGCATGCATGCTGCCGTAACCGCTGAGAGTTCATGATTAGTGATCAAGGCACCCAGCTGACCGGGTTGTACCTTTCCATCCGGAAGCAATTTATCTACGAACTTGCCAAAATGTTCGGCTATTCCCATCATCCCCACACACACCCCCCCATGCTGGATAATTCTACCGTCAGGATAGAGCAGCAGAGCGCCTACTATACCAATATCCGGCTGTTGACCGAGTTCCATCATTCTTTCAAGCCATCCTTCTTCCCTGGCCTCGATGTCATTATTACAAAAAAGATAGTGGGTATAATCTTTGTTCAACTGGCTGATCGCCCAGTTATTTATAGCTGAAAAATTAAATGGGCCATTGTAGGTAAGAACTTTATACTTTTTTTGCAGCTGCCTGAAATAGCTCTTGGACAAAGGATCATTAGAAGCATGATCAACAAGAACAATATCATACGCAACCTCTCTAACCGTTCGTTCTATACTCTCAATACACTGACGTACAAGATCCCCAAGATTTTTTGTAGGAATAATTATGGCCACCTTCTTTTCCCCTTCAAGGGGATATCTGGTTTCGTAGAAGTTGAAACTGTTACTTTCCATAACCTTCCCATTGAGATTAGACCGCTCCAGGTGTTTTGATAAAATTTTCCGGGAAGTCCTGCTCACATCCTTCTTTTTTGCATGGCCGGTGGAGGTCTGATGCTGCCTCCAGAGATAGAGGACCTCCGGGATATGAACAATCGTCTTAGCCCTTTCACTTGCCCGCAGTATCAAATCATAATCTTGTGATATGTCAAGGGAAGTATCCAGACCTCCCAGTTCACGAATCATCTCAGTTCGGAATGCTGTCAGATGCACGATATAAGGATGGGAGCGAAGAAGTTCAAGCGAAAAGGATGGGCGGAAAACAAAATTTATCAAATCTTTTCCATTACTGGCAATTTGCGCCTCATCCGAATATATCATATCCGGATGTTTGTTTATTATTACTGATGCAATCCTGTAAAGGGCATGCGGGGGCAGAATATCATCATGATCAAGCAATACGACAAAATCACCCCCGGCACGTTTCAGGGCATGATTGGTGGAAACTGATATTCCTTGATTCAAATCACTTCGATTGACCTTGATCCTTTTATCCCTTTTCGCATATTCCTTAAGGACATTTCTGGTTTCATCTTTTGTGGAGCCATCATCTTCAAGGCATAATTCCCAATAGGGATATATCTGTTCACAAACTGAATCTATGGCGGTCTTAAGCATTTGTTTTGGCGTATTGTATACCGGTACCAGAATTGAAATAAGAGGGTGTTTTTCCATCATGGTAATCTGTTGTTGTATTTCCGGCGTTTTATTTTTCACTTGATTAAGATAATTGTTCCAGAGCTCGGTACAGGTTGTTTCAACCCCCATATCCATCATCAAACGTTTCGTCGCCCCTAAGCCCTTTTTGTTCCAGACATTAAAAAGGTCAATCACTGCTGATGGTATTTTTCTGGGGAACCGCATTAAAGAAAACAAAAAACTAAAAACAATTTTCAGATTTTTCCTTCCATTGCCAATCCATCGGATGGGAGCTGATACCTTCCAGCTGGTGGATGAAAGAATTGTCTGGATTTCTCTTTCCCGTTCCTGTCTGAGAGCTGCCTGCTCGTTTAGCCTGTTCTGAATGTCGGTAAGCAGAACCTTGTTTGCCAAAAGCCGGTTTTCTTTATCTTGAAGACGCTGTTCGCTAACATGAATTTTTTCATTCAGTTCACCAGCAACACAATCGAGGCGATGGATCTCATTTTGCTGTTGCATAATCAAAGATTGCTGATAATGTGCAAGCGTTGTGAAAACCTCGTCGACCTGGGCTCCGGTCCACTTTAAGCGCCATTTATCAAAAATAATCGCCTTGGCCCTGTGGACGGATTCATCCTCTGCCAGAACAGGATTTATTCCTGAATCACCAAAGGTCCGATAGGTTGCAGTTACCTTGTTTACATGGATAAAATCGGTTAGTTGGGAAAGCTGAAGCCAGAAATCCCAATCCTCATAAACAACAAAACCCGTGTCAAAACGACACCCTGCAGTTAACAGATCTCTTGAAAAAAGTACTGCATGGATGGGTATATAGTTTTCAGCCCGAAGCATAAATGGATCGTAACTCCGGTTAAAAATGATTGTTTTGTCCTGCCCCACAAGGCGTACACCTGAATAGGCAACCTGATATTGTGGATTTTCATATAAAGCTTCCAGCAAGAGCGAAATGTGTTCAGTATCCAACAGGTCATCATCATCCAAAAAAATCAGATAATCGCCTGATGCTGTATCAAGTCCTTCATTCGCAGCTGCGGCCCGCCCCCTGTTCGCCTTTAAAAAGACATATCTAAAATCAGTGAAATATTGCTTAAACCCCTCCAGCAAACCTGCTACATCGTTTCCACCATCATTGATAACAACAACTTCAATATTTGAATAAATTTGTTCAGTCAACGATGTTAACGCTTCACTCAATAATTTGGGCCTGTCTTTGGTTCTTACAATCACACTGACCAGAGGTAACAAGATCTTATCATTTTTCAAGATTTCATTCCTTATTAAAGGTTACAGGACATCCCCAAAAGCTGCTTTTGAACGAACAAAAAACCATGCTCCTGCACAATATGAAACCAATGCGAAAAAGCACAGCATTATAACGATGCTGAACAACTCGCCTAATCTTTCTTCTCCGGCCCACTCACTATCAATCTTACCCTTTCGTTTTTATATACTCATTAAAACAATTGTTATTGTATAAAGAAAATTACCAACTCCCAGTCCTGAAAATTTTTACCTGACAGCCTAACATCCTGCTTGTAATTGGTCAATTTAAATTCAGGCTGAAGCAGGAAACAGCTTTAATTTCTTTTACACACGGCAATGAGTGATGCCCCAACCGGCAGATTAGTGATATTGATGATGTGTCTTTCCATCCTGAATATCCGGTATAATATCCCATTTAAAAAAGGATTGGGTGTGACATACCCAATGGCATTCTGACCTTTCTTGAAAAAATCAAAGCACCGGGTCATTACAACAACTGGAAATAATATTGTATTAAAATATGTGATTTTTTGAATCTTGAACCCTGAACCTGTAAGTATCTTTTTTAATCTTTTTTTTGAATACCGCCTGAAATGATGCATGTTTTTATCATGGGACCCAAAGAGAAACATATGGGCTGGAACGGTAATAATAATCTGCCCTGTTGATTTCAGGTGCCTGACTATTTTCAGGACAGCATCCAGGTCGTTTTCAATATGTTCCAGCACATCAAACAGGCAGATCAAATCAAATTGACAGGAATAAGGTATGTGGTCTGGAAGGCGGCCTTTATCAATCTTCAGGCCGGATATTTTCTTTGCCTTTGCAATTGCGCGGTCGTCCATCTCCATGGCAGAGACACGGCCGAATTGTTTCAGCATCCCAAGGTTTCCTCCGGCACCACAACCAATTTCAAGGATATCTGCCTGATCAGGCAATTGAAGCTGCTTTATCACGGCCAGAAGAATATCTCTTCTTGCCCTGAACCACCAGTGTTGATCCTGAAGCAATGCCATATCCCGGTATACTCGATCTTCCATGGGAGGTCTTAATGTTCCTTATCTATAATATATGTCGGCCGTCTTTTAGATTCCATGTATATCCGGCCAATATATTCTCCCAGCACACCGATACCGATTAACTGGATACCGCCTATAAAAAGGACGGCTGTGAAAAGTGATGCAAATCCCGGTGTTTTAACTCCCCAGAAAAGTGTCAGAATAATGATAAAACTTCCATAAACAAAGGACAGCAAAGCCACAATAATACCGATATAAAGCCAGATTCTCAAAGGAACCGTGCTAAAGCTTGTGATGCCGTCCAGAGCAAAATTCCATAATCGCCAGCCGCTGAAACTGGTCTTACCGGCTTTCCTGTAATCCCGCTTGTAATGAACCACTGCTGATTTAAATCCAACCCATGCAAAAATGCCTTTCATAAACCGCTGGTTTTCCGGCAGTTGCTTAATGGCATCCAATACTTTTCTTGTGATGAGTCTGCAATCCCCGACATTATCAGGAATTTCAATCTGGGATATTTGATTGTGCAGTTTATAAAACCATTTGGCAGTCACCCGCTTGATATAACCATCCGAAGACCTGTCCGTTCTTTTGGCCAGAACAATATCACACCCTTTTTCCCAGTGCTGTATAAATTCAAAAATTAAATCCGGAGGATCCTGCAGATCAACATCAATGGGGATAATAACATCTCCTTTTGCATGATCCAGGCCGGCTGTCAATGCAGCCTCCTTGCCAAAGTTCTTGGACAGGCTTATGATCCGGATATTGTCATAGCCTTGTCTGGCCTTTAATAACTCATCCAGAGTCTTGTCATCAGATCCGTCATTAATAAATAAAATTTCATAGGGCTGATTAATCTGTGTCAAAACCGGAACCACGGCAGATGTGAACAGCTGGATCATATCCTCTTCATTATAGACCGGGCATACAATTGAAATGAGTGTCTTTTTCATCCCCTTTCCTTATCCTGGTATTCCTGAAAATTCAAGCAGGTTTTCATGTTCATTGTCATATACCACTATTTTTTCACGATATAATATTGTGTCCATAAAAACACATCAAGGCATGATCCCATGATCTTTTTTTCAAGTTTACACTCCCATGCCAGGCCCTTTTGACCCAAAAATTCAGCAATAAGCGGGATATACAGACCGCTTTTATGTTGCTCAATTATGTTAAATCCCGCGTCCAGAATCTGCTTTTTCAATATTTTTTCAGTCATCAGATTGACATGACCTGTTTCATGGACAGGCTCCCTGTAAACATAGCGCACCACATCAATAATAAATGGCAGATAGGCAATTTTGGAAAATATTTCCAGAGGGCTGTATTTCTGGGGGGTTGATAAAATCAAAACACCACCTGGTTTCAGCAAACGATAAAGATTATGGAGTGCTTTACCAGAATCTTTTATATGTTCGATTACTTCAGTGAAAAGGATCAAATCCATTGAATCGGGCAATATTCTGGTACAGGTAATATCATCTTCAATAATTTGTATATTCCGGTTTTTATACACCTGGCTGACATATGCCAGATAATCTATTTCCAGATCTGAAACAAGCAGCCTGTCTGAGACCTGATCCAGGATTGGAATATAAATACCAGCCCCAGGCCCCACTTCAAGTGAGTTGCCTTTTTCAGGTTTCTTGTATTGATATATTTTTGAAATGATCCAGTCTTTTCGGATATTGTGCAGCCATTTTCGTGTGGGGTTCTTTGATTCATAAAGGGTTTGCTGCAAAAGGACCCGTTCTTTGTCACGATCCGAGATATTTTTTTCCCGGCGATTCATCAGAAAAGGTCAGCATCTGCCATGGTATAATAGAAATGAGAATTTGCCCATTCCAGGGACGGGTATTGCTTAAAAATCTCCACTGCAGGAATGATCCCCAAAGGCTCGTCCAATTGATTAAATCCTGCAGCCCTGGCGTGACAGGCAAGAAAATGATTGTCCGGCAGCCAGGTATCCAGAGTTTCAACCTTTTTATTTAACAG
>JACNHV010000121.1 GCA_014383445.1 Candidatus Desulfobacula maris | reverse complement strand
AGGCTTCCCCCGCGGACTATGCAACACCTAAACCCTTTATATGATTATCAAATCTCCTATTAGCTCTTACCCTTTATTCTTTTTACACCCCACCCCGCTTTTTTCTTAGTAACTCATTGATAAATATCTTTTTTTCACTGTGGCAACTATACTTCCATCAGAATTTAATCTTCCCCTGTTCATCATATGATACCAGCCATATGGATATTCTATTCCTTAATGTTCGCGACATAGCCAGAGTATCGTACCCCTATCTTGAAATAGCATTAGCTAATAGCAGACCCCTTCAATGTCCTTTAGTTATCTTAAATGGTGCACTTTGAATTAGAATTCAAATAGTTAGCGTGGCCCGACCCGTATTATTTAATCTGCCATTTTCAACAGATCAAACACCACCCTGGCAAAACCAGCGGCCTTTAGAGGATCAGACAATAATTGCATCATCTGATTTTGATGAACCTCGCTACTGTCCATCACAGCGTCATCAACTGCTTTTGGGAAGTCACCCAACATGGCCTGTTCGGGGGTATTATTGGCGATCTGCATCATTACCAACTTATTTTCACTAATTTTATCTCTGATGGTATAGACATAGTTCACCAAATCCTTATCGGTGAGTTGAGCGGTGATAAACAGCTCGTTCAATCGGCTGATAATCTGCGACATAAACGCTTCTTTTATATCTTTGGGTTTAGCCGTTCCAAATCCTTCACCGGGCTTCAGTTTATATTCACCGGCATCTTCTTTAAGTTTCAGATCCTGTCGGCGCATTTCCGATAGCCTGTAGTGGCTTAATACCACGTTGTTAAGGTCGATATCATCCTCGTCTATCAAAGATTCACGCAACATAGGACGCAGATTGCGTGCGTACAAACTCAGCTTCTCCAAATCTTTATTATCATAATCAACGATCTGCGACATAAACTCATAAAAGCGTACAAAGGTGCCTAAATCCTTTTTAAAGATTTCCAGGGCATCTTTTTCCTTTTTACACTCCTTAAAGCTGTTTTCCGCATTGGCAATTAATACCGAATCATCGGTTTTTTTGGTGCGTTCAAACATATTTTTGGCTTGGCTGTAAGCCTCAACTGCTGATTTGTATCGAATCTTCCAACGCTCTACCGCCGGTTTACAGATATTGGCAATGGCTGCATTGCTTTTACTCTTTTGTAAAAACGCCTCGCAAAACTGCTCGACTTCATGCCACAGGAAAATACCGGCAGCACGCAGCTTGTCGAATAGATCAAAAATCAGATCAGGATCGGATACATCCGCCAGTTCCGCAGTTTGATAGTATGGCTGGAAAGATTCAAGAATATCTTCCGGCTCATTAAAAAAATCCAACACAAAGGTACCGCTGTCAAATTTCCCCGGATAGATACGATTCAAGCGCGACAGGGTCTGCACACACTCCACACCCCCGAGTTTTTTATCCACGTACATGGCGCATAACTTCGGCTGGTCAAAACCGGTCTGGAATTTATTGGCGACGATCATCACCTGGTAATCTTCGGAATCAAAGGCATTACGCATATCGCGACCTTTAAGATTCGGATTCATATTGATTTCGGTAAACTTCTCTCCAATCAAGCCTTCAACATTAGGATCATTCTCGTCAAATTCCACTTCGCCCGAAAAAGCCACCATGGCATAGATTTTTTGATAACCCTTCTCGGCAATATATTTATCAAATCCCAGTTTGTAACGAACAGCCTCTTTGCGGGAGCTGGTCACCACCATCGCTTTAGCCTGCCCGCCTAACAGCCCCATGACATTATTTCTAAAATGCTCAACGATCACCTGCACCTTTTGTGAAATGTTATAGTCATGCAGGCGGACCCATTGGCCTAATTTCACACTGGCTTTTTTCGTTTCCACTTCCTGATCGGATGCCTGAATTTTCAAGGCCAGGTTATAGGCGACCTTATAGTTCGTGTAATTTTTCAATACATCCAGAATAAAGCCTTCCTCAATGGCCTGCCGCATGCTGTACACATGCCAGGCTTCCGGCTTATTGGTTTTGGAAGGCGCTTCGTCCGGCTTTGGCAGGCGACCAAACAGCTCCAGGGTTTTGGTTTTTGGGGTTGCGGTAAAGGCAAAATAGCTGAGATTGGCAGAAGCGCGCCGTGAGGCGACCACCGCATCCAGGATATCGTCTGACGATAAGTCTTCATCATCTGCCTGTGCTTCAATCATCAGCACCTCTTTTAACTGGCGTGCTGTCGATCCGGTTTGGGATGAATGGGCCTCATCGGCAATCACCGCATAGTGCCGTTCTTTTAAACTGACATCATCTTCGATGGCTTTTAATACAAAGGGGAAGGTTTGAATCGTCACAATAATAATGGGTTGCGAGCTTTCCAGAGCCGCCGCCAATTTTTCCGACTTAGACCCTTCACCCTCTTTTCTATTAATTCGACCCACCACACCATCCACATGCTCGAATTGATAAATGGTATCCTGCAACTGGTCATCCAGAACGGTTCGGTCGGTAACGATAATCACTGAATCAAATTGTTTGTTACCTGTTTGATCATAAAGTGATGATAACTGATGGGCCACCCAGGCAATGGAGTTGGATTTGCCTGAACCGGCACTGTGTTGGATCAGGTATTTATGGCCCGGGCCTTCTATACGCGCCGCTTTAATGAGTTTGTTCACCACATCCCATTGGTGGTAGCGGGGGAAGATCAGCGCCTCTTTTTTGTATTTGCGCCCTTCCCAATCTTCTTTCTCTTCAATCTGTAAATGCGCATAGCGGGCAAGAATATTTAACAGGTTATAGGGCAGTAAAACCTCATTCCACAAATAATCTGTCGCATACCGGTTAACATCCTTCGGCACATCATTACCGGCTCCACCGTCTCGGGTCCCTTTGTTAAACGGCAAAAAGAAGGTGTCTTCCCCTTCCAGACGGGTGGCCATAAACACGTCGTACTGGCTGACGGCAAAGTGAACCAGGGCACCGCGTTTAAAGGTTAATAAAGGTTCCGGTTTCCTGGTTGCCGGATCGACCGGCAAGCGGGTGGTTTTGTATTGTTTAATGGCATTTTGTACCGCCTGTTTAAATTCCGACTTTAACTCTAACGTCGCCACCGGTAATCCGTTGACAAACAGCACCAGATCAATACGCCATGCCTTGGCCTTTACGCCGGTTTGTGCCAGGTGTTCGTCCGTGGCCCAGGTGCTGTACACCAATTCAGGGGCAGCCCGCAGGCGGTTTTTCTGATAACGCTCCAGGGTATCCGGATTCAGGTCATGCTCGGGTTTAAACTGGCACAGACGAAAACGGGTACCGCGATCCCGCAGTTCATGGCGCAATACACCTAATGTACCAAAGGTGCGCATCTCCTTATCGGCGGCATTGGGGTCCGCTTTGTTCAGCTGGGAGGCGACGCGCTCCAGAAACTTTTGCTCGGGATTATCCGGATATAATTTGCAGTATTTTTGCCACTGGCCATCTTGAGTCTCTTTAACAAACCCCAACAGGTCCTCTTCATACAAAGCAAGCGCACGATTGTAGTTTTCCGGCGTACCCAGCAGCCAGCCATTGGCAACGAACTGCTTGATCATGTCGTTTTGAAACACGCTTTCTTTGGTTGTATCCGAACTCATTCGGTATCATCCTTTTTCATATCCGGTTCCACTATCTGTTTCACAATCATATCGAAATCCGAAACATATTCTTTATTTAACCAGCGGCGGTAACCGCCTCAAGACTGTAGAATTTTGTCTTGTATTTTTTGCCGTCTGAGGCAGTTGCCGAGTATTCCTCGGTAACTGAATCCTTATCAAGTTCGCCTGATTTAAAGATATTTTTCAAGTGAAGAGAGATGTTGTCACTGCTGCATTCAAACAATTCCGCCATCAACTTTTGAGATAGCGAAAGGTTTTCATGCTCAAAACGAACTTCAATTCGCTCTTTGCCGTCTTCGGTCTCGTAGAAGGTAATTTGGTCCATTAAATTCCTCCTGAATTCAGGTGATCCTTTTGATGGGTACGCTTCGCTTTGCCCATCCTACATTTTGACTCATATGGCATCTTCCTTGTTGATTTGGGTTTGTTCCGGGGGTTGCCAGTTGCGGATGTCTATTTTTCCGGTAACAGCTGCGGAGGTTAGGGCTGTACGGCGTTCTTGCAACAAACTAATTGCTTCTAACTGCTTTTTCACCAATAAATCAAATTTTATTATCTGTTCTTCAATAAATGTCGTAATCTGATCTTGTTCAAAGATTGGAGGAATAGGCAATTTAACATACTGCACCTCACCGCAATTTAAGTGAGGATGCATTCCACCAGTTCTAATGGAAAAAAGTTTTGAATAGCCATATTGCGATTGCAATGCCATTGATAAATAATCACCTGAAATGATTTTTTTGTCCGGTTCAACAATAATCAAAGCATGACAATTAAACCCTTCCTCATTCTCTGAAACCAGGCCAATATCCCCAGTACCCGCGCCCGTCTGTACAATAAGAACGTCACCTTTTGAAAGAATTGACTTTGAATGTGATTCACTCCAAATTTTTCTCACAAAGAAGGCTCCATCAAAATTGACTTTGCCTTGCTTTATGTGAGTAGCCTGTACATATGAAACTCCTTCATCAACAAGAATATCTCTTGTTGGACCAACATAACCATTGGTGATCTTATTAGACAAATGGGCAATTGTTCTAACCTCCCACCCCTCCGGCACCTCCCCCAACCACTCAACACCGGAGTTCTTCATGGGGGCATCGGGATTTAAACCTTTGGTAACGGCATGGCTGATCACTGCCTGGCGTTTTTCTTTTAGCAGTTTGATGAGCTGTTGTTGTTTTTCGATCAGGGCATCGATATTGGAGGTTTCGTGGTCAAGGAAGTTGGCGATTTGTTGTTGTTCATCTTCAGGGATGTCTGGAATCAAGATATTCTTCATTTCAGAAGAATTTGTACTCCACAGATCTGCAACAATACCTTTTCCATATCTATAAAACTCCTCTTGAAAAGGGTAACTTCGAAGCAGGTGATGAACGAAATCAGGATGAATCCTTTTAGGCGCTAATACAATACTAATTAGCGATACTGATCCATCGTAAGGTGAAACACCAGAAGAGCCTTTTCGATCAGAACGGCTATTTATCACAAAATCATTTCTTAAAACTAGTTTTCTATTATCGCCAGCATCTGTTTTGGCCGCCGTTTCCAGCTGAGGAACAATACCTTGCATTGTAACTGAAAGTGGTGAAAAATCTTTATCACTAACTTTTTCCCTTCTTTCTTCAAAAAACTGACCTAATCTTTTTATCTCCCAGTGCGTTGGTACCTTTCCCAACCACTCAACCCCAGATTCCTCATATTCAGAATACGCTTGATATCTACCCGACATTACGAATGCACCTCCCGAAGAAGCTGCATAATCTCACCACTCACCTTATCCAAATCCGCATCTATCTCCACCAAATCCCGTGGCGGCTGATACACATAAAAATGGCGATTAAAGGGAATCTCATAACCGACAATACCGATCTCCTGATCCTTTGCGTCTTTTTTTCCGGCATCTATCCAGGCTTCCGGAACATGGGGTAAAATTTCTTTGGCAAAGTAGGTTTCGTTAAGTTCATTCACCGGTTTGGCAGGGTCAAGTGCAACATTTTCATGATCACGCAGATCACCATCAGCTTTGTATTCAACCACCTTGCCAGCCACCTTAAACAAACCATAGACCGGATTGGCCCTGGCCTTTTTATGCACTTTCTTGATGACTTTTTCAGCATCCGGGTTTTTCCAACTGACGGCAGCGGTGATTTGTTTTTTCTCTTTGGCATCCAACTTGATACCTGTGGCTTTGATCACATCTTCATAGCCATTCATATCATCAAACTGTTCAGCGCCGATGGCCTGTTGCAGTTGTCTGGCTTTCAGCATTATCTGTTTCCGGCATACCCAGGTTTTGCAATCGAGCAGGTCTTTAATCTGTTTTTCTTTCAGCCCGCTAAAGTTGTTTTTAATCGCTTTTCGGATATCCGCTGAGTGTTCGCTTAATTTACCATATCGCTGGCAATCCATATCATCGGTCCAGCCCTCTCCTGATATTTGGCCATATTCGGCATAGGTCCATTTCATGGCCGCGTTTAAAGGCTTGGGTGCAAAGCGCAGCTCGGCAATTCGTTCATCACTGAACTGATAGGATTCACGCAGGGGGCGTTCGATGGTGATACGGCGATAGCCGAATTCGTAGTAGTTAAAGATTTTGCTGCCAAAGGTTTTCGGCGCTTCCGTTTTCCCGTTTTCCGATTGACGCCCCCGATTGCTCTTTTGTTCTGGGGGCCATCCCTTTCAAGGTAGTACTTTCATTTGGCTCTCTTCGCAAGAATCTTAGCAGT
>JACNHV010000270.1 GCA_014383445.1 Candidatus Desulfobacula maris | reverse complement strand
GGTGCAGCTCACTGCATTTTCCTTGGGTGCAACCATGTGGGTGATGGGAAATGCATAGGTTGTTTCCACATAATCGAAGTCTCCGGAATAGGGTATACCAATGGCCTTATTGCCGTGTTCAATAGCAGCATTCATATCAAAGGTTTCCCAGTAGCCATTTTCCCCTGAAAGCAAAGGTGTTAAAAGTTTTTTGTGAACTTTATCATAGGGTTGTTTGCCTCTATGAATTTTAAACGGGAAAATGCGTGATTCCGGATCAGTTCTGTCGCCAACTGGATGACTGACTCTTACAATTTGTGCAGGATCAATGACATCATCTGCCGTTGTGCTGGTCTGGGATCCATTGGACCAGAAATATTCCGGCACCACATTTTTTTCCCATTTAAATTCCCCTTTGATGGATTTATAAATTGGTTTGCCAAAAGGGCCTTTTTCAACATAGGGTTTGCCATCTTTCATCTTGCCTGCTTTAGTCCAGTCCCACCACATCTTTGTGGGATTTACTCTTGCATATTTTGGAATGTGACAGGCCTGGCAGGAAACCACATCTGTATGATCGTTCATTTTTGAATCATTTTTGTGGGGTTCGCTGCTATGGCAGGAAACACAGGTGATTTTTGGTGCCAGATCATCTTCAAGCAGGCTTTTGCGTGTTGCAACAGCTGGATTTGTGTAGATTCTGCCGGCAATATTGTGATCCACAGTTGTGTGACACCGGGTACAGGAAAAATCTTTGCCGTCCGTTCCCATATGAACATCCAGCAGCCGGTTCGGCTTGGTTAAAGAGGTGTCAAGATCGCCATGTTTTACACCATCGCCGCCGCCTCCTGTAAAATGGCAGTCGCCACAGTTTTTTCTTGTTGGAAAATTAATCTTGACGACAGCTTCTTTGACTTCATTCTGGAGATCTTTCATCATCTCTTTGGTGTCAGGGTCACCATCTTTAGAAAAGGCCTCAATGTCTCCAAGGGCTTCGTTAAAATTAAATCCAGATGAATTGTGGCACTGAAGGCAGTTGACTTCACCCTGGACCCCTTTTTTATTCCAGGCAGGATGACATGAAAGACAGCCTTTGTCTTCCATGGCATTTCCTGAAATACAAAAATTATTCACAGAATAACCTGCCTTGCCATAACGCATATCGCTTTTGTCCCCTGAAGCGAGCCAGGTCCAGTGAATGGATTTATGAAACTGGATAGCTGCTTCAGAATGACATGACAAGCAGGCTTGAGTGATTTCTTCTCCAGATGTGAAGTCCCGGTTTAAGGCATCAATCTTTGCATGGTCAACTGTAGTCCACCGTTTACTGTTTTTCACAGCCTGTTTGGCAAGGGTACGTCCCAGTGCTTCTTCTCCATCAAGGGGAGTTGATGCAAAGACAGCCTGAAAGGATAAAACCAGAGCTGTTATAGTGAGCATAATCAGGCCGGTCATTATAAAATACCTTTTTTTCATAGACATCTCCATGAGGTTGTTAACTATTTTTAATTTAAAAGGGCGGGGTAAAAAATAGCCGCCCTTTTAAATTTTTATCTGCATTTAGAACTTTTATTTACACTTAGCCGGTGTGGGCGAATCTGATGCATGTTTATAAAAATATGAATAAATGTCAAGGATATCTTCAGCAGGAAGTGCTGCCCAGTTATCCTTGCACCCGAATTCATCAAGGTTTTTATTTTCAAAAATTTCTTTCCACTGCCCCATTGTTTTATCTGCAGGGCTTATTGTAGGTGTTGCAGATTCAACCCCTCCTGTTTCAGCACAGGCTTTATAGACTTTTCGGTAGGTGTATTTGCCTTTTCTATCGTTGCCTTCCGGTCCTTCAGAGGCAAAGGTCATGGAAAAGGATACAAGTACAAATATCAATACCATTATAGTGAGCATACTTTTTTTAAACATGTTATATTTCCTTATCGTAATTTTATTTTTATCCTGGAATCGTATTTATTTGGGTGCTTTGATTTCAAAACTTCCATCTTTCTTAAAATCGATTTCAGCTTCAACATAAAAGACGTCTTTTAAAGATTCTCTTACTTCTCTTGTCATGTAATAGGCTTCTCCGCTTCTTGCACCGGTTGAGCATACAAAAATCACGGGTTTGTCAGCAGGAAGATCCTTGATTTTGGGTTCAAGGTTTTCCACTGGGATATTGACAGCAGTCTTAAAGGTTCCTTTTGCAAACTCATCTGCATCTCTGACGTCAATGATCATGACAGATTCAGGATTGGATGCCAGAATGGTTTTGAACCGTTCAATGTCAATGGAACCTTCCACCTTGCCGGTTTTTACCTGCATGGTATCGCTGGATGCCCCATATACTTTTTTCCATTCAGGGTATCCTTTATCAAAAACAGTAACATTGGTGTATCCCATTTCAAGGGCTTTTGCTGCTGACTTATGGCTTAATTTGCATTTGAGACCTTCGCAATAGAAAAGAACAGGGGTGTTAAGATCCCTTGGCAGTTTCCCTTGGAGGGCATCAAACTCAGAAAAGGGAAGGCTTATGGCGGTTGGGATATGTCCTTTATCAAATTTGGTTTTCTTTGGTCTTGAATCTATTATCACGGTTTTGTTTTCAGCAATCAGATCTGCTACATGCTCTGCACTTACAGAGCCGTAATTGCCTTTAAGTGTTACCCATTCAGGATATCCCTTGTCATATACCTTAACATTTGTATATCCTAATTTTTCAGCTTTTTGGGCGGATTTATGGCTGAGTTTGCATTTAGGGCCTTCACAATAATAAATCAGCAGCGCGTTTTTATCTTTTGGCAGAAGGTCCAGGTTTTTGTCAAAATCTGAAAACGAAATACTGATCGCGCCGGGCAGATGACCTTTTGCATATTTCCCCTTATAGGGACGGGCATCAATGAGCCACACATTCTCAGGCATGGGAACACTCATGTGTGCTTTTACAAACTTGGCATCAACAAGGTCATGGAACATCCATGATGTATCTTCTTTAGCGGTTTCAGCGGTTTTTACCGTCTGGGTGGGTGTGCATCCTGTCAGCAGTACAAGGCCTGCGATCAAGGCCAAAATCAAAATTTTTACTTTGTTTGTTTTCATTGGTTCTCCTTAAAATTTATATTGTTTGAGCTATGTTAATGGATATCACTATTTATATATTTTCTGTGTTAACTCACATAAAGCAATGAATGTGCCATTGAAGAAACCATCCAAGGTCAGTTGTTATAAATAGCTAAAATTAAAGGATATTAATAAATATTTAATTATTTTTTTATTGGGTATTAACTATTTGTATTGCAAATATGTTAATGATATGTTAAGTAGTTAATTAACACAGTTAATATTTGAGAGGACAATATGGATATAGGTAAACAATGGCGGCACATTATTGATTCTGTGCCGGATGGCGTTATCATCGTTGATGAAAAGGGAATTTTTGTTGCCGCCAATCAAACAGCTCAATTGATTACAGGCTACGATGAAAAAGAGCTGAAAGGTCAATCCTGCAGAATTTTGAATTGTACTGGATGCAAAATTGTAGGAAAAGGCAAAGGAAAGAACTGGTGCGGACTTTTCTCTGAAGGCATTATCAGGGAAAAAAAATGTGTGATTACAAACAGACATAACAGGACCATACCAATTGTAAAAAATGCAACAGTGCTTTTTAATGATAAAAATGAGATTGTTGGTGCAGTTGAAACCCTTAAAGACATATCTGAAAATATTAATTATAAAAATGAACTGGCCTCCATCAAGCGGATGTATCATATTGATGATGGATTTCATGGTATTATCGGAAGAACTCCGGTGATGCAGGTCCTTTATGAACATATAGAGAGCGTGGCATCACTGGATACACCGGTAATGATTTTAGGGGAAAGCGGAACTGGAAAGGAAATGGTTGCCAAGGCACTCCATGAAACCGGGAACAGGGCATCCAAGCCCTTTATTAAAGTAAATTGTGCTGCTTTAAGTGAAAATATTCTTGAAAGTGAATTATTCGGTCATGTAAAGGGTGCCTATACGGGTGCTGAGACTGACAGGATAGGCAGATTTGAAGCCGCGCACAATGGAAGCCTTTTCCTGGATGAAATTGGTGATATTCCCCTTTCTGTCCAGATTAAACTGCTCAGGGTTCTGGAAGAAAAAATGATCCAGCGGGTGGGCACAAACAGATCCATTCCCATTGATGTCAGGATAATTACAGCAACAAATAAAAATCTTGAAAAATTAATAGGAGAAGGGGCATTCCGGGAAGATCTCTTTTTCAGAATTAATGTTTTCCCTTTAACCTGTCCACCGCTTAGGCAGCGCAAAGATGATATTACCTTGATTATTCAACATTTTATTACTCTTCACGCAGAAAAAACAGGAAAAAATATTCTGGGATTTACGCCGGAAGCCATGCGCTTGATGGTGGCATACCGTTGGCCTGGGAATATCAGGGAATTGAGAAACAGTGTTGAATATGCTTTTGTCCTGGCAAGGGGAAAAAGTATTGGGATTGAACATTTGCCTGAAAAAATCACAAGCTTTAACCCTCTTGCGACCAAACCACTGAAAATTGCAGGACACAATGGTATAGTAACTGTTGGGCTTTCTGAAAAAGAAGCGCTTCTCAATGCACTTCAACAAGCTGATGGGAATCAGACCAAAGCAGCACAGATCTTAGGTGTCAGCCGGATAACCGTGTGGAAACGCATTAAAAAGTATGGGATACAGCTTAAGTGATTCAGTTGGTCAAACCGTTCACATTGTGTTCATCTGTTAACTGCGTTAATGAATTGTTAACGCTTTTGAATAAAAATTTTATGAAATGATTGTGATTGCAAAGAAATCAGGTATGCCAAAAACCAGTGTAGGGCATGTTAAATGGCTGAATAAAAATTTTATTATTAAAGAACAATTTCTTTGGCATACTCTTTGCTTTCTAAACTAAATCCGGTTTATCATTATTTGTTAAACTGGAATTCAAATAAAGGATTTGAATATGAAAAAAGAAAATATACTTGTTATTGCAATAATCTGTATCACAATTATCGGGTTTATCGTTTATAATAACTTTAAATCTGAAAAACAGACTGATTTGATTCAAGAAAAAGAGCCGGCCCAGGTAAGCGATACTTCAAATATAGACTGGCTGGGATATGCACAGGGTATGGATTTGGCAAAAAGCCAGAATAAACACGTTTTTTTATATTTTCATGCAGACTGGTGTACCTATTGCGCAAAACTAAAAAAGACAACATTTCGAGATGCAGCAGTTTTAAAATATTTAAAAGATAATTTCATCAGTATTGCAGTTGATACGGATAAAAACCAAGGGATGGCAAAGCAATGGAAGGTCAGGGGATTGCCGACCTTATGGTTCCTTAAACCAGACAATTCAAAGATCAGCAGTATCCCGGGATATGTTGATGCAGAACAGCTTTTACAGATTTTAAAGTATATTCATACGACAAGCTATGGTAAAATGAATTTTCAGGATTTTGTCAAGACGATTTAAGAAATAAAAATATCCATCCAAATATATGATATGGTTAAAGACGTATCAGAAAGAGAGGAAAAATGACTTCTAAAATTTCGCGCAGGGCATTTTTAAAAGGCTCTATTACAGCTGCAGGATCTGTGGTCGCGACAACAGGTATTGCCCGGGCAGCTAAATCCATAACCCGCGAAAAACAAGAACCTTTGGTGACATTGCTTGACATCAGTAAATGCATTGGGTGCGAAGAGTGTGTGTTTGCATGCCAGCAGGCAAATGCCGATAAGTATCCTGAGCCTGAAAAACCATTTCCAAAAATGTATCCCACAAGTAAAGTGCCTGTTGAGGATTGGTCAGATAAAAAAGATGTAATCGATCGGTTGACTCCCTATAACTGGCTTTTCATCCAGCATGCATCAGCCATAGTCAATGGTGAGCAAATTGATCTGACCATTCCCAGGCGATGTATGCACTGTGACAATCCCCCTTGCGTTAAACTTTGTCCCTGGGGATCGGCAAAACAGGAGGAGAACGGTCTTTCAAGAATTGATCCAGACCTTTGCCTTGGAGGTTCCAAATGTAAAACTGTCTGTCCATGGAAGATTCCCGAGAGACAGACTGGTACGGGCCTCTACCTTAATCTCCTGCCCGCCTTTGCCGGAAATGGTGTGATGTATAAATGTGACCGGTGTTACAACCGGCTTGAAAAAGGTGAAGTTCCGGCCTGTATAGAAGCCTGTCCTGAAGATGTTCAAACCATTGGTCCGAGAAGTGAAATTTTGAAAAAGGCCCATGCCCTTGCCAGGGAGATGAACGGCTATATTTATGGTGAAAACGAAAATGGTGGAACCAATACCATTTATGTCTCTCCTGTTCCCTTTGAAGAACTGAACAAGTCCATTGAAAAAGGGAAAGGAAAGCCCCATTTAAATAAAGTCAAAGACATGATGGCAGATGGGACCAACCTTGCCAAAGCCATGATATTAGCTCCCATTGCAGGTGTAGCTGCTGCATTCGGCAAGTTTTACCTGAGCTCAAAGGAGGACAAATAATGAAGACCACAGGAAAAACAAGAAAATATATTTATACGATTACCCTGTTTTTTATAACATTGTCCGGGTTTGCCCAGATGCCGATTTTCAAGCGGTATTATATTGCCGATATCCCGGGGTTTGGGTGGCTGGCCCAGTTTTATGTGACCCATATAATGCACTACATTGCTGCCATTGTGTTAATTGCTCTGGTCACTTATATTCTTATTGATTTTATGTTTAATAGATCCAGATTGATTAAGATAACCAGGACCGGCTATCTTGGGATATTGGTACTTGCAGGATTGATTGTTACTGGTGTCTTAATGGTTTTTAAGAACCTTTCCAATATTTATTTTGGTCACACAACTATTATTGTTCTGGATCTTACTCATTTAAGCCTTTGCATGATGTTGTTATTTGTGAGCTTTTATAGCGTGATCCGGAAAAAGAGTTGGGTGATTTAAAGGTCGTTTATCACCAGGTTGAATAGGGTGCTTTAATCAGGTTTGAATTAAAGTATCTGGGGTCATGGGTGACTTCTTTTCCGATCCAGTCAGGTTTTTCAAAGGGCTGATCAATTGAATCCAGCTCTATTTCAGCAACAACAAGTCCTTTGTTACTACCTGAAAACAAATCAATAACCCATTCAAAACCTTTAAATTCAATTTGATATCTTGTTTTTTCAATCAAAGGTTTTTTACAGAAAAGCGAGAGCATTTCCCTGGCATCCTGTTGCGGGACAGGATATTCATACTCTTTTCGGGATGCATTGCAAGTAAGGCCTTTGATTGTAAGAAAGGCATTGTCCCCTGAAAGGCGAACCCTGACAACCATATCATTTTTGTTTACCATATATCCCTGGCGGATAGGGGTGCCACGGGAAAGCTGTAAAGATGGAAGATGCTTTAAAAGGAATTTTTTTTCTATTTCAATTGCCATTATTTAATCCATTATAAAAGATAAGCTAATTATTCTTACGGCTTTTGGATAAAATTTATTTATCCTTTTTTTTTGCTCAAAACAAGCCCGACACCTGAAAGTATGATGATCGAGGCAATAAAAAGTCTTGCAGAAAAAACCTCTGACAATAAAACTATGCCGCCAATGGCTGCTATCACTGGCACTGTCAACTGGATAATGGCCGCCCTGGTAGAACTCAACCCTTTTAATGCTGCATACCAGATGACATACCCGGCCCCAGAGGCCAGCGTACCGGATATGACAGCTGCAAACACACCTTTTGAAGTAATCAATACAGGAGAAGATATCAAAAAGCCTGCAATCAGAACGATGGGGATGGAATAAATAAAGTTCATTGCAGTTGTTATTACAGGATCTTTTGCCTGCCTTCCCAAAATAGAGTAAATACCCCATGCTATACCTGCAGCTGCCATTAAAACAGCGCCCAGTGGCGAAGGCGCACTAAGGCCTGGAAATACAAGGCAAACAAGGCCTGCAATGGCCAGAAAAAGTCCAGCAAACTGGATGAAATTCATTCGTTCGCCTGAGATCCATCCGGAAATAATCATGGTTGCCTGTACTGCTCCAAAGAGAATCAGGGCACCTGTTCCTGTACTTAAACTTATATATGCATAGGAAAAGAACAGGGCGTACATTGTCAGCATTACCGGCATCAACCATTGGTTTTTATAAGCAATGTGCTTTGCATTGCGTTTTGTAAACAGATAAATGATACCTAAGAATACAGCTCCTGAACAAATTCTGATGGACGTAAAACTTGCTGCATCAATGAGTTCTCCACCCAGAGCAAACCGGCACAAAATTGAATTGGCAGCAAAAGCAACAAGGGAGAGGATTGTACACAATATGATTTTCATTTTATTCCTTATAACAATAAAAAAGACTTTAATCTCTTTTTTTTTTGATATAGTGCATTCAAAATTTAAATACCATATAAAATTAACAAGACAGATGTTTTCGCCATTCTGGAAAACTCAACTTTCAAAGGTGGCAGGTTTTACCTCGACTAAAAGGACTTAAGTCTGAAAGTTGTGTGGAAAATATATTTACCCTATTCTTGATAAGTTAATCCAATTATGGTAGGCGCTTTTAAGAGCTAAAAAGGTAAAGATAAAAATTGGAAACAAAATTGACAGGAGAAAAAAATGTTGAAAATCGGCATTATAGGTGGCTCAGGACTTGATAATCCTGATATTTTAAAAGATCCAGATGAAATTGACATTGCCACGGAATATGGGAACCCTTCTTCTCCCCTTTTGTCCGGGAAAATAAATGATGTAGAAATTGTTATTCTTGCCCGGCATGGCAGAAATCATAAGTTAAGCCCCACCCAGGTAAATAACCGTGCCAATATCAAAGCTTTTCAACAGGCAGGAGTTACCCATATCATTGCCACCACAGCCTGTGGCAGTTTAAAGCATGAAATAGACAGGGGACACCTGGTCATTTTGGATCAATTCATTGATTTTACAAGATTACGGAAAAACACCTTTGCGGATTCTTTTGAAAATGGCCTGGTTCATCCCGTCATGGCTCATCCGTTTGATGAAGGGCTAAGAAAAAAACTTTATGAAACAGCAAGAAAACTTGATTTGAACGTCCATGAAAAGGGGTGCGTCGTAACCATTGAAGGACCAAGGTTTTCAACCATTGCTGAGTCCAAAATGTTCAAAAGCTGGGGGGCCGACGTGATCAATATGTCAACTGCCCCGGAAGCCATGCTGGCAAATGAAGTTGCCATACCTTATGCTGCAGTTGCCATGTCAACTGATTATGACTGCTGGAATGAGGATGAAGCACCTGTTACCTGGGAAGAGATCCTGGCAGTCTTTGATCAGAATGCTCATAATGTAATAAAATTGATTGTAAATGTAATAGACGAATTAAAAGAAATAGATAGTTAGAAAATAAAATTAAATAAAAAGGAAAGAGGCATGGATTTAAAAGAGACCATCAGAAGTATTCCGGACTGGCCCATAAAAGGGGTGATATTCAGAGACCTGACCACATTGATGCAAAACCCCCAGGCGTTCAAAGAATCGTGTGATATTCTGTATGACCGATATAAAGACATGGATATTAGCAAGATTGTGGGGATTGATGCACGAGGTTTTGTCTTTGGCGCAGTCCTGGCTTATAAACTGGGTATCGGTTTTGTTCCGGTCAGAAAAAAAGGAAAGCTTCCCTGTAAAACCATACAGGAAACCTATAGTCTGGAATATGGAGAAGATACCCTTGAAATCCATGAGGATGCTGTAAAAAAGGGTGAAAAAGTTATCATTGTCGATGATCTTATCGCCACTGGCGGCACGGTTGGTGCCACTGTGAAACTTGTAAATAAACTGGGGGCTGATATTATTGAATGCGCTTTTATTGTTGAGCTTCCCGATCTTAAAGGAAGAGATCAGATTCAAGGATGTAAGGTTTATTCCATCACAGAATTTGAAGGCGAATAGTCATCAACCGCTGACTCGACTTTGAATCAGGCTTTTAGCCAGTGAGATTGAATCACCCGCGTTCTGAGCGTATCCATCCGCTCCAATATCTTTGGCAAATTTTTCATTAACGGGTGCACCACCAATATTTGATTTTAGAAATGAATTCTATAGCGAGCAACTTTTTCCTCATCAATGGTTACGCCTAAGCCTGGACTCTCAGGTATTTTGATCTCGCCTTTCTCAATATCCATCAGATCTTTTACAACATCGTCAACATAACACCATGGTCCTTCCATTTCTGCTGCTGATATAATATTTGGTGTTGAAGTATAAAAATGAGCCTGAGCTGCCGTGCCCGGACTCGTCTCAAGGCACCCGCCTAAGAAACAGGAAATGCCTTTTTCTTTGCATAAAGCGGCAATTTTCTGGGAACGATAGATACCACCGCATTTGGGTATTTTAATATTAATAACATCAGCAGCTCCTGCAGCAATAGCCCTGTCGGCATCATGAACAGTATAAACACTTTCATCCAGAGCAATGGGCGTTTCAAGGTGATCCGCAAGCATGGCAAGCCCTTCAAGATCCCAGTCAGGCAGGGGTTGTTCAATCCATTCCAAAGCAATTGATTCCATCTTTTCAAGCACATTCAGGGCAGTTGTCCTATCATATCCCTGGTTTGCGTCAACCCTGAGTTTGATCTCATCTCCCAGAGCTTTTCTGACAATCTTTACACGTTCCAGATCTTTGTCAGGATCCAGTCCTATTTTAATCTTTATTGTATTAAAACCTTTTCCAACCATTTGTTCAGCCATGGCAGCAGTCTGTCCGGGTGACCCGATTCCAACGGCGGCAGTCACAGGTATCCGGTCAACTCTTTTGCCCCCTGTCAAACTGTGGATAGAGACACCATCAGCTCGACCGACAAGATCATAGGCGGCAAGATCAATACCGCACTTGGCCATGAGATTAAAAGGTATGGCCAGATCCATTCTTTGGTGTAAAACTTCCATGTTCCGGGGATCACAACCCTTGACTGCAGGGATGAGATAAGTTGTAAGCATATCATATAGGGATTTCTGATCATACCCGTATACAGAATGGAAGGTTGTACACTCGCCCCAGCCAATCCTGCCTTTGTCATCCTTCATGCGAACCAGGACATGGTTGCTATGGGTTAGAGTTCCAAGTGCAATAGTAAACGGATGTTTCAGAGGTATCCTGATAGGTATGGCTTGGGCACTAACTATTTTCATTGTAACCTTTTTTTATATTTTGTTATTTGATAAAACCCAGCATGCCAGGCACCCACATGGTAATCGCCGGGATATAAATCACCAGGGCTAAAACAAACAACTCTGCCAGTATAAAAGGCCAGAGTGCCTTGACAAGTTCGCCCAGTTTCAACTCACCAACTATCATTCCCATAAAAAGACAACCTCCCATGGGCGGTGTCATAAGGGCAATATTCAGATTAACACACATCATAATGCCAAAATGGAGTGGATGGACTCCAAGATTGATGGCTAAAGGGGCCAGGATAGGAGCTAAAATCAGGAGAGCCGGACCAATATCCAGAAACATGCCCACAATGATCAGAAAAATATTGCACAAAAGCAGGATGATATATTTATTATCACTGATGGACATAAATAAATGCGCCACCATTTCCGGTATCTGCTCAATGGCCAAAAACCAGGCAAGCACTGTTGCAGCAGATAAAATCATTGTGATAACGCCCATGGTTACTGCGCTTTTGAAAAAAATATCATAAAGGTCTTTAAATGTCAGGTTCCGGTAAACCACCAGCCCTACAAAAAGTGCAAAACCAACAGCAATGGCTGCAGCTTCAGTAGGTGTAAAAAATCCTCCAAGAATACCGCCCATGATAATAAACGGCATCATTAAAGCCCACATTGCGCCTCTTGTTCTTTCCACCAGGCGGGAAAAAGTAATTTTCTCCGGATTTGTGGGATAATTACGTCGGCCGGCAATAATTCGTGTCAAAATCATCAAGGCTACACCTATCAAGAGACCGGGAACAATTCCGGCTGCAAAAAGACCTGCTATGGAGACTTCCATAATGGATCCATACAGGACCATGATGATACTAGGTGGAATGATTGGGGCGATAATGGAAGAAGCCACGGTAACAGCAGTTGAAAAAGATCTTCCATAACCCTGTTGAGTCATGGATGGAATAAAGATACGTCCCAGAGCAGCAGTATCTGCCACTGCAGCGCCGGAGATACCACCAAAAAGAATACTGGTAACAATATTAACCTGGGCCAGCCCGCCTTTTAAACGTCCAAAGAAAAGATTGGCAAAATCCACCAGTCTGTCTGTCAACCCGACTTTATTCATGATATCTCCGGCCAAAAGAAAAAAGGGGAGTGCTAGAAAGGTAAAGCTGTTCATGGCTGAAAACATTCTCTGGGAGATCATGGAAAGAAAAATCATATTATCTGTATAAAAAAAACCGAATAAAGTTGAAAGGGCGACAACAATACCGACTGGAACCCCAATAATTGCAAGGACGAAAAATAATGTCAGTAAAATCCCGATCATGAGATCTTCTCCTTTGCAATATTTCCTTTAATTTCTGATTTGGGTACAAACCCGGCAAATATTTTTTTAATCATATTTAAAAAAAGCTGTACCAAAGCCAATGCAGCAGCAACAGGTACTGCGGCAAGTACCCAGGCCATTGAAATCTGAAATGTTGAAGCCGTCATTATATTGTTGACAGTCATAAGGTAACCCTGCCACAACAGCACGATAAAAAAAATAGCCATAAAGACATCAACTACATAGCTCATTAATTTTATAACGATTAAAGGAACAAAGCCGGCCAGGACCTCAACCTTGATGTGCTTGTCCTGCCGCAATGCAATGCTGACAGCTGTAAACCCCAGCCATACAAGCAGGTATCGGGCGACCTCTTCCGTCCACATGAAAGGGCTTTGCATAACATATCGGAAAAACACACCCAGAATTGCAACCATAGTCATGGCAGCAAAGCAGAATACACACAAGGCGCCGCAAATTTTTTCAATGACCAGGCCAATTTTTTCAGCCGTATCAATAATATTTTTTGCCCTGGAATATTTTTGCATATCTTGCTTTCCAATTCTGGTTTAAGATTGACGTCTTAGAGAACCACTATTCTAAGATGTCAATCTTTGATAAAATTATCAGCCAAATTATAACCGGCTAATAGCCCAGCTTTTTTTCCGCATCCGTAACAGCCTTTATCATATCATCCACCCATTTTGGATCCATCTGTTCTTTTAACCATTCAAGGCATGCAGGCCCGGCAAGTTTTTGAAGGGCAGAAACTTCATCACCTGTCAGGGCGGTAATCTTCATGCCGTCTTTTGCCAGTTGAGTCAGTGATTCCTGTTCCCTTAAAAGAGCCATACTTCTGGTTGACATACGTCCAGCTTTGACTGCATCCCTTAAAATACCCTTATCTGCAGTTGACAGACCGTCATACCAGGTTTTGTTGCACAGCCATATCTGATAGCCGAACTGGGAATTTGCAAGAGATATATACTTTTGGACTTCATACATCTTAAATACGGAAACAACAAAGGCAGCATTTGTCTGACCATCTACCACACCTGTCTGGAGTGAAGTATAGGTTTCAGGCCAGGGAATGGGTACTGCACTTGCTCCAAGGGCTTTGAACATGGATGCCTGGAGAGAGCCCATTGCCCTGAATTTAATATTTTTAAAATCTTCTGGTTTCTGGATGGGCCGTTTATTGTTGGTGATAGCTAAAAAGCCTGAATCAACAATTGCCAGCGCCTTAATACCTGATTCTTCTGTAAACGCATCCAGAAGCCTTTGTCCATAGGGGCCATCAACCACTTCCCATGCTACTGCATCATTTTTAAAAACATAGGGAGCCATCATGACCTGGACAGGCGGAAATATACGCGACAGTGTCACCATGGATGCTGAGGTCATCTGGATAGCGTTACTCCTCAGTGCCTGAAGGATATCAGCCTCCTTGCCAAGTGTTCCAGACGGAAAGATCTTCACCTTCAAGCGTCCGCCACTGCCCTTTTCCATCAAATGAGCAAAATTTACCACACCTGTGGTATAGGCCGCCTTATGTGGATCAGGTTTTCCAAGATAAGCAAAACTAATAGCTTTTTCTGCACCAAATGCAGATCCTCCAAAAATCAGGCCCAGGGAAAAAAACAGAATTATACCCATAAATACAGGAAACATCATACCTTTTTTCATCACTTCATCCTCCTTTGTTAAAATAAATTTTTCATATAAAGCAGCAAGGGTTTGGTAAATGGCTTATACTTTCTTGCACTAATATTATAATCGTTTATAAATCATGGATGTTAATGACATCCTCTTTTTTGCTTCGTTCAATGATTTCAGTCAAAGTTTTGAAATGAGTGACCATTAACTGCCGGGCCTCTTGTTTTTGTCCATTAAGCATGAATTGATAAAATTTTTTGTTATACTCAAGGTCACCCCTGGCATCTTCCAGGGTCATGGGTACTTTGGACAATACTTCCAGGAAAACTTTGACCAGAGCGCTCATGATAGCGCTGGTCAATCGGTTGTGGCAGGCGTTGGCGATCAGGCAGTGAAAATGAATGCCTTTGGCCTGATCAGGTGTTCCTTTGTTGATTGCTTCTTCAACCTCTTGAATGTTTATCTTCATAGCTTTTAGGTCTTCTTTTGTCCTGTGCTCCACTGCCATGGCGACTAACTCAGGTTCCAGTATTTGTCTAAACTGGACCATCTCTTCCGGGGTCAATCCACCGAACTGATAAAAATTATTCATCACTTGTCCGATTTTATTGGAACCGGGCTGTGCAACAAAACTGCCGCCATAGATACCCCTGCGTTTTTCGATTAAGCCTTCTGACTCCATTTCATTGAGTGCCTCACGAATGGTAACCTTACTAACCTTTAACTGATCGACAAGTTGAGTCTCCGGGGGGAGTTTGTCTCCAGGTTTAAATTCTCCTTTAAGAATAGCATGTTTAAGCACATCTTTAACCTGGTTTGACAACTTTTCCGTTCGTAAAAAAACATTTTGAAATGATTCATTCATGGTTTTCCCTGTTGTAAAAAATTAAAAATTATTATATTATAACATTAGTTGTTTATAACATTAGCATTTTGTCCAAATCAAGAAAAATTTTTAATTAAATTAAATTATTTCAAGATTTCTGGCATCTATAAATAAGCTTGACCGGATAAAGGCCATGTTGTAGCTTTTGAAAGATTTTATAATAAAGGGGATGTATGAAAAAAGAATTGAGCAGGCTGAAAAAGAAATTATCTTTAAAAATTGATGAATATTCTGCCAGACTTATTGAAATCAGTGAATTTATTCATAATAATCCTGAAATTTGCTTTAAAGAATTTAAATCATCTCAAGCGCTGATAAAAGAACTTCAAAAAAATGATTTTATTGTTGAAAAAAATGCAGCTGGATTAAAAACTGCCTTTACAGCTGTTGCCAGGGGGAAAGAGGGTGGACCTGCCATTGCATTCTTGGCAGAGTATGATGCTCTTCCTGAAATCGGACATGCTTGTGGGCACAATATTATTGGAGCTGCTTCTTTAGGAGCAGGAATTGCAATAAAATCAATTATCAAAGATCTTAAAGGGATAGTTTATGTTGTTGGAACTCCTGCTGAGGAAGGTGGGGGTGGAAAGATAAAAATGTTAGGAAAAGGAGTTTTTAAAGAAATTGATATATCTTTAATGATGCATCCATTTAATAAAACCTATACTTTTCTTCCATCTTTGGCTGTAAAGCCAATTGAGTTCATTTTCCATGGAAAAGCTGCACACGCAGCAATCAGCCCTGAAGAAGGTCTAAACGCTCTTGATGCAGTTGTTCAAACTTATAACTCAATAAATGCACTTCGTTTGCAATTGCCGGGTGATGTTCGTATCCACGGGATTATTACGGATGGGGGACTGGCTCCAAATATTATCTCAGCCAGAGCTGCAGTAAAATATGCAGTACGCACAAAAAATCAGAACTATCTGGATGAGTTGCTCGATAAAGTAAAAGATTGTGCCAGGGGAGCTGCTCTGGCAACGGGTACAACACTTGAAATCAATCAAAGCTGGGCAGGGTACGATTCAATTAAAAACAATCTTCCTATTGAAAATGCCATTAAAAACAATTTTAAATTATTATCCATAAAAGAAACACCTCCCAGTATGGAATCTGGTGGTATGGGCTCCCTGGACATGGGCAATATAAGTCAAATTATGCCTGCAGTTCATCCTTTTCTTGCAATTACTGATGAGTTTGGGGTCCACACTGACCAGTTCAGAGAAGCTGCAATATCAACAAGAGGACATGAAATGATGCTTAAGGCTGCAAAGATGCTAGCCTATACTGCAGTTGACCTGTTTATGGACAAAAAATTATTTGAAAGGGCAAAACAGGATTTTAAGAATAACCCGGGTTTTGACATGTAATCATTTTAAAATTTCTGCCAATACCATATAGGGTCTGCATGCGGTCCTGTATTTAAAAAATGCCGATACTGGCAACGGCGTAATATCCAGATCAGGGGGAGGGGCAACGCCTTTTATAAAAAACGGGTGTTTTTTACTGCCAGTGGCCTGTTCAACAAGAGCTGCGGCACTCGTTGCCTCCTCAGGGGTAATATAGCCGGGTTGGCCATGGGGCCGCGGTATGCATGATATTGACAGAATGATCTGATATCCAGGTGATTTTCCAGCCAGGCAAAGACTTTTGCACAGTTCTTCTTTTTCCAGGGAAAACCCCGTAATGACTTCATACAGTTCTGCAGGGCCTCTGAGCTGAAAAAGCAGACGATCCACCAGATTCTCTGTGATAATGGTTTCCAGCAGGTGAGAATTTCGCCCATCAGTCTCCAATTGAATCAACAACCCGTGAGTTTTAATATAACGCAGTATCTCCAGAAAATCATCTCCCATGGATACGTCGTTTGCAAAAATATTCAATCCACTAATCCATCCATGGCTTAAATCACTTCTTTTAATAAATTCTATTAATTTGTCTTCTGCCTTAAGAAAAGCCAGGATTTCTCCAACTCCCTGTTTTATTTTTTCCCCTGTATACAGAATTGGAAACTCAATCCCCTCTTCTCCCCGGAATATGTCCGGCCTGTTTTTACGATAAAATCCATTAAAAATATCTTTGCCTTCTGCTTTCATATCATGGTCTTCATAAACCATTCCATGGTCATCCATATAGGATTTAACAATTTTGCAGCGCATGCACCCGGTTGCACTGAAAAGGGTAAACGACATATCATATCTCCTGATGTTCATGCGTTTGATCGTTATTTTTTGTCATCAGTATCAGATATCACGCACAGGGCAGATGAAGTCTGAAAAGGGATTGTACCTTCAATTGTAACCTCTGAACGAGGGCCTTTAGGGCTGGCACCGGGCATTCTGAAACAAGTGACATCCACGGGTTTGATTTCAATCTCTTTGGGAGGTTCAACCTGGTGTATCCATTCATAGGGGAACCGGTATGCCCGGTAGACCATGTTCATTTTAAAATTTTTACCCCAATAGGGACTGATATATTCCCAAACCAACTCATGATCTGCAGTAACTTCAATTATTCTCCCACCACTGCCTTCAGAAATAAGAGTATTTCCATTTGGCAACCGCTGGGCAGAGCTTATAAAAGGACTGTAGAAGCGGTTGCTGTCAGTAGGATGAACCAATCCTGCTTCCTGGGGTGTAAGCTGCCATACAATTTTTAGAGTAATCGGGTCAAATTCCAGAACTCGGGAATAATCCCTTAATACATTTTTAGTTCCCGTAAGGCTTCCAGGGTGGCAGGCACCGTAGCCGGCCCATCCTCCATTGTCATAAACCAGGATATTCCCCTCTCCAGGCAAGCCACGTGGTACCATGTGGGCGTGGTGCTGGCCGATAATCCAGCCCAGATTCTTTTCAGGCGTATAGTCGTAATATGGCCCGACCTTCCAGACCACTTCACCTGTCTTTTTGCTGATGATAAAGATAATGTTTGTTTCCCTTCCGTCCGCGATAATATTATCCGGATGAAACCTTTCATCTCCTTCATCATGCCACTTGTTCGGCCCCAGAAGCGACATGGAATTGATGTGCATCCAGTCCCCCATTCCCCCACCGCAGGGTCGCATATTGGGATCACGGGAAAGAATATTTTTAGCATCCTCCCGAAATCCAAAGGAATCAAAATGTTCGCTGCAAACCCATTCCCATAAAATATCTCCATCCCAGGTGATTTCATAGATTGTATCATCAAGCAGGTTCTTGTCAGAAATGTGTGGGCAGACAAGATTCTTATGACCCAGAATCATGGTATTGCCCTGATCTGTTTTTGCTTCCATGCCAGGAACATAATAACCAACAGGGTTACCTTCCCGCTGAAAGTCGTGGTGGACACGGGCCATCCACTGAGCCTCTTCTCCAGGATCTTCTATATATTCGTACTCATTGAATTTCCAGACCACATTACCATCCCAGTCAACTTGGACAAGGTCACGAAGGTCCTGCATTCCATATTTTGTAGATCTCTCTCCTGTATGGCCGATGACATAGCCGCCTTTTAAAACTTTATTGGGAAAACCATGTAACCCTTTCCACAGCTTGGCTTCGCCGCCATTCATATCAATTACAAGAGCTCCTAACTCCTTGGCCTGAAATACAGTATAGCCATTAAAACATTTGTTAGGATTATATATTGTTGTGCCCGTGGGATATATACTTGGATAGGTCATTAAAAACTCCTTGGAAAAGTTATATTAATTTGATAGTTTTTTATTCCTTGATTTTCGTACGTCGAGCATGAAGGGGACAAAGATGATCAAGATCGTAATGATGACAAGAAAAATACATATGGGACGGTCAAATAATATCATCAGACTTCCATCCCCCAGACTCATTGTTTCCCTCAGCCGGTTTTCCATGATTTCGCCTAGAACAAATCCCATCACAAGATTGACAATGGGCCATCCCGTTCGAAGCAGGATATAGCCCAAAACACCCATGGAAATGGCAACACCTACATCAAACAACCTGGTATTGACGGCATAAATTCCCACCAGAGAGATGACCATGATCACAACGGCCAATAATTTACCAGGGACCTTTACAATCATGGCAAAGGGTTTTAACCAGATCACCAGCATGGCAAAGGCAACGATGTTAATGAGAAGCATTGAAAAATAAATGGTCGTGATAAGCACGGGTTCTTTGACCAGCAGCAAAGGGCCAGGATATATGCCGTTGATGGTAAAAACGCCCAGCAGAACTGCACTCAGTGCATCTCCTGGGATTCCCAGGGTTAAAAGCGGAATCATGGCGCCTGCAGGCACTGCATTATTACCGGCTTCCGATGCAATACAGCCTTCAGGTGTTCCTTTTCCAAAAAGGGATTTCTCCTTTGACAGGCGTTTTGTCACGTCATAGGAAAGAAAAGACGCCAGAATTGAACCAGTACCAGGCAAAAGCCCTACAAAGGTGCCAATTACGCCCGAGCGAATCAGGGTCTTCCAATATTTGAACAATTTAAAGAGTTTGGAAAAATCAAGGGAGGATCGGCTTAATTGGATATCATGATTTTTCATGATACCCCGTTCGACCAGGATAAGGGTCTGGCCGATTCCGAACAGCCCCAGGCAGACAGGAACAATATCAAGGCCATTTTGCATCACAAGGGTGCCAAAACAAAAACGCTGGCTCAATGTGGTGCCGTCAATTCCCACTGTAGCAAACCAGAATCCCAGACCCAGAAGCATAATTCCCCTGCCAAGCTGGTCTCGGAAAGCCATGACCACCAATACCACACCAAAAACGGCCACGGTAAAATACTCGGGCGGACCAAAGCTTGCAGCCACATGGGCCAGAAGCGGGGCAAGAAATATCAGTATAACAACGGAGATGATTCCGCCGCCGAATGAGCCCAGCAATGCAGCGGAAAGAGCGGTCTGGGCCTCACCTTTCTGGGTCAGGGGATACCCGTCGAAACTGGTTACCAATGAAGATGGCACCCCGGGTGTCCGAAGAAGCACGGCTGGTATGCCGCCACCATAATATCCCCCGCAGAATACCCCCAGAAGAAGGGATAGGGCCACATCCGGTGAAAAAGCAAAACTAAAGGGGAGCAGCACAACCATGCCCACCATTGGACCCAGACCCGGAAGGATACCAACCACGATCCCCACAAAGGTACCAAAGGTAAGTGCCCCCAGGTTAGACAGGGAAAACGCAGCTATAAAACCTGCATGCATATGCTCAAGCATAATTTATTTCCTAAGTAATTCCATGGCCCATTCCTTGACCGGTTCAATAAGCAGGGGTTCAGGAAACCATACATCCAGGAAAAATTTAAAAAGGACAAATAAAATTATGGTCACAAGTATGGGGATGATTGTCAATTTTAAGAGGGAATCCTGTTTCACCAGTTTAAGGGCAATAAATAAAAACAGCCAGGTCGAAATTTCCAGTCCCAGGAATAAAAGGCCTGCAGGATATAATATGAGCAGGCCCAGAATGATCAGGGTTTTAAATGACCTGCCATGGCCGTCAAGATACCAGGATGCTTGAATTGAAGGCCTGACCAGTCGCCACATGGAGGGCAAAGCCCCTGCCAGGATCAGGCTGAACACGATGAGAGGAAATATCAAAGGTCCCTTATAGAACGGATCAGGGCCTGAGGAGTCCACCTGCCAGGGGGAGGAGACCAACATGACCAGGGCAAACAGCCCAAGCACTGATCCAAATAAATCATGAACACGGCTTGCTGAAAATTTTTTTTCAGGCATGAGATTTCTCTATTCTTACTGAATTATCCCCAGGTCCTTCATGATGGCGCCAAAATTGGCCAATTCGCTGTCCATCTGTTTTCTTGCCTTTTCAGGCCCTGTGGGATGTGGGATAACCCCTACATTTTTTATGACTTCCTGGATTGCTGGCATTGCCATGACTTTAAAAAAGGTGTTGCTCAATTTGGTTGCAATATCATCCGGGGTTTTGGCAGGTACAAAAGCGCCAAACCATATTGAGTAGGCATCACCAAACCCATCTTCTGCAACGGTATGGACATCTGGGTACTGGGGAAGACGGTCAGGCAGCATGCAGGCTAAGATCTTCATTTGACCTGATTCCACATAATCTTTGATACCTGGAGTGGAAAATGTAATCACATCTGCATCCCCTTTTACCACAAGCAATGCATTGAGTTGTTTGTATGCGGTTTCCTTCCATTTAAAACCGCCTATTTTTGCAGCATTCATGGCAATTAAGGTGGGAACCGCCCCAAGGCCCCAGTGGGCCAGTTTCAGGTCGTGATTTTTTCCGTATTCGGAAAGTTCTTTTAAATTATTATAGGGTGCGTCTGCACGGCATGCCAGGGTAAAAGGCGAAGACCAGACAAGCCCCAGAGGTCTTAAATCTTCATTTTTGTAAGGGGTTTTCCCCCTCAGTACCTGGGTGATCATGGGACCAATGGAAATCAATCCCATGGTATAGCCATCCGGACGGCTGTTTCTAAGCTCGTTAGTGGCAAGGACTGCACCACCACCTGGTTTGTTGACAACTTTTACCGGAACTCCCAGCTCTTCCGACATGAGTGGTGCCATGGCACTTGCTACCATGGTAGAAGGATCATTTCCGGCTGGCCAAGGGATTATGATCATTATGGGTTTTTTTGGCCATTCGGCAGAAGATGAACCAATTAAAACCATTGTAACCAGAATGACACTTAACATAAGATGACATACGATTTTTTTCATTGCTAAGATCCTTATATATTGTGTAGTTAACAGTTTGTTTTATAAATAAACAGCTTGTTTTATTATAAAACACTTACCTAAAAGTTTCGTGAAAGTTATTGGGTCATCTCTCTTTCACTAAACTTACCTAATCTACATTATTTTTTCTGATCATTTCATCCAGGGTATCAAAATGATCAGCCATGACAATTTCTGCTTTTTCACCATCTCTTTCCCTGATGTATTTTAAAAATAATTTATTGTATTTTAAATCTTTTGTAGCAGTTTTAGAATCCGGGGTCTTAGCCAATACCTGCTGAAATACTTTGACCAGAGCCTCCATCAAAGAGCTGATAAAACGGTTATGGCACGCATCTGCAATAAGGCAGTGGAACCCGATAGCTTTGGTTTGATCCGGCCTTCCATTTTTAATGGATTCCTCAACATCATTAATGCATTGTTCCATTGCATTAAGATCTTTGTCAGTTCTTCGCATGGCAGCCAATCTTGCAAGTCCTGGCTCAAGAATGCGCCTGAATTCAGCCAGATCGGTTGCTGTAATGCCTCCAAAAAGGTATGAATTGACTACAACATCAACCATTTTTTCAGAACCTGGCTCTGCAATAAAATTACCACCAAAAGCACCACGCTTTTTCTTGATCAATCCTTCTGCTTCCATTTCTCGCAGAGCTTCTCTGGCAGAAACCTTACTGACCTTCAATTTTTGGGCTATTTCTACTTCTGGAGGGAATTTTTCACCAGGCTTGAATTCGCCATCCAAAATAGACTGCTTTAATATGGATTTAATCTGATCAGATATTCTTTCCTTGCGAATTACTGCGTTATGTAATGTTTGCGTCATAAATTTTCTCTTTTTATATTAAAAATAAGTTTTATAAAAGTTAGTTTTATAAAATTGATATTTTTTGTCAAGTATAAAAAATATACATTTAAAAATTACTCCTGCCGGTCTTCATTGTAATCCGTGTTAAAATATCTTCCTGTCTTATCCCTTTGATGAAGGGTTAAGAAAAAAACTTTATGAAACAGCAAAAAAACTTGATTTGAACGTTTAGCTTAAGTTTTGGTAAAAAATTATTATAGAAAGTGCCATGAAAAACCGTGACTGGCAGGGGAAATTTTTTAATGGCCTGGTAAATATTAATCTGGTAAAAAAAATAATTAGACAATGACTTGCTGTAAAAAAAAAGATACCTATGTTCCTTAGATTGTATGAAACTTAAAAACTACTCTTTTTCAAGGCTTGCATGAACATATTTAAAGATAAAATCATGATGACCATTGTTCTTTCTGTCTGCGCAAGCATCATGCCCCAGCTGTTTTTCAAAAATGGGTTTTTACTCTCGTATTTTTTAAAGATGGGATTAAAAAGTTCCGATGTATTAATCCTGCTGTCGCTGCCCTCAGTTATCCTGTTTTTCTTAGCAGTCCCATTTGCTTATTATGCAGACCGCTACGGTAAGAAAAAAATCGGAATATCAGGAATTATTCTAACGATTGCGGGGTTTTCTTTCATCATATGGGCTGGATTTTTTGATACGCAGACATCAATCAAAATTATTGTCTTTGGAATTATCTTGTTCAGCATTGGAGTTTCTGCACTCTTATCAGGTTGGTTTGCTCTTTTAAGCCCCTTGATTCCGGAAGCAATAAGAGGATCTTTTTTCGGGACGATGCGGGTTTCCTGGCAGATTTTTGCCATTGGCTGTTCCTTTATCCTCACATTTATCCTGGAAAGAAGTACATCCCTTGGAACCTATCAGCTTATTCTGACTTTCTTCACCTGCCTTCTCATTCTCCAGATATTTCTCTATTCAAAAATTCCGGAAATAGAAAAAAGCATATCCGAAAAAAGGTCCATACTGGAAATAGTTGCCGGCATCCCGGAAGTGCCCGGGTATATGCCATTCTGTGCATACTGTTTTTTATTGATGGTTGCCACAGGTACCTGGCCCGTCACAATGGGATTGCTTGAAAAAAATATATTGCATTTTTCCGATGACACCATTGTTTATATGGGAACCATGCTTTTTCTGGGAGCAATGGTGGGTTTTTATACCGGCGGAAAACTGGTGGATAAATTTGGAACAAAAATGGTCTTCCTTGTGGTTCATTTTTCATACTTTCTGTTTTTATTTCTAGTGATATTAAGGAGCTTGGCTCCCGTTCCCCAGGTGACCTATTTCAGCTTCCTCACCTTTGGTCTCGGGTTGATCCAGGCATCATCATCCATTGCCCTTACATCTGAAATGGTTGCACTTGCACCTGTAAGAAACAAAGCTGTTATCATTTCTCTTTGCATGTCCCTGCAATGGGGGGGAGCAGCTATTTCCGGCGTGATCAGCGGCAAGCTCATTGAGTATGGCATTTTAAGCGAAACCTGGCTCTTTAAGGGACTGACCTTGAGCAATTACGACACCTTGATCCTGTTCAGCTCTGTCATGGTTTTTGTTTTTATCGTCACCCTGGGGCTTATCCCATCTGTTGTAAAAACAAAAACAGTCCAGTGGGTTCCCCACTCTTCAAAAACATTATAATTTTTCTCAATAATATAAGGTTGTTTTTGTCCGGCTAATTTATTATAAGCTTTTATTCATGGAGCATTTAAAGTTTTTACTATTAATTTATTTTTTTAAGCACAAGTCCTGATAATTATGAATTATAGAATTTATTATATCCTTATTGTATTCTTAACCATTCTAACCAGCGTATTTTTTGCAGGGATGTTCAATAAAGAACATGTACGCAACAGTATTAACGCCAAAATAATTTCATCTTTAACCCAGGAAATTCAAGATTTGAAAAGAAGTGTATCTTTGTATGAAAACAAAGAAATATATTTGAGATCAATTATCAAATCTAAAAAAGAAAAACTGGATATAGTCACAAAAGCAAATGTAATAGTGACTGCATATCATCCCTGGTCAAATGGGATCAACTCAGATGGTTATCCTCAAACAACTGCCACCATGACGATGCCCGTTGTTGGCAGGACATGTGCAATCAGTTCTGAACTTGTAAATAGAGGCTGGTTAGGGAAAAAGATATACATTGAGGGTGTAGGGGTATTCAAGGCTGAAGATCGAATGAACCTCAATTTAAGCGGTTTAAGAATTGATTTGTGCATGGGATCTTTGGAAGAGGCTTTAAATTTTGGCAAAAAGAAAAATATTTTAGCCATTAATCTCAACTAAGTTTTTTGGGGAAATTCAAGCAGAAAATAAATGCCTTTGATTGAGGTTTCAGGGTCTGATATGGTGCTTTAAAACCTGTAATCCCGGGGAACAAAATTTTTGTTCAATATCTTTAAAAGCAATAAAATGGAAAACCTGATGGATGCGCTGGCATCTGTTCTGGAACAAGTGCCGGACAATCCAATGATGCCTGAATGGATCGGTATCCAGTCCAGGGGGATGAAGCAGTGGATTACCATGCAAATGGCACAAAACCTGGGTGTTTGTGCAAATATGCATTTTTGTTTTCCAAGACAGATGATTGACAAGATTCTCACAAGTTTTATGCCCCCAAAAGATCAGCAAAATCAACAGAATCAGCAAGCTTTGCAGGTTCAGTATGAAGGCTTGAATGAAAATCTTCTTTTCTGGTCAATCATGAAATTAATTAATGAGAACAGGTCACAACAATCTCTGTCAAGTATTGAAAACTATATAAAAGAGGATGAAACAGGGAAAAAATTTTATCAACTTTGCATGAAGATTGCAAAAGTGTTTGACGATTACCAGGTTTACAGGTCTCACATGCTTATTGACTGGCAACAACATCAATCCCATGAAACCTTGAAAGATCCTGTGGCCCAATGGCAGGCAGAACTCTGGACAAAGATTGTATCAGAAGATCCTCAAAATCATCTGGCATTTAAAGCCCGCAACTTTCTTGAAAAATTTTCTTTAACAAACATCAACACGGATAATCTTCCGTCAAGGATGTCTTTTTTTGGCATATCAGCTCTTCCTGAACTGTTTTTGCAGGTGTTTGAAAAAATGTCTGAAATAATGGACATCAACCTTTTTCTTTTAACACCATCCAACCAGTTCTTTTTTGATATCAAGTCAGAACGGCAGATGGGGAGGCTGGCCCTGAAGGAAGAAATCGGGATAGATCCTGAACATTTATACTATGAAATGACAAATCCGCTGTTGTCGTCTCTGGGAACAGCGGGAAAAGGATTTCATTCCTGTCTTGAAGCATTTAATTACCATGAGCCTTTTGATGATCTGTTCCAGGACCCCATAAATGGATCAGGCAAATCCAATACCATGCTTATGCAGCTTCAGTCAGATATATTAAATCTTATCCTGAGAAAAGCAGGACACGAGGATGCCCCTGTCACCATTGCTGCATCTGACACCTCTGTTTGTATCCATGCCTGCCATTCTCCCATGAGAGAAGCCCAGGTATTAAAGGATCTTTTGTTAAACGAGTTTGAAAAAGATCCTGAACTTGCCCCCCATGATATCATTGTGATGATGCCTGATATTGAGGCATATGCACCATTTATCGAATCCGTCTTTTTCCTTGAAACATTCCTGCCATTTTCCATCAGTGACCGCAGGAAAAGATCTGAATCTGAATCTCTGGATGCTTTTTTAAAGATATTGGCACTCAGGAACGCAAGGCTTGACAAAAAACAGGTACTTGATCTTTTGCTTTCTGAATCCATTGCCGGAAAATTTAATATTATGACAGATGAGATCTATTATATTGAAAAAATGGCTGAGGATGCCAAAATTTTATGGGGCAGGGATGGGGATCACAGAGAAACCCTGGGATTGCCGGCATTTGAAGAAAATACCTGGCAGTTTGGACTGCAGCGGCTTTTTATGGGCATGGCCATGCCTGAAAATCATGGCGCATTAGTGCAGGATATCCTGCCGTGTCAATTCTTTGAAGGACTTGATCTTGAGGTGCTGGGTAAATTTGCAGCCTTTTGTCACACTTTGTTTTTGTGCCTTGAAATCCTGGCTGGTAAAAAAACAATTGAAAAATGGTGTGAGGCCTTGAAAAAAATATCCATAATATTCATGGATCGGAATTTTAAAAATGGGGAAGACCTTGTTTTTCTGAGTCAAACCATTGATGAACTTGAGGGAAATGCCCAAAAAGCAGGATTCAAAGATCTTGTCTCATTTGAAGTGATAAATTCCCATATTGAGCACAAGCTTGATCAAAATATTTCCCAGGGGAATTTTCTGGCAGGAAATATAACATTCTGCAATATCATGCCCATGCGAAGTATCCCATTCAAGATTGTCGTTTTGATGGGGATGGATGAAAAAGCTTTTCCCAGGCAGGCCTTCACCCCGGGATTTAACCTGATAAAAAAACATCCAAAGCCTTTTGATAAATCAGAGAGGGATGAAGACAGATATCTATTCCTTGAAACCCTGCTGTCAGCAAGATCAAAGTTGATTATCACCTATACAGGAATGAGTATACAGGATAACTCAAAGATTCCCTGTGCCGGTGTTGTCAGTGAACTTGCCGACACCATGGATCAAAGCTTTGTTTTTCAGCAGGGGTATGCCTATCATTTGTTTCATCCACTCCATCCGTTTAATGAAGCATATTTTAATCAAACTGATTCTTTTTTTTCTTTTTCAAATGATAATTGTCATATTGCAAGGGCGCTTTCGCTAATTCGATCGGAAGAGGGCAGGATCCAAAAGCGTATATTTGTCCCGAGATCAGCAGAAAAAGGATCAGCAGAAAAAGAATCAAAAGAAAACCTGCCAGGCATTATCCTTGATGAACTGATTCGTTTTTTCAAAAATCCTGTTCAAGAATACATGAAAGAAGGATTAAACATAAAAAAGCCTGATGTGGAAGACCAGACCCATGACAGGGAAATCTTCTCCATATCAGGGCTGGATCAATTTACCCTTGGCAGTTTTCTGGTTGAACAGAAAACAGGGTCTTGCCGGGAAACGCAATTTTATCCAATTATCAAGGCCATGGGATGCCTTCCCTTTGGAGAAAAAGGCAGATTTGAATATGAAAAAATGAAGAGCATTGCAAGCCCTTTAATTGATGCTGCCAGAACCATTGTATCTAAAAAACAATTACCTCCCATTTCCCTGGAAATAAATATAGACGGCTTGATAGTTTCAGCAAATTTCACGGACGTAAGAGAGGATGGGATGTATTCCTTAAGTTTTGGAAAGCTCAATAGTGCAAGATTGCTTTCCGGCTGGATCAGGCATCTGTTTTTAAATATCTGTGCTCCTCCTGAGTACCCTAAAGAAACCATTCTTATCGGGCGGGACCCAAAAGGGAAAAAGCCCGTTGTAACCTGTTCATTTCCTGCTTTGGAATCTTTTGCTCTTAAATATTTCAAGGAGTTGATTCAAATTTATGATAAAGGAAGGAAGCACCCTTTTTATTTTTTCTGCGAAACATCCTGGTTATTTGCACAGGCCCTGTTAAAGGAAAAATTTGAGCCAGGCCCATCAGAACTGGATCTGTCAGAACCAGACCCTTCAGAATTGAACCCATTCGAGCATGAGAAAGATTTGATCTTTAGAGCCATGAATCGAGCAAAGGCCGGCTGGTATGGCGGGTATTATCAAACAGGGGAAAAGGAAAACCGATATGTCTCTCTTTGTATTGAAAATAACGATCCTTTTGAAAGTGTTGACAAACTGATTTCCTCAGGTTTTGTCCAAAATTCCTTAACAGTGTATAAACCCTTGCTGGAAAATCTGAAAATAACATAATGAAGCCTCTGGACCCCTTTATAATAGATCTTGAAAAAACCACCCTGATCGAAGCCAGTGCAGGGACGGGGAAAACATATACCATTACCACTCTTTATTGTCGTCTTGCAGCCATGGGGTATCCTGTGGAATCCATTCTGGTAGTAACGTTTACGGAAGCTGCAGCAGCAGAACTCAAGCTGAGAATACGATCACGCCTTTTTAATACCCTTGTAAGCCTTTTAGGCATTGCCGCGGACAGATTTAAAAATCTGTCCCCACACCTTGATGAAGATGATCTGGTAAGGTTTCTCCGCAGCCATGAAAATTTGCCCCTGGTCTGTCAGAGACTTTCGCTTGCATTAAATAGTTTTGACCAGACGTCCATCATGACCATCCACTCTTTTTGTCTTAAGATATTAAAAGAAAATGCATTTGAAAGCCATTCCCTTTTTGATATTGAACTTATGCCGGACAGATCCTCATTTTTAAGACAGGTGAGCTATGATTTTTTCATGGGATATGTTAACAATCTGGATACCCTGTTTTTATCCTATTTAAATCAGCAACAGATAACACCGGAAAGCTTTGCTGCATCCTTTGGCCCGTTTGTTTCAAGATCCGACCTTGTTTGCCTGCCTCTGGCGGAAAGTTTTGAGAATATCTCTGGGCCATACAGAAAAACCTTAAAGAAAATTCATGATATCCTTTTGACAAGGGAGCATGAAATCATCGATTTGATCCAGAACCACAAGGGAATTGATAAAAGAAGTTATACTAAAAAAAATGTTCCTGTCTGGCTTGAAGCCTCTTGTCTGAAAATTGACCAGCAAGGAGTGGATACGTTTTTTAAAATGACAGAAGATGGGGATAGCCTTTATAAATTTACTCAGACAAGATTGGAACTAAAAACAAAATTCGGCGAGATGCCGCCTGAGCATGAATTTTTTGATTTATGTGAGCAAATGTTTTGTTTTTATAAAGTGTTTGAAAATAATCTTATCAGTCTGAAAATTGAATTCTTGGCTTTTTTCAACAAAGAGCTGGATAAAATGAAAAAAGCTCAGGGCATATGTTTTTTTGACGATCTTGTCAACGATCTTGCAAAAGCCCTTGAAAAACAGGATGCGCACAATCTTCAAAAGGCTGTCAGACAAACCTATAAAGCCTGCCTGATTGATGAGTTCCAGGATACGGACCCACGGCAATATGATATTTTTTCAAAGTTTTTTTCCCCGCAAGGCACCCCGTTTTTTATGATTGGAGATCCCAAACAGGCTATTTATGCGTTCAGGGGGGGAGATATCTTTGCTTATTTAAAAGCCTCTAAAGAAAGTGATCAAAAATTTACCCTTGAAAAAAATTACAGGTCAGCACCTTTGCTTGTCAAGGCAATTAATGAGGTTTTTTCAGGAAGTATTAAACCCTTTCTTTACGAACCCATTAAGTTTTTAAAGGTCAAAACTCCAGAAACTGCAAAGAATTTTCTGAAAGACAATGAAGAATTTGTCCCGCCATTGCAGTTTTGTTTTTTAAAAAGAGAAGGCCAGGATCTTGACAGACAGGGTTTTATCAGCAAAGACAATGCAGCCGGGATTATTCCAAAAATTGTGGCAGCAGATATGCAGGCTTTACTGCATTCAGATAAATCATTGATAGACAAGGGCAAAAATGGCATGAATCCTCAAAAGATCAGCCCTGAAGATATTGCCGTGCTTGTCCGGACAAACAAGCAGGCAGAACAGATCAAAATGGCTTTGTCTGATCTTAATATTCCTTCATATCTTTCAAAAACAGGATCTGTTTTTGACGCAAGCCAGGCCATGGATCTGCATGATATATTATGGGCTGTAAATAACCCTGATAATAAGGGCTATATCCATGCAGCCCTGTGTACATCCGTGTTTGGTTTTTCATCGGATAAGATTGTCAGGCTTGATAAAAAAGAAGATCTGTTTTTCAGGTGGCAGGATCAATTCAGAGAGTATAAGCAAATCTGGGAAACCAAAGGGTTTGTCTCCATGGCCATGGCCCTTTTTCATTCTGATGAAGCATTCTTAAAAGGAAACATGAGCCTTGACGAAAGGGGGATGACCAATTTTTATCATTTGATTGAATTGATTTCACAAGCCTGTCTTAAACAGCAGTTATCGCCGTATTATTTATTGAAATGGTATGCCCGGCAATTGTTTAAAGAGCTGAGGGATGAATTTGCAGATGAGCTCAGGCTTGAAAGCGATAAAAAGGCTGTGGCAATTATAACCATTCATAAAAGCAAAGGGCTTGAGTATCCAGTTGTTTACCTTCCATATCTCTGGGAAGGACCACGAAAAACTTCACAGGAAAATATTCTTTTCCATGATCCTGAAAAAGATTATCAGCTGACTCTTGATCTGGGTTCAACTGATCTTGAAAATTCTCAAACCCATTTTGAAAAAGAAGACAGGGCAGAACAAAGAAGGTTGTTATATGTGGCATTAACAAGGGCTTCTGCCATGTGCAGGATCATCTGGGGCGGATTTAAATCAGTTGAGACCTCGGCCCTTGGCACCCTGCTGCATTCCTGCGACTGCAAAGATGATCAATTAATGATCAAGGATCTGGAACAGCTTTCTTCCCGTGCAGATCAAAGCATTCTTTTGCAGCAATATTTCAATGAATTATCCAAATGGTCTATAGACAGATCAGATTCATTGAGCCCTGTTTTGTCTGCTGAAAAAATTAGTCGTGACATCAAGGCTTCCTGGAAAATGTCAAGCTTTTCAGCTATTGCCCTTTCCCAGAACCAGGAAGCCTTGCAGGAAAGACAGAAGTCAGATGGTGATAGAGAAAGACCCATTACGTGTGACCTTCAGGTTATAACCCTTGCCCAATTCCCCAAAGGTGCAGGATCAGGTGACCTATTTCATTCTATTTTTGAAACCCTTGATTTTACAATGGGTTCAAGGGAAATCTCCACATTGGTTCAATCAAAATTTGACATGTTTGGCTTTGTGGGCACAGAAATGATTCAAATGGCTGATAAATCTGTGAAAGAGGTGCTTGGAACAAAGCTTGTGCATGGAACATCAGGGTTTTGCCTGAAAGATATCCTTCCTGATCAAAGGTTTAACGAGCTTGAGTTTGCTTTTTCCGTCCCGTGTTTTCAGATGTCATCTGTACAAAAGACCTTTGAACAATCAGATGTGAAATTTAAAACATCAGGATATATAAACAAACTTTCCCAATTGACTGCTCAATCCTTTAAAGGTTTTATAAAAGGATTTATAGATCTTGTGATACGTCATAAAGACAAATGGTATATTGTTGATTATAAATCCAATTATCTGGGTGATACCTATGATCAAT
>JACNHV010000149.1 GCA_014383445.1 Candidatus Desulfobacula maris | reverse complement strand
ACTGCATCGCCATCCCGGCTTTTAATGGCATCCAGCATCTTGAAATGGTCTTCATGGCTCTCATGGGCATATCCCGTCTGTTTTAAGATGATCTGCCGGAATCTTGAAATCTGGGCCCGAAGCTGATTGATCATTCTGATCAGTTTCCGGCTTTTGCTCAAAGCGTAGAGAAGATCATGGAACTGGGTGTTGATTATCTGAAGTTTATCATGGTCTTTTTTTTCAATACAGGCCTTAAATTCCTTCATCTTTTTTTCCAGAGGAATAAGATCCATGTCTGTATGATTTTCAGCAGCCAAGCGTGCTGCATATGCTTCAAGAACACTTCTGATCCCAAAGGTCTGCTCAATATCATCCTTTGTCAATATGACCACCTGGAATCCGCCTGAAGGGTTTTTCTCTATCCAGTCTTCTCTTTCAAGTTTGTGCAGGGCCTCGCGCAAAGGTGTCCTGCTGATACCCAGCATGTCAGCGATCTTGCTTTCCACAAGCCTTGCACCTGGTTCAATGGTCTGGTCAATGATGGCTTTTTTCAAATACTCAAACACATCCTGGCCTAAAGATTTTCTTTCCTTAAAATTGTTGTCCAATTTCATCGGGATAAAAGTTTCCTTTAAATAATTCCTTTTTCCTTGAATTCTGCAAGAAAGGTCTTGTCATAGCCTAGAACATCACCATAGATTGACTGGTTCTGTTCACCAAACCTGGGAGGAAAGGAAAGTTTGCGGTCTTGTTCCTCTAGAAAAGGTGTCATGTTGGGTGGCGGAGCAAGGGTTAGCTTTGTACCTGTCTTTGGATCTTTTGAAGACAGTATCCGCCTTGCCACCAGAGGATCTTCCACTATCTCATTTACGGTTTTAATTTTTGAGATGGGCACTGTAATAGAGGTGAACAGTTCAATGAGTGTTTCTGAAGAGTGTTGTTCAGTAATATCGTTAATAGCCTTGTTCAGATTGATGACATCAGCAATCCTGCCATTGTTTTTCTTGTACTCTTCCTTTGCAAGGGATTTGAACATGTCTTGACCTACCATGGATTCCCACTGCCTGTCATTGCCCACGGCAAGGTAGACAAAACCGTTAAGAGTTTTATAAACAGACACGGGGCTGAAAAATTCATGGGTGTTACCTCTTCTGGAAATATTCGCACCAAAGCTCTTTGAAAGGGCAATGGGAACGGTCAGCCAGGATACAGTAGATTCAAACATGGAAAGATCAATACGGGTGCCTTCCCCTGTCGTGGCCCGTTTAAAGAGTGCTTTCATTAAAAGTCCATATCCGTGTTCCGAGGTTCCCATGTCTGGCAAAGGAATTCCCAGGACCTGGGGATCACCCGCAGCTTCCCCCGTAAGTTCCATTAATCCTGACCTTGCCTGAAGGATGGGATCATAGGCTCCTTCATTGGAGTCAGGGCCGAACCCTGTAAGTCCCAGCCAGATAATATCTGGTTTGATTTCTTTTAATAATTCATAGGCAATGCCCAGTTTTTCATAATTCTTGGGCAATTGATTGGTGACAAAAATATCGACATTAAGCTTGCTGATCAGTTGTTTGAATATTTCCTGGCCCTTGGGATCAGCCATATTTAAGGTCAGTGCTTTTTTTCCTGAATTGATGCATAGAAAATAGGCATTCATTCTTTCTTCATTCAGGACATTTTCTCCGATGAATCGGTTGGGGTCGCCATATATCGGGTGCTCAAGGCGAATGACTGTCATACCGTCTTGGGCAAGGCGGTAGGTGAGATAAGGGGCAACTGTTGCCTGTTCAAGGGATAGTACCGTAAGATTCTTAAAAAGTGTCATAAAAGTCTCCATATATTAATGGATAAAGGTTATCATGCTTTGGAATAATTGTATACTGCATACTGTGTACAATTATTCCAGGTCAAGATTTTTTTGTCAAGTTGAAGATGTTTTTTAAACCATTTGTCTGCCCGTTTCATAACAAACGTCAAAAATCCTGAGATTCTTTTCTTTAAAAGGTCCGGGACTCATATCATCCACTGTAGCTCTTAGATCATCGGCAGTCAAAGGCCCGTAACCAAAGGCGGCATAAAATGCCACCATGGCCAGGTTTGTTGACCTGGGAGACCCGAGTTCCATGGCTTTTTTAGCCGCTTCCATGGCCCTGGATTCAATCTCATTTTTTTTAAGATATAAGGCTATTCTTTCATCTGGGAAGGTTTGTGAAGATGCATTGGCAAATAATTTCCCCCCTTTTTTCAGGTATGGCAGATACCGGTAGGCCTCAGACTCGTCCATGGACAAAAGAAAATCAGCAGCTCCTGCCCGGATCAGGCTGGAACGGGCATCCCCTATCCTTAAATGCGAAACAACAGATCCGCCCCGTTGGGCCATTCCATGGGTTTCAGCGCCTAAAATATTATATCCTTTATTTAAAGCAGTGGTGGCCAGCACCTTTGTCATGAAAAGGATTCCTTGTCCGCCCAGACCGGTTAATACATAATTGATCGTCTTCATAAGTGTTTTTCTCCGTAAAGGTTTATACTCTTTCAATCGCATCCCGCGGGCAGATCTGTAAACAGACACCACACTCTGCACAAAGCACTTTATTTATTTCAGTCTTTTGATTTTCTTTATCCTGATACATGGCAGGGCACTCAAATCGAGTGTGACAGAATCCGCATTCATCACATTTATCAGTTATCGTTACTTTGATCTTTTCAGGAATAGCCTCATCCTTGAACCCGATCACACAGGGATGGCGGGATATGATTACGGCAATACCGCCGTCAGGATCATTCACATATTGGGCTGCATCCTTTACAGTCTGGATCATGTTTTTTGTATCAAAGGGATCAAGCACTTTGATATAATTCACCCCGCATCCTTTGACAATGGTCTCAAGGGCAATGGCATTACCCTTTGACCCATCTACCCGATCACCCTGGGTAATGGCCGGCTGCATGCCCGTCATGGCCGTGATATGGTTGTCCAGGATCACGAGAATAAACCGGGAATTATTGTAAACGGCATTGATCAAACCTGTTGTGCCGGAATGGAAAAAGGTGGAGTCTCCCATGGTGGCCACAATGGGTTTTTTTACACCATCCTGGATATAGGCGTTCCAGAATCCTGAGGCCATGGTAATTCCGGCTCCCATGTCAAGAACAGTGTCCACAACCCCCAGGTTGCTGCCAAGGGTGTAACACCCGATGTCAGATGGGAAGATAGCCTTTGGCAGGGCTTTTCTAATGGAATAAAAAGAGGCCCTGTGGGGACACCCGGAACACAGGGTGGGTTTTCTGATGGGAAGCTCAAGTCCTCCCACAAGATTGAAGGCTTCAAGGCCGCAGTCAAAGTCTGACAAGGCAGGAAGTCCGCAGTCTAAAAGGGCTTTGTTCATTATGCCTTCGATTTTTTCAGGCACAAGCTCACCTTCCATGGGCACATGACCGGATAATCGTCCCAGGGTTTTGTGCTTGTCCCTTAACAGATATTCAATCAAGGTATCGGTTTCTTCAATCACCAATACCTTGTCACAGGCATCCATGAATTCACTGCTGAGTTTTTCCGGGAAAGGGTAGGGTGCCCCCAGTTTCAGGACCGGTATATCCTTTCTTCCATATTCTTCAAACATATCCTGAATAACACTTGAGGGAACACCACCGGTTACAACACCGAATGGATAAGATTTTTTCTTTTCAAGGTTATGCATATTAAAAGGTGTCAGGGTATTGAATTTTTCACTGATTTTCACATGTTTTTCATTCAATGCCTTGTGCTGCAAAAACCTGAACTTTGGTGTGGAAGCCCAGCGAGTTGGTTCCCGTTTAAAATCAGCCTTGGTCAGGTTGTTTTCAAGAACATCGTATTCAATATTCTGCCTTGCATGGCAGATCCGGATGGCAGGTCTTACCATCACAGGTACCTGGAATTCTTCAGACAGATCAAAGGCAAACTTTATCATTTCCCTTGCCTCTTCAGGGCTTGAAGGATCAAGCACGGGCACCTTGCCTATACGTGCCATGAGTCTTGAGTCCTGCTCCGTCTGGGATGAATGGGGTCCCGGGTCATCACAGGAGATAATCACAAGCCCGCCGATATTTCCTATATAGGCGGCAGACATAAAAGAATCCGCTGCCACATTCAGGCCCACCATTTTCATGCAGCAGGCAGCTCTTTTGCCTGAGATGGCAGCAGCAAATGCATTATCAAAGGCGACTTTTTCATTAATAGACCATTCAATACTGGTGTTCAGATTGGCGGCTTTGGAAAACCGGACGACTTCCGGAAGGATTTCCGAAGACGGCGTTCCGGGGTAGGAGGTCATGATCTGGCAGCCTGCCTCTAAAAGTCCAAGAGCTATGGCACCGTTTCCTAATAAAAATTCTTGTTTCATTCTAAGATCCTTAACAAAATTTTAAGTCCAAAGGAGTCAAATCACACTATTATTTTACAACCTTAAAAGAAATAACAATGATGACAAATGACCCATAATTATTTTTCTAAAAAGTATCCCTCAGATCAGCTTTTTTTATTTTCCCAAGGGATGTACGGGAAAATTGCGTTTTAAAGGTCACCTTTTGGGGCCACTTATACTTTGCAAGCTTTCCCTGGCAAATGGCAATCACCTCATTTTCACTTAAAGATGATCCTGGTTTTTTTATCACAAAAGCATGTCCTGTTTCCCCCCATTTTTCGTCAAAAATTCCGACTACTGCAACCTCTTCAATTTCAGGGTGTGTTTTAAGTGTCTTTTCGACTTCAGCAGGATAGACATTTTCCCCCCCTGTTATATACATATCCCCAGCCCTGCCTACAAGATAGAAAAACCCGTCCTCATCCATGCGGGCAAGATCGCCTGTATGAAGGTACCCATTTTTGATGGTCTCCTCGGTTTTAACAGGGTCCTGCCAATACTCTTTCATCATGATAGACCCCCGTACAACAATCTCTCCTGTTTCCCCGGGTTTTGCTAATTTCCCTTGTTCATCCAGAATAGAGACTTCAGCATGAAACACAGGCCTTCCTACAGTTCCGGGTTTTTTCAGGGGGTCTTTTTCCGAAGCCCATAAAAGAATTGATGTTTCGGTCTGGCCCATGATTTGGCGGAATGCCAGACCGGCGTTAGTACATTTTTCAATCAAATCTTCCGTCAGTTTTTCACCACCCCCGGCACACACCTTTAAAGAAGAGATGTCGGTCCTGTTTTCAGGGGCAACCTTTAACAATTCTTTGTATACTGTGGGGACTCCTAAAAATTTTGTCACACGATATTTTTCAATATCTTTATAAACCCTTAAAGGGTCAAAATTCCGGTGAAGAACGATGGTTGCCCCTTTATAAAAAATGGGGGCCGCCTGGATGAAAAGCCCGCCTGAATGGAAAAGAGGTAGAAAAATCAGCATGATATCGCTGAAATGGAGTTCAAAGAATATGTCTGCGTTTAAACAATTAAAAAAGGTTTTCCTATGGGACAGAACGGCACCTTTTGGTTTGCCAGTGGTTCCTGAGGTATACATGATAACCTGAGATTCTTCAGGATTTTCAGGACCAAGTGACCTTGTAAGAAAAACCCTTTGTCCGTCAAATTTAGCAGTTTCTTTATTTAAATTTAAAACAGGACTGTCATCATTTTTATCTCCCACAACAGATATCACCATAGGCGGCAGATAACTGCCAAGGTTAAGGGAATTAACGACACTTGAAAAATCCTCTCCATGAATAAATAATCTGGGCCGACTATTTTTTATAAAATAATCAAGTTCCAAAGCGGTTATCCTAAAATTTATGGGAACAAAAATAGCACCAAGCCTGGAACAAGCAAGAAACAGATCCATGAACTCAGGGCAATTATAAAGCATGACTGCCACTCTGTCCCCTTTTTCAATACCAATTGACTGAAGCCAGCAGCTTGTGCTGTCTGCCCTTTTGCAAAGATCTCCATAGCTGATGGTCTGTTCTTCGAATATAATAGCCGTCTTATCCTGGTGAAGTTCGGCCCAACGCTGCACCCACCATGCAATGTTCATGGATTTAATCATTTGTTCCCCTAAATCTATTTAGCTTCGTGCAACAACTCCAGGATCTTTTTTGCCTGATCTCCGTAGCCTTTGTCACTGCATTTTTTAATCCATTCGGCATAAGCCGGTCTGAGAGGTTCGCTCCAGGCCTTTTTTTCTTCATCTGTCAATATCTTGATTGTTCCTACCGTTCCCAATTTTTGCAGACTTATTTTATCAAATTCTTTCATTACCCCTAAAGAACGTTTTTCTGTCTCTCTTGAAACTTCCATCAGGATCTTTTGATTTTCAGGTGACAATTTGTTCCAGGTGTCAAGATTAATAAAATTGACCCAGACAGTCCACCAGACAGGACCCACTGCATGTTTTGCCACCTCATAGTATTTTCTTGAATACA
>JACNHV010000314.1 GCA_014383445.1 Candidatus Desulfobacula maris | reverse complement strand
GATTCATTTTCATCCCATTTGCTCTGAAATAATCAGCAACATTCAATTCTGTGGTGGTTCCGGGAAGAACACAGACAGTCGCACCATCAAGTTCTTTAGCGCTTTTTATACCCAGTTTTTTGGGGATAAGGAATCCCTGGCCGTCATAATAATTTACCTGGCAGAAATCAAGGCCAAGAGCTGTGTCACGACTTAAGGTTTGTGTGCAATTTCTAAAAAGAACATCAATTTCTCCTGACTGCAATGCTGTAAATCTTGTTTTGGCTGTCAGCGGAGTGTATTTTAATTTGTCAGGATCACCAAAAATCGCTGCCGAAAGAGCCCTTGCAGCATCAACATCAAGACCCTTCCAGACGCCTTTATCATCGGCTTTACCAAAACCAAAAAGACTGCCATTGACTCCAGCCTGGATAAATCCTTTAGCTTTAACGTCTTCAAGTGTACCTGCCATGGCTAATGTGGACATGGCAAGAACGGTAATGCAAACAGCTAATACTTTTAATAATTTCATAGATACTCTCCTTTATCTATTTAGATTAATTGATTTAGGATAATTCTTTAAGAACTATCCCTACCTTTGTATGTATTGCTTGGATCTTTAAAGCTTAAGCAACTATTAGCATATTGGTAATATTTATCAAGAATTATATTGAGCAATAGAACATTTTTTCAATATAGTTGCAGTAAAAAAAATGTAATATTGGAAAAAATAATATTAATTTAATGAAATTAGATTTATATTGGTCATATGTTGTCGTGTGTAAAAATTTTCAGAGAGCCTGTTAATGCCATATCCCATATGGCAGGTGCCCTTGCATCTATAATCGGTTTAACATTAATGGTTGTGTTTGCAGCTATCAGGGCTGATGCCTGGCATGTGGTTTCCTTTGCTATTTTTGGTACCACATTGGTTTTAATGTATACGGCAAGCTTTCTTTATCATGGACTGAAAATATCTGAAAAAGCATTATTGGTTTTTCGAAGAATTGATCATATCATGATCTTTATGCTCATAGCTGGATCATACACACCCATCTGCCTTGTGCCTTTACGCGGCCCATGGGGATGGAGTATCTTTGGTACGGTCTGGGGCATTGCCATTTTTGGAATAGGATTAAAGATTTTTGCAATGAATGTACCCAGTTGGATTTCCACCATGATTTATCTCATCATGGGATGGCTGTGTGTGATTGCAATTTATCCGCTTGTAAAAAACCTTGAGCTTATCTGCCTTTTCTGGCTGGCTTTAGGCGGACTATTCTACAGTGGCGGTGCAATTGTTTATTCCAGTAAAAAACCCAACCCGTTTCCCGGCATATTTGGATTCCATGAAATATGGCATTTGTTTGTGTTGCTGGGAAGTGCCTGCCATTTCTGGCTTGTTTTCAAATATCTCATGTATATAAATCCTGTTTAAAATAAAGTTTCTTCGTTGTAAAAAGAAGTTATATTGGGTAGTATTCGTTCCTTGTATACTTATATTTGGACCATGATTTTTTATCGGGGAATAGATGTGAAGATCAATAAAGTAAAAAAAATAACAGACTGCCAACATTTGAATCTTTTTTTAATCAATTATAAAGATCGAAAAAATTGCGAAAAAGAATGGATTTTTGCATCCAGATCAAAGGACTTAAATCCCCTTGAAAAAGATTATACCATGCCGGATGCCGTTGTCATTGTTCCGTTTCACATACAAGAAAAAAAACTTGTTGTGATAAAAGAATTCAGGATTAGCCTTGGCGGATATCAATATGGATTCCCGGCAGGCCTGATGGATATTGGTGAGACAGTTGAACAGGCAGGCAAAAGGGAGCTTTTTGAAGAAACGGGTTTAACCCTTACAAGGGTGTTAAAAAAAAGCCCTGCTATTTTTTCATCTTCCGGTATGACGGACGAGTCAATCAGTCTTTTGTTTGTTGAATGCAAAGGTAGCCCCACAAGTTTTTTTAATGAAGCTTCCGAGGATATTGAAGTCATGATGTTATCCCAAAAACAGGCCTTGGATATCCTGTGCAGCAACAGGATCAAGTTTGATGTGAAATCCTGGATAGTGTTGAACACCTTTGCCTACCAGGGAGTTATCTAAATGTTATCTAATTTTTTATATTTTCTTATTGCTTTGGTCATATATACAAGCTCTGAGCTTTTTGAGACGGTTAAAAATATTGATAATATTGTTGTTTTTAACACCCTTATGGTAACAATCGTATTTGCTGTTGTCTGCCATTTTGCCTTTAAACGGCTTGGGAAAAAAGCATTTGAAAATCCCTACGCCAATATTGACCATTTAATCAATAATTATATATCCCGGTTTTCTGTAATTGCGCTGGTGATTTTTGCTGTAAATATTTATGGGTTTAAATTAAATCTTCTTTTTTCCGGAATAAGAATTTTTGACAGTCTTCCAACCCTTGAAGCCATTATTTTTCTTGGGCTGTTTCTTTTTTACCTGATAATAATATGGAATGCAGCATATGACGTTCAAAAGCGATATTTTGCAGGAAAAGTATCAAAAAAGAACTTTATCATATCCAATGTTTCCTTTTCTTTACCAGCACTTTTGCCCTGGTTTTGCCTGTCACTTATTGCAGACATCCTGGGGTTTTTACCCTGGCAACCGGCTAAATCATTTTTACAAACTCCTGCCGGTGAAATCGGATATATTGCTTTGTTCCTTGTTGCTATAGCTGTTTTCGGGCCTGTTTTAATCAAAAAACTCTGGAATTGTAAGCCTCTGGAACCGGGATTGGCAAGAGCAAGGATAGAAAGTGTCTGCAAAAAAGCCGGGGTAAAATATTCGAATATTTTAAAATGGGAATTATTCGGCGGTACCATGATTACAGCCGGGGTGATGGGGCTGGTGGGTCGATTCCGATATATTCTTGTCACCCCGGCCTTGCTCAATTCATTGAATGATGATGAACTAGATGCTGTTATGCTGCATGAAATAGGTCATGTCCAAAAACATCACATGTTATTTTATCTTTTCTTTTTTGCAGGGTTTATTTCGTGTAATTTTGTATTTTTTGAGCCGATTATGTTGTTGTTGTATATTATTGAACCAGTATATGCTTTGTTTGAGTTTGTCGGCGTTGAAAAAAACACGGCTCTACCGATTTTAATCAGCACCACCCTTATCGGGTTTTTTATTCTTTATTTCAGGTTTATGTTTGGATTTTTCATGCGAAATTTTGAACGCCAGGCTGACCTCCATGTCTATTCTTTTACCAACGATGCAGCTCCTCTTATTTCAACATTCTACAAGATTGCATCCCTTTCAAGGCAATCCATTGATAACCCTAATTGGCATCATTACAGCATCGGCCAGAGAGTAAGATTTCTGGAAAGATGCCAAAGGACTCCTGCCTTGATACAGGCCCACCATTTAAAGGTCAAAAAATTAATTATTGGATATTTTGTGCTGGTGTTCATACTTTTTGGTTTTGGCTATTCCATAAACTTTGGCATGGCCAAGGACCGATTTGACAATTTTATCGCTGAAAATATTCTTTTTCAACAATTGGATGTTGATACCCAAAATTCTGATTTATATGCAATTGTCGGTGATTATTATTACAATAAAAAAAATTATAAAAAAGCTATTGAGTCCTATGAAAATGTTTTGGGGGTTGATCCTGAAAATGTTCATGCATTAAACAATCTATCCTGGCTTTTTTCAACATGTCCTGAGTCAGAATTCAGAAACGGCAAAAAGGCCCTGGAATATGCTAAAATGGCTTTGGCCCAAAAAAGGGAAGCTTTTGTTTTAGATACCTATGCAGAAGCACTTTTTATCAATAATGATATTGAGATGGCTGTAAGTACAGCAAAAGAAGCGTTGAACCGTTCAATAGACAAAAAAGAATATTATAAAACTCAATTGCAGCGGTTTGAAAAATTGTTAAACCCCTAAAGGCCAATAGGCAAAAAAGCCATACCAACTATTTGAACAGCTTTGTTTATGTGCCTGCCCGTTCTGCCAGCAACGATTTGCGCCATTGTGTCTTGCAGAGAGATGAGTTTTCCAAAAAGGCGTTCATAGCTTAAGTTTTTTATTTCACCTTCAAAATTGTTGGTCAGGATAATCAAGCGGTCGTCGTCCATTTTTCTCGTATTCAATCGCCATACAAGGATTTCAATATTTCGGGCACTATTGTACAGGTTTTGTTCATTCAAATAATCCAGCATGAAAAGTTCACACTTGCTGTTATATGATTTATGAATCATGGTGTATAAACCAACCATGATGGCAAAGACCCGGTCCCCTTTGAATTCAGGTTCAAATCCCAACAAAATAGCATCTATACTCTCTTTAAAATCAAGTTCTGCATATTTTTTTTCAATGGGGCATATAAATATTTGTTTCAGACGGGAATCAATTGTCTGGCCCGGAACTTTTTGCAATTCCCAGGGATTTTTTTTATATAATTTTTCAGTAAGGGTTTTTAAAAGATTGATGGCCTGATTCATGTGAAGTTCAGAGATAAGATCAATATTGGTTTTGGCAAGATTTTTCAAATGAAAATCAGAAGATGCAGTGCATCCTGGTAATAAAAAAATACAAAACAGAGTAAAAACAAGAAATTTTTTCACCAAAGAATTAAGAATGTTTGTTCCTTTTTATATGCATTTTCCTGAAATTAAAAAATGCAATTTCAGGAAAATGCGAATCTATAATGCTTTTTCAATTTTATATTCTTTTATGCCCTTGTGCATTGTTTTAACGGCAAGCTGAATACAATGATGCTTTTTTTCCGGGATATTTTTAAGAACTTTGAAAATATCCCCATCATTTATTTTTAATGCATCTTCAATGGTTTTACCCTTTGCCAGATCAACAGCTGCCATTGCAGCTGATATTGCCCCGGCACAACCTGTGATTTCATACCGGACATCATTGATGATATTATTGTCATCAATTTTGATGTAAACCTTCATGATATCTCCACAGGAACCAATTTTTTGGGAAATTATATCTGCATTTTCAATTGTACCCATATATTTTTTTTCAAGATAATAATTGATCGCTGGATCACCATATCCTGCTTCTGAGAGCATTTTACGTTCAGCATTAGATATTGTACTTTCTGTAATCACTTCTTATTCCTTTATTTCACCCTGGAACAAAAATATTTTATCGGGCATGATAATAAAATATTCCATTATTAAAATAAAAATACGTGCTCTAAGTTAATTAATTTCTTTTTTATGTCAAGCAAAATGAATAAAACATATTGATAGATAATGCATGAATTAGATTTTTACCTTGACATAAATTCTTGATTTATTCATTCTTAACATATCATTTTTATTCATAAATTGTTGGCAAAATCATTACCAATGACAAAGGAGAAAAAAATGAATGGAAAAGATACCACGGGCAGAGACGTGGAAGCCCGTATTATTCGATTGAAACTTGTTGACGGCACTCTGGTGAACGGTCAGATCAATATCAAACGGGATAAGGGGTATGACAGGCTAAGTGATCTTATAACAAACAATAGCGAACCTTTTTTAGTCATGTATAATGTCACGGCTCACCCGGGTCATATTGACAACCCTATCCATTACAAGACTCTTTTTATTAATAAGATTCATATTATTTGGGCTGAACCAGATGAGGAGCAAAGATAATTATACAAATGGTTATAAAAATTTGAAAATTATAATGATAAATAATGCTTGAGATTATTATAATCTGTGATATTCTAAGTATAAATTTTTTGGGGTTGATTGCCCTGTAGGCCTATTGATTATGATACTGATTTCTAGTGGTTCATATTATATTTTCTTCTACCATCTGACAGGTTAAAAGGAGAACAGGTTATGAAAGATTTGATTAAGTACATTGCCCAGGCACTGGTTGATAATTCAGATCAGGTTGAAGTCACGGAAATTAAGGCACAGCAGACCCTTGTGCTGGAATTGAGGGTAGCAAAAGAGGACCTTGGAAAAGTCATTGGTAAAAAGGGCAGAACGGCCCAGGCCATGCGGACGATTCTATCCTGCGCATCTGCAAAGGAACAAAAAAGAGTTATTCTGGAAATTGTTGAGTAATTTCGAATAGTTTATATTTTGCCAGGTTCTTAGTATTCATTCATTCCCTTGACTTTATCAGTGCCCCAGGGCACTGATAAACTTATCTAAAAGAAGTTTATCATGACTTTTCAGTCAAACTGATTTCAAAAATCAGGAAAAATCCTTTATCAATTGATTTTAGAATAATTGGGTATTATAATAGGCAGTGATCAGGTGGATGGTGCCAATGTGATCTTATTTGGAGTGGTGCTTATATTACATATAGTAAAAGGGGAAAGGATAGACCATGATTGACTGGAAAAATTGGTATGCTGATAATATTAAGGATTATGAAGGTTATCCCCTGGGAAAGACCTTAA
>JACNHV010000123.1 GCA_014383445.1 Candidatus Desulfobacula maris | reverse complement strand
TTGGGTTTTATGACCCTCGTGATCATCGAAATCTCAAAAAGGATCAGGCTTTAGGTGTCGGATGGTAAAAATCTGGTAAAAGGCGTGGTAAAAGGTGTGGCAAAACCAGTTCATCTTGGTAAAACAACCCAGGTATGGGATGTTTCCATTACAAACGAGAAAAACGAGTTGGCCTGTGTTTCACGTCTTACAATGCTGGTTTTAAAACCTGCAGAAGATAAGGGCTGATGATTGCTATATGTCCCATTTATCAGGTGTGCTGTTTTTAAACTTTGCAGGCATTTTAAAAAGACCTGAATCACACACCAGGGCAACCAATTCTCTTGTTTTTTCCATTCCCATTGTATTCATCATCGTAAAGGGGCCGGCAGGCCAGGCAAGGGCTGTTTTGATCCCGATTTCCAGATCTTTAGCCGATACAACCTCTTTTTCCACAAGATGGGTGGAAATGGTGAATATAGTTCCTAGAAGATAGTCCATGACCTTCTTTCTTGCAGCCTTGTCCTCAAGAATTGGGCCATCTTCAAGATTCCAGTTTGATCCACTGTTAAAACAGGTTTCCAATTGTTCCGGAACTTTGGGGTATCCCACATCTGATTTGTGGAGATATTCATACATGGAATTTGCCGCATGAAAGGCTGTTCCAATTCCTGACATGTTCTGGACCCACATGATACCGAATCTCACACCCAAAGCTTCCTTGGATATATCGTCCAGGCTTGCGACATTATAATCTCCGTAAAAAGAGTTCAATACCATATAGCTTGATATAAATACGGGGTTAATGGCAAAGCCGGGAAAATCCTTTACTGAAATTACGGTTTTTTTGTTTTTTAAGGCAAATTCATTAACTGCATTAAAGGTGTCATCACTTGTATTTTTTTGCCGGATGACTTCCACAAGGCGGTTCACATTTGCCGGGAAAAAATAATGGAGCCCCGCAGTGCGGGCAGGATTTGAAACTTTTTCCATGACTTTTTCAATCAGGAAAGTTGAGGTATTGCTCACCATGATGGTATCTTCCGAGCAAATATTTGACAATTCCCCAAATATTTTGATTTTCAGATCCAGGTTTTCCACTGCTGCCTCAATGATAAGATCACATTGTTTTAAATCTTCATATTGCGGGGTACCCTTGATTCTGCCTGCAATCTCATCCATATCCTGTTGAGTGATCTTATTTTTTGCCACTCGTTTGTTCAAAGCCTTGATCACCCATGTATCATACATGGATTGAACAAGATCTTCATTTAATTCTTTAAAAATGACATTATATCCTGAAGTGGCTGCATTAATTCCAATGGCTGCACCCATCACGCCAAATCCTATTATTCCAATGGTCTTTATTTCTTTCATCTAGTTTCTCCTGCATGGCACCCTGCCATATAATTAGTGTTTGAACGAAAACTCACTCATCTGCTTCGTTGCTGCAAAATTGTGAAACCTCATGTACAATAGTACACTCCGGTTTCAGAATTTTTTGCGCCTTGCATATGAGCAACTTTTCGCCCAAACACGGGTTTTCGGTCAGGCACTAATTAACTCTATTTCACTGTTTTTGCTATTAAAATAAATTCCAGAGTTTTAAGCCCAAAATTTATTTTCCAACTTTAAGGACAAGTGCGGCTGAAGTATCACCTGCTGCACAACCTGTAAAAAGAACATATCCGCCACCCAGGATGGCAGCCTCTTCAATTCCTTCAATAATCGACCGCCCGGCTGTTGGGGCCTGGGGATGTCCGAATACCAGTGAACTTCCATAGTTATTAAAAGTATTGATATCAAGATTCATCTGCTTTGACATATAGATATCATTGGCAGCAAAGGGGTTATGTGTTTTGATTACTTTAACATCATCAACTGTCAACCCTGCTCTTTCCAGAGCCATCTGGGCAGCCGGTACTGGGGCCATGGGCATATGAGCCTTTTTGACCCTTGCATGACCAAATGAAATGACCTGGATTTCAATATTTGCATCATTACTCAATTCTTTTGCTTTTTCCCTGTCAGTTACAATGAGTGCACAATGGCCGTCAGCCGGATGGGTCTGGGCGCCAAATGTAAGCTTACCCCCGGGCAGAACAGGCCTGAGACCTTTTAAGCCTTCTGCCGTGGTTGGCATTATACCTTCATCTGAATCAATCTGAATGGTTTTTTTCTTTGATACTTGGATTTCAATGGGGAACATATATCGTTTTTGAAATTCTCTGTCATTAGCCAGGGAATCTTGATATTGTTCAGCCCGTCTTAAGGCAGTGGCATCACACTCTTCCCTTGTAATTCCAGTCAGTTTTATGACATTTTCCGCAGTCTCGATCATTGCTCCGCCTGCCCATGGGTCATTGCCAAAATGATCCATGACCCAGTTTTCTGAAATCACCTGCCCACCAGGACCTTTGGGGTTTGGCCATATGGTATGGGGTCCGTTGGAACAACGATCCGTATAAAGATTATAAACGGTTTCATAAGCGCCTGTTTCCACACCCATGGCCGCCTGGAATATCCCTGTGGTTGAGGTTGAACAGGCCTGACTTATGAGCAGACCGGCTGTTTCAGTGGAGCCTATAAGTGCTGATGCCCAGGGACCGCCATAAAAAAGTGCGGGCTGTCCAATGGTAACCCCCAGCATCAGGTAATCAAAAATCTTTGGATCAATATCCTTTGTTTCAAGCCATCTTTTTGAGGTTTGAGCCCCAAGTGTAATGGAGTTCTCATTGGCAAGACTGCCCTGCCATCTTACAAATGGTGTGCTGTAATATCCTTTGTATGGAATAAATGCTTTTGTTAACACGGTGCCTCCTAATTATTTGCTTTTAAAATTTGGTTTTCTTTTTCCGACACAGCTAAGACCTTCCAATGCATCCTGGGTTGAAAAAATTTCCTCAAGATGGGCAAGCTCAATTTTAATTGCAGCTTCCATGGTTTTTCCGATCTGTTGATCAATAATATTATCAGCCATTTTTAATGCAATGGGTGCTTTCCCTTTCAGAAGTATAATGGTTTTTTCTGCAAGAGAGCCTAGAACATTATCAGGCATTTTTTCTTTAATCAAGTCCTGCAAATCATGGTTGGAAAAAATATTTTCCATTTCTTTGAACCGGTCCGGCAGGGAGTGAATTTTTGCTTTTTCCGATTTTCCTTCCAGAGCCAGTTTTATTATTGTCTGTTCCAATTCATTGGGCAGGACAAGATGAGTTACTATGCCCAGCTCCAATGCATCTGCTGCTGATATGGTTTTCCCCGTAAATACATAATATTTAGCCAGGGCAGGCCCAACTTTCCTGGCAAGTCTGAGCATGCCTCCCAACCCGGGATAGATGCCGATGGCAGTTTCGGGAAATGCCATGGACCCTTTGTCTGTGGCCACCATTGCCTGGCAACAAAGAGCAAGCTCGCTGCCGCCGCCAAGGGAAAGTCCGTCCAGAATTGCTATGGTTAATTTTTTTGAATTTTCAATGGCTAAAAAAAGCTCACTTGTTTTACGGGTAAAAGAAACAATATCTAAAATTTCTTTTCCCTGAATTTTTTCAACAAAAAACTTGATATCTGCACCTGCCACAAAAAACTTGCCTGCTCCCCTGATTACAATGGCCTTGATAGCTGGATCATTTTCTGCCTTGAAAAATGCTTTTTCAAACTGATTTATCAAGGCTTCATTCAATGCATTCATGGCCTTGGGCCTGTTAAGGGTAAGAAAGGCGATACCATTGTCCTGAACATCAAATACAACAAGATTTTCATCATGTTTCATTATCAAGTCACTCCATTTTTTATTCAATAAGGTTTCAATAAATTATAAAGGATTATCCATCAGCTCTTCTGGCTTCCTCACTTCTGATTTCCCGGCGAAGCAGTTTGCCGACTTTTGATTTTGGCAACATATCTCGAAATTCAATATATTGAGGGATTTTATACGATACCAAAGTTTTTCTACACCATTTTATGAGTTCATATCCCGTGATGCCTTTAATATCATCCTTTAATACCACATAAGCCTTAATCCGTTCCCCGACCTTTTCGTCTGGAACACCGATGACGCAGGTGCCAATAACAGCCGGGTGCTCCTGTAGAACGGATTCGATTTCCGATGCAGATATGCGATACCCTTTATGCTTTATGGTGTCCACAGTCCTGTCCACAAAATACATATTCCCATCTTCATCCATTTTCATGATATCAGCGGTTCGATACCAGGTCTCACCCTTGATAGTGATAAAGGAATTTTGTGTCTCCTCGGGTTTGTTCAAATAGGCTGTGACCATCTCTTTGGAATGCACAAGCAATTCCCCGGGATCACCTGCTTTCTGGGGGTTCATGAGAGGATCCACAATCATGACTTTTTTACTGGGAACCAGACGTCCAACACTTTTAGGAGGGTTTTCAATGTCCACTGGACACATCACGACACCGCCGCAGGTCTCTGTTGCCCCATACCCCTGGTAAATGCTTTTGCCGAATTTTTCCTGCCACCGCCGTCCAACTTCCACTGGTAACACGTCTCCGGCACTATACCAATAATCTACGGAACTTAAGTCATATTGATCCAGGCGATCATGTTCCAGCATCATGCGGTAAAGGGCCGGAACCCCTATCATGGTTCTTACCTTGAAACGATAAATCGCATCAAAGGTGGCATCCATATTAATTTTAGGCTGTACCAGTAAAGCACCTCCGACAAGGAGAGTTGCCAAACTACAGGTTTGTCCCAAGATATGAAAAAGCGGCGCATTGCCCAAAATTATATTTTCTTCCGGAGGGATAAGGGGGGCACTGGTAAGGATCTGCTCTATTGCCGACACAAGAAACAAGGCGTGGGACATGGGAACGCCTTTTGGAAATTTTGTTGTTCCGCCAGTGTACAATATCTGTGCTATCTTGTTCCGATCATCCTCAACAGGTGGAAGATTTGGTTCTTTATATTTTGAGAGCAGCCGTTTTAGTGAATAAATCTGTTCTCCTGTGGCAACTTTCCCTTTTGGGATAATATCATAGATCCGGCCAAAATACTGTTTCCATAAAGGAAGAAGATCTGCCATTCTAACGTAAATGGTTCGTTTGATTCCTGTAGTTTTGAGCACCTTTTGAACATACCCGAAATTGGTATCTGCACAAATAATAGCAGATACACCACTGTCATTGGCAATATATTCCAAATCATGGGGAGTATAGATAGGTGTAATGGGAACACACACGCTTCCGATTCTTTGAATGGCTAAAAAGGAAACCACCCATTGAATACTGTTTGGAATATAAATCATCACCTTATCCCCGGATTTCACTCCTAAATCCAATAATGCGGCTGCAAATTTTTCAGCCATTATCTTTAATGCATGATAGGAGAATTTCGTTCCAAGGTAAATCACAGCCGTCTTTTCCGGATATTGATCGGCCATTAACTTAAATGCTGAGAATATATTGTTTTCTTTTAAGGTTTTCATTCATCAGACTCCAAAATATGCAGCTTTGATTTCAGGATTGTTCATCAATTGTTCACCAGTCCCGGAAAGGGAGAGCATTCCGTTTTCAACGACATATCCCCTATCAATCATTGGAAGAACAGGACGCGCAAATTGCTCGCTTAGAATAACGGTAATTCCATTGGATTTGTTTAAAGCTTTGATGGCATCCACCACTGTTTTTTGCATTATCGGACTTAATCCCAGGAGCGGTTCATCTAAAAGCAACAACTCAGGCTGAACAATCAATGCCATTCCAATTGCAAGCATTTGCTGCTCCCCGCCACTTAAAAATCCGGCTTTTCTTTTTTTGAGTTTTGTTAAAGCCGGAAAAAGATCAAAGACGTATTGCATAGTCTGTTTAATTTCTTTTCTGGTTCTCAGATATCCTGCAATTTTCATATTTTCCAAAACACTGCTCTCCGGAAAAATAGGATGTCTTTCCCTGGATAAGACAATTCCTTTTTTAACCCGATCCTCTGGTTTTAAAAATGTGATATCTTCATCCTTATATATAACTTTTCCATAAACGGAAATACGCTCTCCACCTCGTCTTTTTTCTTTTATCTGCATGTCGACAATCAGACCGGACAAGGTATTCATAAGGGTTGTTTTCCCGGCAGAGTTGGAGCCTATAATCCCCACTATTTCACCCTTATTCACAGAGATATTCAACCCATTTATCGCCAGTGCATTCTCGAAAAAAACCATTAACTCTATAACTTCAAGCATTTTATATCTCCGGTTTCAAGCCTCGGTTCCAAGATAGGCATTTTTAACATCATCGCTTGCCATTACTTCCTTTGCAGAACCATCTGCGATTTTTTCTCCATAGTTCAAAACTATGACTCTATCCGCAATTTTAAACAATTCTTTCAACCGGTGCTCAATCATGATGATTGCAATTCCCTTTTGCCGCAGTTTTTCAACAATGGGAACAATACTGGCCACTTCTGCAA
>JACNHV010000125.1 GCA_014383445.1 Candidatus Desulfobacula maris | reverse complement strand
TTTCTTATAGGAAGGTATCAACCCGATGAACTTGTATTATTCTATAGGGGTTCTGCTAAGGTTTTAAATGATAAACAAACTGCAACATTTTTTTGAATTACTGGAAAGTGTATCTCCAATATATGTTATAGCAAACTTTTTAAATTTGGTTTCAGACTATCTCATATATTGTAATTTCAAATCAGGTTCTGAAGAATCAATTCACACTATATATGGTGTCATGATAAATTACAACAAAACCAACCTGATAGAAATGGTCATTAAATGTTGCCAATATTTTAAAAATAAGTTTTTCTTTGGATCTTGAAAAATCAAATACTTTTTAAAAAAGGTGAAACTTCAGCTATTAAAATAATTTTACATATAAGTATTACAATTGTCTGAATATATCAGCAGGTTTCATTTTTGAGGTTTTTTGCCCCAGGATAAATCCGGTGATTCCTCCTGTTATTATGGATATTACCATAGCTGATGCTGCAAGGGATAGAGAGACAGAAACAGGAAGACGGACAATCTGGTTTGCATCCCGGGCATGTCTTGCCATGGCAGGAATAAAATCCATTTCTGCTGGAACAGGAATAGAAATAGATAGAAATCCCAAGCCAAAAGAGATCAGATAGCCTATTAGAATTCCAAGACTTCCACCAATAATTGTCTGTATAAGCGTCTCTATCATCAACTGTTTTTGAATATCAGTTTTTGTCCAGCCCAGAGCCTTTAAAATTCCAATATCATGGGAGCGTTCCACAAGATTGGAAATCATGGTTTTCATGATCAGCAGAATTGCTCCTGCCAATCCTGTTAATGAAGCAATAAGAGCAAATTTCTCGGAAATCATGGAAACCCCGCCCATAAGTTCAAGAGATGAATCTGAACTATTAATGGAAACACCTTTAATTTTTGATGCAATTTGTGATTTTATCTGATTTTGCAATGAAGGATTGTTAAGCCTCATGTAAACAAGGTTTATTGCGCTGAATTCTTTTCCCAGCAGCATTTGAGCATTTGCAATAGGCATGTAAATATTAGGTGCTACAGCCTGAGCACCTTCTTTGATTTCAATTGTTCCCACAACTTGAAAAGTTTGTTTGTCAATTATAAAAGAGGTTCCAGGTTTAAGTTTTTTAAACTTTGCAAAATGTTTTTCCACAGCTATTTCGCCCTGTTTTTCAGGGAAACGGCCTTTATATATCCAGTTTTTTGCTTTTAAAGCACCAATGGAAGGCTGGTTTACATCAACTCCCATAATTGTTATAAAGCCGGCCTTGGTAAACTCCCAGAGTAAAAGGGCATAGGCTGAGGTTTCAACTCCATCAATCTGTTTGAGTGCTGCAATGTCAGCATCAGGAAACAGCTGATTTGAAAAGGGAAGGCGGATGCCCCACATTGATTTTGGCTGCCTGCCTGATCCTTCAGTCTGTTGTGCGGTTCGCTGTACAATTAAATCTGCTCCAATATCCTGAAATGGCTGTTGAGCAGCTTTTTTATATGCTGATGAGAGAGCATTGATGGAGATAAAAAGAGAAATGCCCACAGCAATTCCAAAAATATTTACCATTGTCCTGTTATGGCGGTAGCTGAGTTCTTTTACAATATATGGGTAATACATATCCTGCCTTTTATTTTGTTTTTGTCTTCTGATCTAAAATAGCAGCAAGGTCATCTGTGGTCCACTCTCCCTGGAAAAATGATGGGCCTGATCCGGTTGGAAAACCCTTAAATTTAATTTTACGGTTATCAACAGTCAATTCAAACTTTCCATCTACCCATATAACCATGGGCATATGTTCTTTGATCCCCATTTTAGATTTAAAGGCAATTCCTTCTTTACTATCAAAATCATACCAGGATACAGTCAATTGATCTTTGTATTTTGGAAACAGTGCACGCAGCTCTCTTACAGTTGGCTGCATGGGTCCATGATTCATATAAAGAACATCAACTATAACTGAATCTTTTGCAAAAGAGTTTAATGGTGCTGTGATTAACAATGCTGCCAAAATAATAAAATAAAATTTTTTCATGATACTACCTCTCCATCTTTCATATGAATGATGCGGTCACATGATGCTGCAAGCTCTTGATCGTGGCTTACCATCAATATGGACAATCCTCTATTCTTATGAAGATGTTTTAAAATATTCATTATTGCTCCACCGGTTTCTGAATCAAGATTCCCCGTGGGTTCATCTGCAAAAATAATTTCAGGGTAATTAACCAGAGCTCTTGCTATTGCAATTCTTTGCTTTTCTCCTCCGGAAAGTGCGGAAGGTCTGTGCTCAGCCCTGTGATCAATTTCCATCTGACCAAGTAATTCCATAGCCCTCTCTTGTCGTTTTTCTTTCTCCATTTTTACAGGAAACAGTGGCAAAGCAACATTTTCCCATGCACTAAGGGTGGGAATGAGGTTAAATGATTGAAAAACAAAACCAATTGCCTTGCGGCGAAAGAGTGCCAGATCATTTTCCAAAGAGTTTGTAATTGAAGTTCCATTAATAGAGACTTCACCTGATGTAGGTTGCTCCAGACCGGAAAGCAGTGACAAAAGAGTAGTTTTTCCGCTGCCGGATTTGCCCACAAGGCATACAAATTCCCCTTTTTTTATGGTCAAAGAGACATCTTTTACCACCTCTAAATTGTCAAAGGCTTTATTAAGACCTGTAGCTGTTAATATATTATTCATTCCTGAGTACCTCCGAAGGTTTTATTTTTGAAATGTGATTGCTTAAAAGAGCGCTTGCTGCAGCTCCCACCACCACGGACAAAATGATGGAAAAGGTAGCTAAACTCCATGATATGGTCACAGGCAGCTGCAGTGTTTTAAAAACAGGATCACCGCCTCCTGGAAGGAAGTGAGGAGTCGGGCTCATCTCCCAGGGAATGGGAATATTGACCTGGATAAACCCTAACAGCCAGGCTGCAATAAAAGATAATATCAATCCAAGTATCCAGCCCATGAGGCATTGTATGATTGATTCTCCTGTAAGCTGGCTGACAATATTTTTATTGGACCATCCAACAGCTTTGAGAACACCTATTTCATTTGTTCTCTCTGCAAGGTTTCCAGCCATGGTTTTTAATACAATTAAAATAGTTACAATCAGAGCAATAATAGATGTTGCAAGGGAGAATTTATCAGATAAGGCAAAAAGACTTCCAAGGCTTTTCAGAAAAGAGGCAGGGGTGGCAACACTTGCTTTTTCCCCAAGAATATTTTTTATTGAATGGGTCAAGGGATCTATCTGCTTGGGATTTGCCTTGATAAATAAAATATTTGCATCTTTTGTTCTAAAGGGTGAAACAGCCTGTACCTGCTTGGATTCCTCTGCAAGTTTCTGTGCATCATTTATATCAAGATAGATATTGGCAGCAGCTATTTTAGTAGCACGGGAGGCGTCCACAATGCCTGAAACCATATAGCTCTTGCCAGCAATGGTGATTTGATCTCCTGTTTGAATATTATATGTTCTGGCATATGAAACCTCTGCAAGTGCCTGGTTTTTTCCCTTTTCAAAAAATTTGCCTTCAATCACTTCACTGCGCAAAGTTCCTGGTCCAACTGGATTCTCACCTTCAATTCCCAGCATTATGGTAAAGCGATCTTCATCAAACACCCATAGCAGCAGGGCTTGGGCAAACCCGTCAATTCCCGGCAGTTGCTGAATCTGCGTAATCTCATCATTTTTTATGGTAACTGCTGAGCAGGCAAATACAGGACCAGTAAGATTTTCTGGTACATCACCAGCTCTCTGCACAGTAATATCAGCACCAATCTCTTTGAGTGGTATGCGGGCAGCCTCATTATATGCCATTGAAAGGGCGTTAATAGTAATCAAAATGGCAAGCCCGACTGCAAGGCTGAACACTGCCGTAAGTGTCCTTCTTCTTCTATAATATAACTCTTTTAATAAGTATTGTATATTCATTGCCTATCTCCTTGATTAGGAAAAACACACTCCTGGGAATTCATACTTGCCCGCAGGAGTTCAAAAAATTGCTTTTGCTGGTTTTCATTTAGAATTATTTTAATATCAAGAAGATGAGAAATTACTACTTTTTGAATATTTTCCTGGATTAATGCAATCTGTTTTTGCAATTGTTCAGCCTGAGAACGTGTGACATCTTTTTGAGATAAAAATTTAATAAGCAGATCTTTTTTGATTTCCATGGCTGAATGAAGCTTTTTAAGCTGATTGTGAAACAATGCTGCCATGGGCTCCATTTCAGCCATCTGGCTCTTGGAAAGCCCCAATACATGAAAAAAGTGATGACTTTTACCTGTTTCAAGGTCTGTAACTGGAACCGCCTGATTATCTTGTTGATAAGATTGATACCCGGCAACCACTATTACGGCCATATTTATTGTTAATGATAAAATCAACAATAGTCCCATCCATCTTTTCTTCATAATGATACTCCATGATTCTGGATAGTCATATCTGACCCCAAGGTCACACGTAAAAACCCGTCAGCTATAGAACCCGGCGGCACTGCATTAAAGCTGTCAAGAGATAAAGAACTCACTATTATTTCTTGATCCGGGGAATTCCAGGGGAAAGAGAGTTCCAAAGGATTCAATTGATCTTGAATCACAAGATTGCCAAGAAGTGCTCCGCTTAAAAGACCAATCATGACCATGGCTGTCATTGCTGCTGGAACAGGAAGTGGTCTTAAAATATTATTCAGAAAACGATCCAGCCAGGAAGTTTTGTTTATCCCTGCCATGACCTGTTGTGTAAACATTGGGCCATGTTCAATCTGCGGCAGTTTATCAATGGATTGATAAGTAAGCATCATTGCTTCAAATTCTTTTTTGCACTCCCTGCAGTTTTGAAGATGGATTTCAATACTCTCTTTTTGCGCTTGATTAACTTCTCCATCCTGAAAAGCTGATATTTTTTTCCTAATGTCTTTGCATCTGTTCATAACGCTCCTTTAAAAATTTGAGCTCTATCAATGGAATCATTTGGAAATCAAATTTAAAAAATGTCCTTTGTATAATCTTAAACACTTTAAAATGAAAAAACCTGCGCTACTTCTCTATTTTTTTTTGAATATTTTTTTTGGCTCGGACAAGCAGGGCATCAACTGCTAAAATTGAACGATCAAGAATTTTAGAGATTTCAGCATAAGTCAGCCCCTGGTAAAATTTTAAAGTTACAGCTAGTCTCTGGGCAGATGGCAATGTATTGAGAATATCAAAAATTTGGCTGGTTTGTTCAGCTTTTAACAGCTGATTTTCAGGAGTTGTACAATCAGTGTTGATCTGGGTTTGCTTTTTTAACGGTAGTGGGGCCAAAAATATATTTTTTATTTTTAAAGCCCGCTTTTTATTCAGACAAAGATTAATTGCAATACGATACATCCAGGTGGAGAATTTTGCACGTTTTTCATATTTTGTGGCTGATTGCCATACTTTTAAAAAAACTTCCTGTGAAAGATCTTCGGCCTGGGTTTTATCTCCCATAAAACGCCAGATAAAATTTAAGATTGATTTCTGGTGTAGCTGTACAAGAGTCGTAAAAGCATTTTTATCACCTTTTGCAACTCTCTGCATAAGATCTTCATCTGTTTGTATTTTGTTTGGGTGTTTTTCCATTTGGGTTCATTCAGTCATTGTTCAACAAAACATTTTGACCAAAATAAAGTACAATACAAAATTAAAAAATGCAAAAATTGTTTTGATTTGTGTAGATATCATTGATTTTTACTGAGGGTTGGCATTAGTTATACCCATACAAAAAAAGATTTGAGAACCAGTAGAGTCAAGGACAGGCGCGGTGGCATATTTGCTCCGTTTCCTGTCCCTGCTCATCAAACCGGACTTGCGGAGCTACCGCATCCGGCTTACCGACTGACTTCACCTTAAGGCACACGCCAGACAGTTTGTGTATGCATAGCGAACGTATCTAATGCCGACTTCGCCTTAAGGTAAATCTTTCTCTGGAAAGTCCGAATATTATTTGGTGTTTATAGGCCAATGGCCAATCACCTACTCTCATCTCCTTCAAAAGAGTATCAGAAGCAAGGGCACTTCCCTCAACCGGAATTACCCGGCGTCCGCAGTACTATTGCCCTCTCCGACTCCCGCCCAAACCAATACACTCTCTGATTGTTACGGGTCGCTACCCCGCATTCGGGACGGGTCTCCCACGTTACCCAAGATACCTTCCTGACATGCTGTCCCACTGTCTGGGTAGCTACCGGGATGAACCGACAATTTCCCGGACGGAACTTTCATCCGCTGGTATCTTACGCCCTCGTGGCGCACCCATATTTTGTGGCTGAGGAGAATAATATTTTACCTTATGATATTACATTATATGAACCAAAACCCTTGTCATAAGCTGTTTCTCCACTATAAATTATATAATATATAAAAATTATAGCAACAGTTTCTTTTATCTGCTCTCCTGGTGAAATAGAAAG
>JACNHV010000262.1 GCA_014383445.1 Candidatus Desulfobacula maris | reverse complement strand
TTTCATCTGCCTGAAGTATCACAAATTGACCGGGCTTTGCTTTTCGTGATATGCGGGAAGCTTCTATTTCATTAAGAATAATGGTCCCTTGAGCCATTTCTTCACGATATATAATTCTTGCCATTCCTTCCTCCTGTTCTATTATGTCTATATCCTAATCAATATTCTACTGAAAAATTCAATGCAGTGTATGCTCTGAAATAAAAAAAATCAATAATAGCCTGAAATATTCAATTAAATCAAGTAGAAAAGGCAATCAAGCCATGATATGAAATAAAGGATATCTTTCCGGCTGAATATTTGTCGCTATTTGAATTGGAACTGAAACCTGTCTTTATTGTATGTAACATGCTAAAATAATAGCTTTTTTAAGAAGAGTTAAAGATTCATAGTTTTTGGTTGACTTAATACTATAAAAATAGTAGGAAATACCCGATTAATGATGGTTGGGTAGTTTGGAATTGAGTTTTACAAATCAATCAGGGGATTGAATCATGTTAAAAGTTAAATCATTTCAGCTCACGTTTCTTGCGATGATTGTCTTATCCATTTTGTTTCCCTTTATAGGGCAAACCAGTACTAAAAATATTGATATTGATAATGATAAGAGATCGGATCGGATTACTATTAAACTTGAAACCGGGTTGAGCAAAGATGAAATGCCGGCTGTCAGTTTTAAGCATGATCTTCACACCCAGGCTCTTGAAGGGAAATGTGCAGCCTGTCATCTTGAAAAAGATAATGCCTTTGTCTTTAAATTCAAAAGGACCAATGAGAAAGCGTCCATGGATTTATATCATGCTGAATGTATTGCCTGTCATGTGGAAAAAAAAGCATCCAATGAAACTTTCGGCCCTGAAGCTGCTGAGTGCAGAACCTGTCATATTCCGGATAAATCTAAAGGATCATCCTGGGAGGAAATCAGTTTTGATAAATCATTGCATTTCATACATGAAAGTTCAGACCAGATTAAGGGTATGGATCCTTTAATTAAAGATAATTGCAGCCGTTGCCATCATAAATATAATGAGAAAACAAAAGAGATTTTTTACATCAAAGGTGAAGAAGAATCCTGTGTTTATTGTCATAAACCGGTAAAACAAGACGACATCAGGTCAATTCAGGAAGCGTCCCATGATTCCTGTGTAAAATGTCATCAAACCTTTAAAGGCCAAAATATTGCTGCCGGCCCCACAACCTGCGAGGCCTGTCATGATAAAGAAAAGCAGCAAAAGATAAAAAAAGTTGTTGATATCCCTCGGCTCAAACGAAATCAGCCAGATGAAGTTGCCATCACAGGCTGGGAAACCGGAACTCAGACAAAAGACAATTATATGAAGGCTGTGGCCTTTGATCATAAGTCCCATGAAGCAACTGCTCAAAGCTGTAAGGTATGTCATCATGAGACATTGAAAAAATGTAATGATTGTCATGGGACAGACGGGGGTGAATCAAAGGGTGGATTTATCAGTCTTGAACAAGCCATGCACAAACAGGACAGCACAAAGAGTTGTATCGGCTGTCACAAGGAATTGACAAAAAATTCTGATTGTGCCGGCTGCCATTTTCAGGCACCCGCTAAAAAGGATAATTCCGATTCCTGCAAGACATGCCATAGTTTAGATAAAAAACAACTGCAATCTATGGAACCTGCAAAAGTGGCAAAAATGGCGTTAAAAGATCTGTCCTCACATTACAAATCTGTTCAGATAGACAAGATTCCTGAAAATGTCGTTATAGATGTGTTGTCCAGTGAGTATAAACCCAGTTCGTTCCCTCACCGGAAAATGGTTCAGGCGATATTCCTGCGGGTTGAAAAAAGCGATATGGCCAAGACGTTTCATAATGACCAGGCAGGGCTGTGTATGGGATGCCATCATAATAGTCCCAAAACGCTGGAACCGCCTAAATGTGCTTCCTGTCACAGTAAAAAAGGCCCTGATACAAGTGATGGATCAGACGGCAGACCCGGGTTAAAAGGGGCATATCATGGACAGTGCATCACCTGCCATGAGAAAATGGAAGTTAAAGCCGTTGCAGCAACAGACTGCGCCAAATGTCATGAAGAAAAGAAATAGAATATTCAAAGGATATAAATATAAAGGGTATAATTATGGCTATTTCTCGTAGAAAGTTTTTGGGTTCGCTTGGAGCGACGATCGGTGCCACCACAACGGGCGCACTGACAAAAGCTTATGGTGCCACAAACAAACATTTCAAGGGATATCCGGAAGGCTTTGGCGTTCTGCATGACACAACCAAATGTATCGGATGCAGGAAATGTGAACAAGCCTGTAATGAAGTCAACAAGCTTGATAAACCAGAAAGACCGTTTGATGATCTTAAAGTAATGGATCAAAAAAGGCGAACAGGCGAAGCAAGCTATACTGTGGTAAATAAGTTTAAAGGAAGCGGGGATGTTTTTGCAAAAAAACAGTGTAATCATTGCCAGGAGCCGGCATGTGCCTCTGCATGTTTTGTAAAGGCATTAAAAAAAGATGAAACAGGTGCAGTGGTATATGACGAATCGCTTTGTGTGGGTTGCCGGTACTGCATGGTTGCCTGCCCCTTTAATATTCCTGCATATACCTATAATGATCCTTTAACACCCAAAGTGACCAAGTGTACCATGTGTCTTCCCAGAATCCTGGAAGGCAAACTTCCGGGCTGTGTGGATATCTGCCCGAGAGAAGCGCTTATTTTCGGGAAGCGGAAAGATCTTGTAAAGCTTGCCTGGAAGAAAATTAATAAAAACCCTGACCACTATATTGAGCATGTTTATGGCGAGTATGAAATGGGTGGCACAAGCTGGCTTTATCTGTCAGGCATTCCTTTTGAACAGATAGATATGCGGGAAGACTTAGGCGTTACACCTGCCCCCCAATTTACTTCTGGCGCTTTAGGGACAGTACCCATTATCGTTGGACTCTGGCCCGTTCTTTTAACAGGCGTATATGCCATTTCCAAAAGAAAAGAAAAAATTGCAAGCCAGGAACTGGAACAAGCAGTTAAATCAACCCAAGCGCTTGCAGAAAATGAAATGAACGATCAGCTTTCAAAGCTCAAAGACAAAATGACCAAAGAAAAAGAGACAGCTATACAAAATGAGGTTAAAAAAGCTCTGCAGGAAGCAGCTAAAAAGGCTGAGGAAGATGCCAAAGCCGCACAAGAAGCTGAAACAGGTGATGATGAAGCTGTGGAGGATACCAATGCTGTTGACGGAACCAATGCTGCTGATGACGCTGTGAAAGAGGAGGAATAAATGGGACCAGAAAAAGCCATTGCTGAAAAGCAATATTTTACACCCTTTAATGTGGTTGCCGGTATCATAATCTTTGTTGGACTGATCATCACAATACTCAGGTTCACAAAGGGAATTGGAGCCGTCACAAATCTTGATAATAATAATCCATGGGGACTTTGGATCGGGTTTGATCTTTTGTGTGGTGTTTCCCTGGCTGCCGGCGGATATATGACCTCATCGGCCTGCTATATTTTTGGATTAAAAAAATATCATTCAGCTGTCAGACCAGCCATATTAACCGCATTTTTAGGGTATGCCCTGGTTGTATTTGCCCTGAATTACGATGTGGGTAGACCCTGGAAACTGCCTTATCCTATATTTTATTCCCAGGGCACCTCTTCTTTGTTGTTTGAGGTGGGTCTTTGCGTTTTTTTATACTTGACTGTTCTGTTTGTAGAGACAACGCCGGCAGCATTTGAATGGCTCGGGTTTAAACGAATACGCCATTGGGTGGTGAGACTAACCCTTGTTTTAACAATTTTTGGTGTTGTTCTTTCAACACTTCACCAGTCCTCTCTGGGTGCTCTTTTTCTCATAGCCCCTTCCAAGCTTCATCCGCTCTGGTATTCAGGATATCTGCATGTCTATTTTTTCATTTCCAGCATGTTTGCAGGCTTGTCCATGGTTATTTTTGAAGGTACCCTGGCCCATAAATGGCTCCATCACAAAATGGATGATACGCATCTTGCCGAAGCCAATGGTGTTGTCCTTGGATTTGGGAAAGCCGCTTCTTTTATCATGATGGGGTATGTTGGTATAAAAATTATCGGCATTGCCGTGGATAACAACTGGCATTACCTCACAACGGGTTGGGGGCTCTGGTTCCTGGTTGAGCTCATCGGGTTTGTACTTTTCCCCGCAATCCTGTATAGTGTCGGCTCAAGGGAAAAGAACACCAAATTGATCCGGATTGCAGCCATTTGGACAGTTCTGGGTATTGTGCTCAACAGACTGAACGTTTCTCTTATTGCATTTAACTGGCACCTGCCATCTGCTGACCGTTATTTCCCCAGTTTTATGGAATTTTTTATCACAATATTTATCATCACAATAGGTGTGGTTGCGTATCGATTCGTTGTAACAAGGATGCCCATTTTATATGAACATCCTGAATATAAAAAAGATCATTAGAAAAGGAGAACATAATGGAATTTTTTACTCTCCACGATTTTATGACATATTCCAAGGGTATAACTTACCTTGTAATGGGAGCTATCCTGGTCTTTATGCCGCTTTACTGGTTATATCTGACGGATCGGGATGATTAAGTCAAAACGTATAGTATTAAATTTATAAGGAAATATGGAGGATAAGATGTACACATTATTAACAGGGCCCGCCTTTTATATCGCGCTTGGGGTCTGTATTATTGGAATGATTGTACGATTCTATCAGTATTTTAACGGTCTTTCATGGCAATTGGACAGAGTCGCATACAAAGAATATCCGGCCATGGGTTTTAAAGGGGCGGTAAGATCTATTTACAAATGGCTGATACCTTATGGTACCTATGGCTGGAGAGCGCAACCCGTCATGGCCGCAGCATTCTTTGGCTTTCATGTGGGAGCCATCCTTCTACCTCTTTTTCTCATCGGCCATAATGTCTTTTTAAAAGAAAAGCTGGGATTTTCTTTGTTTTTTAACCTTAGCACACCTGTTGCGGATTGGTTGACATGGATAGCCGTTATCAGCTTGTTATTTTTGCTTTTGCGAAGACTGGTTCTTCCTGAAGTAAGAATTATGACAGACAGAAAAGACTGGGGTATCCTGTTGATTTCCATTGCGCCTTTTATTACAGGGATGCTAGCCCGTTATCAGGTAGGTGATTATTCATTTTGGCTGACCGCCCATATTCTGACAGGTGAAATTGTTCTTTTAGCCATCCCTTTTACCAAGCTTTCCCACGTGTTTTTATTCTTTGCCTCAAGGGCACAGCTTGGAATGGATTTTGGAATAAAACGCGGTGGACTAAAAGGAAGTAAAATGGCCTGGTAGTTAAAATTTTATTGAAACCAGCTTTTAAGGAGATAAATCCGTGCCAGAAGGAACATTATGCAATAAAAAACCCGTTGACACTGCTGAAGGTATTACCACGCTTCTTGCAGACAAGAGCGGTAAAATATATTATGAAGAAATGAAGCATTTGGAAATTGATTCAGATCTTTTATGGAAAACCATCCAGAATACCTGTAAAACAAGAATCCGGACCTGGCTTGAAATTTGTGCCCATTGTGGTATGTGCGCAGACAGCTGTTTTTTGTATCTTGCCAATGACAGGGATCCCAAACAGGTTCCTGCCTATAAGATTCAGTCAACCCTTGGTGAAATCATACGGAAAAAAGGAAAGGTTGACAATGCATTCATGCTTCACGCCATGGAAGTTGCATGGGCCCAGTGCACCTGTTGCAACAGGTGTGGGACGTATTGCCCCCATGGAATTGATACGGGTATTATGTTCGGGTATCTTCGGGGCCTTTGTTACCAGCAGGGATTTGTCCCCTGGGAAATGAAAATTGGTGCCGGCATGCACAGGGTTTACAATGCCCAGATGGATATAACAAGCGAAGATTATATTGACACCTTTGAGTGGATGATTGAAGAGAATGAAGAAGAGTATCCCGGCCTGAAAGTACCAGTGGATGTGGAAGATGCTGATATCATGTATACCGTTAATGCCCGGGAAGCGAAACATTATCCTGAAGATCTTGCGGAAGCGGCCATTTTATTCCATATTGCAGGAGAAAATTGGACCATTCCTTCAAAAGGGTGGGAGCTGACAAGTCTTGCCATGTTCGCAGGTGACTGGGCTGCCTGTAAAATGCAGGTGGAAAGTGTCTATGATGCCATGGACCGATTACGACCCAAGCGAATGATCGGGACTGAATGCGGTCATGCCCATAGAGCAACCGTTGTTGAAGGACCCTATTGGGCCGGAAGAAAAAGCGGAAGACCGCCCGTTGAATCCATTCATTATATCGAATGGCTGGCAGAGGCGTTAAGAACGGGTAAGTTGAAAATAGACCCTGCAAAAAGAATTAAAGAACCGGTTACACTGCAGGACTCTTGTAACTACGTTAGAAATCATGGATTAAGAGAGACTGCCAGGGAAATCATTTCGTACATTGTAGAACCGGGTTATTTTATAGAAATGTCACCCAATAAGGAACATAATTTCTGTTGCGGCGGCGGCGGTGGTTTTAATGGTATCGGGTGTTTCAGGAAACAAAGAAATGTAGGTCTTAAAGTCAAAAGAGATCAGATCATTGCAACGGGCGCAAAACTTGTGATTTCGCCTTGTCATAATTGCTGGGATGCCATCCGGGATCTGGAAGAAGAATTTGAAATTGGTATCAGATGGTCATTCCTGAAACCCTTGATTATAAAAATGCTTATTATTCCGGAGCATTTACTTCCAGAGGAGGAAGCGGAGGAAGAGGATGAATAGGATTCTTTTGCGGGTATAGGCCTGCAAAATTTTCAGATAACATATCCAATGGCCACACTATGAAGTTTTCAGAAAGATAGAGCCCTTATAGATTATCCAGAAAAGAAGAAACAGGTTTGCACCGTTCTTTAGGGCTCACTCAAAAATTAATTACCAATTTTGGGAGTTGAGTCGCCTGTCCGGCAAGGCGTGAAAACTAAAGCATATTAAACATATGCAGTGTTTTTACAACGCAAAGTCTTTTGTTCCGCATGCTTTTTAACTGTATTTCTATCCAGTTTGTTATAAACACTGTTTACATGATTGTCCCCCAGTTATTTTTTGTTTGACATACTTATGCTGAATAAGTAAATTTCACATGTCCAAATATTAATACATACAAGAGGTGAAGCATGGCCCCTAAACTTAGCGATCAAAGAGATATCGATTTTGTCCTTTATGAACAATTTAAGGTTGATTCGTTTTTAACTTCAGAAAAATACAAAACATTTAATAAAAAAATGTTTGATATGGTGATAAAAGAAGCCAAAAATCTGGCCGTTAAAGAAATTTTTCCAACCTATACTCAATGCGATAAAGAAGGCGTGATTTTTGAAAATGGTACGGTCAAAGTACCGGAATGTTTGAGAAAACCCCACAGACTTCTTGTGGAAGGTGAATGGTGTGCATTAACTGAAAATCCTGAGTATGGCGGACAGGGGCTTCCCTTCAGTATTGCCCAGGCAGCCATGGAATATATTACCTGTGCAAATTATGTTTTAACAACATATCCCATTCTCAGCCATGGTGCCGGAAAAATGATTGATCTTTTCGGAACCAGGGAACAAAAAGACCTGTTTTTGGAAAAACTCTATACTGGTGTCTGGGGAGGAACAATGCTGTTGACAGAACCCGGCGCTGGATCAGATGTCGGGGCATTGACAACCTCGGCAAAAAAACTGGATGATGGCACCTATGAAATTTTTGGCAGTAAAATTTTTATTACAAATGGGGAACAGAATCTTACTGAAAATATTATTCATCCCGTACTTGCCAGAATTGAAGGGGCTCCTGCTGGAACCAAGGGTATTTCCCTGTTTATCGTTCCCAAAATCTGGGTTAACAAAGATGGCACATTCGGTGAATTAAATGATGTGGTATGTACAGGGGTTGAAGAAAAAATGGGAATTCATGGCAGTCCAACCTGCTCCCTGTCTCTTGGCAGCAAAGGCAAGTGCCGGGGATTTTTGCTGGGAACCCCCAACCGGGGTATGCAAATCATGTTTCACATGATGAATGAAGTCAGGCTGGAGGTTGGAACACAGGCCTTTGCAAGTGCTAATCTGGCCTATCTGCATGCCCTTGATTATGCAAAGCAAAGGCTCCAGGGTCGCAGCATTGAAAAACTTGCCGATCATGGGGCAGGCCAGGTACCGATTATTCGTCACCCTGATGTGAAACGGATGCTTTTAAAGATGAAATCCTATGTGGAAGGTATAAGAAGCCTGATTTATTATGTTGCCTATTGTTTTGATAAAAAAGAGACGGCAACAGATAAGAAAGAGGCCCAAGACTATTCAAATCTGGTGGAAATTTTAACACCTGTGGTCAAAGCCTATTCCAGTGAAAAAGGCTTTGATGTCTGTGTTGAGGCCATGCAGATATTTGGAGGATATGGGTATACCAGAGAGTATCCTGTGGAGCAGATGCTAAGGGATTGTAAAATTGCCTCCATTTATGAAGGTTCAAACGGTATTCAGGCTATGGATTTTCTGAACCGGAAGATTGCAGGAAATAATGGAGCTTTTCTGGATGTGCTGATCCGTGAGATTAAAGCAACTATATTGACAGCCAGGGACCATGATAATTTAAATGAGCTTGCAATAAAATTGGAAGCCGCACTTGTTTTATTTGAAGTCACATGCAAAAATACGGGTAATGCACTTTTATCAAAACATATGATATCAGCATTTGCCTGTGCCCATCCATTGATGGAGGCTGCAGGAGATATCATAATTGCGTGGATGCTGCTGTGGCGGGCTAATATTTCAATTTTAAAAATAGATACAAAGGAAAAAGATTTTTATCAGGGAAAAATCAAAACAGCTCAATTTTTTATAACCACCATCATCCCTGCGACTATTGGAAAACTGACGGCCATCACATATGAAAACAACCCGGCCGCCAGTATGGAAGAGCGTTTGTTTTAAAACAGACATGGATAAAAATTAAAGGACAGGAGTAAATAAAAATGGAAGATGTTGTCATTGTATCCGGCTGCAGAACAGCCATTGGTGCTTTTGGTGGAACCCTGCTCCCCATGAATGGGGCAAGCCTTGCAGCGGTTACCATGAAAGAGGCTATTAAAAGGGCAAATATTGAGCCTGAAACTATAGATGATATACGTTATGGATGCTGTATGGAATCCTGTGACACCCTCAATGTTACAAGAGTTGGGGCCTTGCTGGCAGGTATTCCAGATACAGTGCCTGCTGCCACAGTCAACAGGGTCTGTATTTCCGGGATGGAGGCCATGATTTCCGGGATGGCCATGATTCAGGCCGGTATGGCAGATATTATCCTGGCAGGCGGGACAGAGCATATGTCATCAGCTCCATACAGTGTTCCCAATGCCCGCTGGGGGTGCAGACTTCAGGACCAGACCTTTGTTGATAACATGATTCACGCTTTGCACTGCGGTTCCCATATCATCCCCCATCCTGAAGATGGGCCAGTGGATGAAACCAAGCCTCCTTTGAGTTATTTTGTTGGAAAGCCTTATATTATGGGACATACCACTGAATTTATAGCCCAGCACATGGATATTTCCAGAAAAGATATGGATGAGGTTGCTTTAAGAAGCCACAATGAGGCAGAGCGTGCAACGCATGATGGATCATTTAAGGATGAGATCGTACAGGTAAGCGTTCCCCAAAAAAGGAAAGATCCCATTATCTTTGATAAGGACGAACACTTCAGACAGGGAATAACCATGGAGCAGTTAGAAGCCTTTCCTCCAGCCTTTGTTCCGAAAATCGGCAAAGTAACGGCAGGGAATTCTTCAGGTATTAATGACGGGTCAACGGGTATGATTATCATGTCTTCCTCAAAAGCAAAAGAATTGGGACTTTCCCCGATTGCCAGGATAAAAGCCGTTTCGCGTGGGGCCTGCCATCCTTCTGTCATGGGGCTTTCTCCCGTTCCTGCAGTGAACAATTTAATCAAATCATCAGGAATTGAGCTCAAGGACTTTGAACTCATTGAAATAAATGAGGCCTTTGCAGGCCAATATCTGGGGTGCGAAAGAGAACTTGGACTGAACCGGGAAATCACCAATGTCAATGGTTCTGGAATAGGGCTGGGTCATCCCGTTGGCTCCACAGGTGCAAGAATCGTCGTGTCCCTGATGTACGCCATGAAAAACAGAAAAAAATCCCTTGGCCTTGCCACTCTTTGCGGCGGCGGAGGTGTATCCATGGCATGCGCTATAGAAATTATTTGATAAAAGTGAGGTCTTAATGCAATATTATAAAAAATGTTTTCTGGTTCTGATTATTCTATTTTTGTTCAACATTGAATGTTTTGCAAATGAAGAAAAAGAACAATCCATTGAAAAGGCAGATCTTGAAAAGCAGATCAGTTATGCCCTTGGATATGATATTTTTGATAAACTGAAAGAAACTTTTGAGCTCGATCCTGCATTTTTTATGATGGGGGCCATGGACAGGCATGAAAAACAGCCTAAACTGACTCAAGAAAAATTAGAAGAGATTCTGATGTCTTATCAGCGACTGGCAAGACAAAAACAAATGGAGAGGATTAAAATGGAAGCCAAAGTAAACAGAGAAGAAGGGTTTAAGTTTTTAGATGAAAACAAGAAAAAGGAAAATGTTGTAACCCTTTCATCCGGGCTTCAATATAAAATTATTATTGAGGGAGAAGGTCCTTTGCCAAAGGCAACGGATACTGTAGAGTGTCACTATAAAGGCACGCTTATTGACGGCACAGAGTTTGATTCTTCCTATCGCAGGGGCAAGCCTGCAACATTTCAGGTGGGCGGTGTGATCCAGGGTTGGGTCGAGGCACTTCAGATAATGAAGGTGGGATCAAAATGGGAATTGTATATCCCACCTGAACTGGCATATGGAGACAGAGGAGCAGGGTCTCTCATAAAGCCGGGAGCCACCTTGATTTTTGAAGTTGAAGTATTGGGCATTGTGGAGTAATCCATTACATTGGGGTGACTCGTGAACAATGACCATGAAATAAAGAAAATCAAGCATTTAAATCTTGTGTTGATGTCGTTAAGAGATGTTGGCAGGCTTCTTGTAACTCAAAATGATAAACAAAAACTTATAAACGGTATCTGCAGTATCCTGGTTAAGAAAAGAGGCTATTACAATGCCTGGATAGGTTTGCTGGATGAGGACAACAATGTCCTGATGATCGCTCAGTCAGGATTTAACAGCAATTTTGATGAAATGCGCAGCAAGCTTGAAAACCGGGATTTCACACGGTGTATTAAAAAGACCCTTGAATCAGAAGATGTTTTCTGTGTGGCAGATCCAGTCAAAGAATGCACTGAATGCACGCTTTCAAAAAATTATTCCGGCAGGGCTTCTATGGCGGTAAGGCTTAGCCATGAGGATAAGAACTATGGCTTTATGGTCCTGTCGATTCCCAATGAACTCAGCCTGGATAAAACTGAAAAAAGCATTGTTAAAGAGATTTCAGATGATATTGCATTTGGACTTTACAGGATTGATCTGGAAGAGAAAAGAAAATTATCAGAAAAAGCAGAAGAAGAAAGCAGGATACGATTTAAGACTTTAATTGAAAATTCATTAAATTGTATCTCCATTATACAGAACGATAAAAAAGTCTATAGGAATGCTGGTTCTAGAAAGATTCACCGTCTTAGTACAAGTGCTTTTGAACCCCCTGGTTTTGAAAATATCTATGTTGATGATCAAAAGCGGATAAAAAAAAATTATCAAGACTTAATTACAAACAAAATAAGGCATATTGAAACAGATTTCAGATATTATCCCGAAGGGGGAGGGAAAGATGAATCTCAGGTAAGATGGGCATTGATCAGTGCCCAAAAAATAGATTATATGGGTATTGAATCTGTGATAACCAATGTCATGGATATTACCGACTCTAAAGAGGTTGAAAATTTTTTAAGAATCCAGGATAAAATGACATCCCTTGGCAGGATCACGGCTGGAATTGCCCATGAAATACGAAATCCTTTATCTGGTATTTATATCTATTTAAAAGCATTAAAACAAATATATAAAAACATGGGCGACATTAACAATGTCCTATCAATAATTGACAAGGTAGAGCTTGCCTCCAACAAGATAGAATCCATAATTAAACGGGTAATGGACTTTTCAAAGCCCGGCAAACCCCAGTTTATCATGGCCAATATCAATAATAATATTGATGAGCTTACAAAACTGACATCTGTCTCATTAAGGAAAGATGGGATTACATTTATAAAAAAACTTGATCCAACTCTTCCGGAATGCTGGAACGAACCGCATCTGATTGAACAGGTTGTCTTAAATCTTATAACCAATGCGGCCGAGGCCATGAAAGAGTATGACGGCAAAAAAATAATAGAGATTGAAACATATAAGAAAAAGGATTGCATTGCTATCTCAATAAAGGATTCAGGTCCTGGTATACCCATGTCAAGCCAGTCAAAAATATTTGATCCATTTTACACAACAAAAACCAATAGCTCAGGCATAGGTCTCAGCATATGCCATAGAATCATTACTGACCATGGCGGTTCGTTAAGGTTTAATCCAGGCACAAAAGAAGGTGCCCGGTTTATTATTGAGCTACCCCTGAAAAGAGAAGAGATTGAGCCGTGATAAGATACTCAATCAGCGTTGTTGATGATGAAGAATCCATTCGTGACGGTCTTGAGCTGATCCTGTCTGAAGAATATGACATCTCTTGTTTTAGCGATGCAGAATCATTTTTATCAGGTCTGGAAAAGAATGCACCGGATCTGGTTTTAATGGATATTGGTCTGCCTGTTATGAACGGGATAGACGCTTTGGCTATCATAAAAAAGAAAACCCTTGATCTTCCCGTTATCATGATAACTGCATTTGAAGACATTAATATGGTTATCCGGTCAATGAAAACAGGCGCTTTTGATTTTATCCTTAAACCCATGAATCCAGATATTCTTGAGCTAACCATTAAAAAAGCCATATCCTCCATTGCTTTGAGAAAAGAGGTTAAAATTCTCCAGGAAAAATATCTGAAAGATAATCACCCTTGTTTTATTGGAGAAAGCAAAAACATTGAAGATGTTATGGATTTTATCAATATGATTGCAAAAAGCCCGGATACCCCCATTATGATAATGGGGGAAACAGGGACTGGAAAAGAATTGATAGCAAAAGCCATCCATGCCAGAAGTCCGGTGTTTCAAGGACCTTTTATAGCTGTAAACTGCGCAGCCTTTCCTGATGAATTAATAGAGAGTGAATTGTTCGGATATGAGGGAGGGTCCTTTTCCGGTGCCAAAAAACAGGGTAAAAAAGGCTTTATCGAAGAAGCAGATAATGGCACCCTTTTCCTTGATGAAGTGGCAGACCTGAGTCAGGCAGGTCAGGCTAAACTTTTAAGGTTCCTTGAAAGCGGTGAATTTTATAAGGTTGGCAGTACCAGGAAATTCAAAGTAAAAGTACGCATTGTTTCTGCAACAAATAAAAATCTGGAAGAATTAATTGATCAGGGCCGTTTTAGAAACGATCTTTTTTTCAGGCTATGTGTAGTAAAAGCAAAGATACCTTCTTTAAATGAAAGAAGAGACGATATATTGCCTTTAGCTAAACATTTTTTATATGAGTTTAATAAAAAATTTCAAAAGAACCTGAAAAATATTTCAAGAGAAGCTCAGAATTTGTTGCTCTCACATGAGTTTACCGGAAATGTAAGGGAGCTGAAAAATATTATTGAAAGGGCATCTCTCATCGCACAAACCGATGTGCTTACCAGGGAGGATCTTGGAATTTACTCAAAATCAGACAATCCAAAACCAAACAATATGGAAAAGCCTGAGCCGGATGGTTTAAAAGACCAGGCTTTCCACATACCAGACCAGGGAATTAATATAGGGAAATTACTGGAAAGTATTGAAAAAAAATATATGGAACACGCTTTAAGACTTACCAAAGGAAATGAAAGCAAAGCCGCCAGGCTGCTGGAAATGAATCATCATACATTTCGATACAAATGGAAAAAATTAAATAAAATATAACCCATCTCATATTTCGTATCCATATCTTCTAAAAATTTCTAAATTTCTTAAATCTTCTAACTATTATTTGAAGTTTTCCAATTTTTTACACAATCCAAATAAACGATTTTTTTTACAACCCGCTGTAATTTAAACAAAACCACACCATCTCATATCACTGGCATGTTTAATGCTCTAATTGTTTTAAATTAAAATAAACTCTGGCGGAAATTTATGGGAAAAGAACAGACAAAAATATTACAGATCATGCTCATAGATAATGACAAATATGTCAGGGAATCGTTAAGTACATTTTTTGCCAACGGGCAGTTAAGGTTCCTGATATTCAAATCAGCATCTGAGGGTCTTAATTCCCTTAAATATCAGGATATTGATGTTGTTATTTCTGATTATTTTCTACCTGATATGGATGGGTTGACTTTTTTAAAGCAGGCAGCCATTCAAAAACCTGGAATAACAAGGGTCTTGATGGCAACAATCGTAACTGATGAACTTAAAAAGGAAATATCAATGGCGGGAATTGACGCATTTTTGGAAAAGCCTCTGAGTGTCGCATCCATTGAGGATATTCTTTGTCAAATCAATAGGGACCATTTAACTAGTGCCTGACCGAAAACTCTGTGTTTGAGTTTTCGGTCAAACATTAACTAAAATAAAACCGGAGATGAAAAATGATAAACAAAAAACCATGGGATTGGGATTCAGAAAAAAAAGAAATTCCGGTAAAAGAATGGCAAGAGCGCTTTAACTGGGTGGAAGAGCTTAGTGTCAGTCCTGATGGAGAAAAAATCGCATCCATCGTGAATTTGGATGAAGCCCAATTCAGTGCCTGCGTGAATGGAGAAATCTGGGAAGAAACGTTTGAAAAAGCCTGGGGCCTAAGATTTTTGTCGAATGGAAATCTTACCGCACTTGTATGCAAGGATGAAGAATGGACAGTCTGTGTAAACGGCTCTTTCTGGGAAACACGGTTTGATTATATCTGGGATTTTCAATTTAGCCCGGATGGATCATTTATGGGGGCAGCCGTTCAAAAGGACGGGCAGTATGGAATGGCTGTCAATGACAGGATGTGGGACGAACTTTATGATAACATATCCGGTGTGGTCTTAAGCTGCCAGGGCACTTCAGCAGCCATTGTCCAGGTGGAACCCCTGGGTCAGGGCGATATTGAGGGTTTCAGCCGGGGCATTTTTTCAATAGCGGTTGATGGTATTGCCCAGCCTGAAAAGTTCATGAATATCTGGGATCTGTCCTTTGACAGCAAAGGGAAGCAGGTTGCATCTTCTATCAGAAAAAATCGTATTGACTACTCCATATCTAAAAACAGTCAAGCCTGGGAAAAAAATTTCCAATTTGCCTGGAAACCTGAATTTATTAATAAGGACACATCTGTGATAGCGCCCGTCAGACAGGGTGGTAAATGGTTCCTTTTTAAAGATGAAGCCCCTTTCTGGGACAAAAGTTATGAACAGTTCGGTCAATTGGCGATTCATGGAGATGGAAAGAAAATTGCCGCCATCGTTTCTGACCGCTATGGAAAATGGACTGTTTCAGAAAATGACAGAACCTGGGCTCTCCACTGTGATTCAATGATATCAACGCTTTTTTACTCTGACAATGGAGATTCACTAGTGGCGGTTTTTAAGGACCAGGGATTCTGGGATATTGCCGTCAATGGAAAACCCTGGAACCTCAAGGCAGACAAACTGTGGAATCCGATTGTAAGTTCCAACAGCGAAATATTGGCCACCCGAATGGAAAAAGAGGGCATTTTTTATCTGGTTGTCAATGGCAAGGTTTATCAGGAACGATTTGATATGATCTTTGAGCCACAGATCAGTCCGGATAATGATAAGATTCTTTTAAAGGCTATGAAAAACGGCATTTATTTAAGACAGATACTGACTTTAGACAAAGTTCTTTAGAGGAGAAATTATGCATTCTTTTATCAATTTTATTATGGGTCCCATGGTCTGGATCTCATTTCTGATATTTTTCATTGGCGTTATATTCAGATTTTTTCAGGTGATCAAACTGGTCAATGAACGAGAAAATTTTATCTACACTTACATGTCGTTTAAATACAGCTTCAGGTCTATATTTGCCTGGCTCATACCATTTTTACCTGTCAGCACAAGGAAGAGCCCTGTTTTTTACGGCATCTCCTATGTGTTCCATCTGCTGCTTTTTTTAATCCCGATTTTTTTATTGTCCCATGTTGCACTTTTAGAAGAATCAATGCAGTGGTCATGGTTTACGATGAATGACGCAGTGGCCGATATCCTAACCCTTATTGTCATATTTTCATTATTGTTTTTTATCATCAGAAGAATTGTCGTTCCGGAAGTCAATTTTTTAACAAAACTATCAGATTTTGGTTTTATTCTGATCGTGGCCCTCCCGTTTGTTACCGGATTTTTAGCCTACCACCAGTTCTTTGCTTATCAATGGATGGTTATCGTCCATGTCCTATCAGGAGAACTGATGATTATTCTGATACCTTTTACACGGTTTTTTCATATGTTTATGGCACCATTTACCAGAGCGTATACGGGCTCTGAATTTGGTAGTGTCAGGCATGCAAAAGACTGGTAAACCATTTTAAGGAGATATTCATGCAGGAAACATTAACCACAAATGAAAAGCCTGAATCAAACAAAAAAGATGTCATTGATGAAGGTGTTGAAAAGGGATTGGCAAGGCTTACGCCTGAAAAAATATCCACAGTCATCAATCAGGTATTGACAAAGGAAACGGGCGCACGCTTTAAGGTTTATGTGGAAACCTGCATGCGCTGTGGTCTGTGTGCCGATGCCTGCAGCATATTCCTTTCTAATGACCGCGATCCAAAACTTTCACCTGCAGGAAAAGTCAAACAGACCATTCTGGAAATGATTAACAAAAAAGGAAAGGTCTCAAAACAATTATTAAAGGATGTGGTGAGAATTGCCCATACGGAATGCAATGTTTGTAAAAAGTGTTCCATGTACTGTCCGTTCGGCATTGATATCGCATATATGATGACCCTGGTGCGACGGATCTGCCACAAACTTGAAATTACGCCGCTTTATATCCAGGATACAGTAAATTCCCATTCCGCTACCATGAACCAGATGTGGGTGAAAGAAGATGAGTGGATCGACACGCTTCAATGGCAGGAAGAAGACGCAAGAGAGGAATTTGAAAATTTAAGAATTCCCCTGGACAAGGACGGTGCTGACATCATGTATTCGGTGATTGCTCCTGAGCCCAAATTCCAGGCCGGGCTTATTTACCAGACAGCCGTGATCATGCATGCAGCAGGCCTGGATTGGACCATGCCCTCCACACCCGGTTGGGATAACAGCAATATGGCCATGTTTACGGGTGATTTTGAAATATCCGGCAGAATTGCCCGGGCGCATTATGAAACAGCGACAAAATTACATGTCAAAAAAATTGTCATGGGAGAATGCGGCCATGCGTTCCGATCAGTGTATGACGTGGGAAACAGGTGGGTTGGATGGGCCATGCCGCCCGTGGATCTTGTTCATGCCATTGACTTTTATCATGATCTTTTAACTTCCGGCCGGATCAAGGTAAAGGAACAATATAAAAAAACCGTTACCCTGCATGACCCCTGCAATGTTTCCCGCGGGAGAGGGCTGCACAATAAAGCCAGGGAAATAGTAAACATATTGTGCGAATCATTTATTGAAATGACTCCTAACAGGGAACATAATTATTGTTGTGGGGCTGGTGGTGGCGTTATTAACTGCGGTCCTCCCTGGAAAGGGTCCAGAATGATCAATAACAGAGAAAAGAAAGAACAGCTTGAAAGAACAGGGGCCCAGGTTTTGATTGCACCCTGTCATAACTGCCACTCCGGGCTTGAAGATATTGTTCATCATTATGGCCTGAAGATGGAGATTAAATTTTTGGGGGACATAATTTTTGAAGTCATGGAAAAGACAATTTACCAGAAAGACAGTTAACATGGAAAGGCGATTATGATGAAACTAAAACGATTAATATTTATGTCAGCCGTCATACTTATTATAACTGCATTTTATGCTTACTCCCGGGAAGAAATTCCAACGATTGACAATATAGTTTTTGATCATCCCCAAAGATCTGCCGCTGTGTTTGATCATGATGATCATAATGAAAAAGCAATGTTGGAAGATGACTGTTCCATCTGCCATCATGTGTATGAAAACAAAAAATTGATTAAGGATGAGTCCTCTGAGGACTATTTGTGTTCTGAGTGCCACTTTTTAAAACCAACACCCGAAAACGCAATTCCTTTAAGAATGGCGTTTCATAAACAGTGTAAAGAGTGTCATTTTGAATCTAACAAAGGACCGGTTTTATGTGGTGAATGCCATATCAAAAAGTGAGGTTGTTATGACAAAAAAAATTATGATTGTAGATGATGATCCAGCTATTACCAAATATCTTGACACCCTTTTTAAAGATAACGGGTATGAAACCTGTATTGCAAAGGATGGCAAAAATGCTTTTGATACTTATAAAAATGAAAATCCTGACCTCATCACTCTGGATCTTGAAATGCCTGAAGAGTGGGGACCAAGATTTTTTAGAAAAATCAGTAAAATAAAAGGGTTTGATATACCGGTTATCGTAATCAGCGGCCTTACAGGAATTAAATATTCAATTCCAAAAGCTGCTGCTTCCTTTGGAAAACCTTTTGATCCTAAAGAGGTTTTGACCAAGGTCGCGGAATTGTTAAATTAACAAAAAGGGAAAAAGGGATCAGGTGTAATGTTTAAATCTTTCATAAAAATAGAGAGTCTTGCATTAAAGCTTATGATTTCTGTAGGCATCGTGCTTTTTGCAAGCATCTTTATCTGGTCCTATTTTACCACTATATTTCAGGAAAAAACCCTGATAAATAAAAAAATATCTGAGGTTGATAAATTTTGTAACACGGTTTTGAATTTTACCTGGTTTGCAATGTTGCATAATCCAAACAAGGATATGCAAAAAATTTTAAAAAGCATGTCAGAGTACAATGAAATTGAAGCCATACGAATTTTTAATTGTCAGGGGCAGATTAAGTTCTCAAATATGGCCATGGAACTTGGCTCTATGGTTGAAAAAACAGATATGGCCTGTAAAACTTGTCATGCAACAGAGACGGCAATCATTCGAAAAGATATCAAGGACAGAGTCAGAATATTTAAATCAGATCAGGATGAATTTTTGCTGGGTATTATGAACCCCATATTAAATGAACCCTCCTGCTCAACTACCCAATGCCATTATCATCCTGAAGGAATAAAAAAACTTGGAGCCCTTGATGTTGTGGTTTCTTTAAAAGATGTAAAGGCTGAAATCAGTTTTACAAAAAAAATGTCCGTCTGGACAGCCATTTATCTTTTTATAATCCTGGCAATAACGATTGGCTTTAGTCTTTTCCGTCTGGTAACCAATCCCATCAAAAAATTAATAAAAGAAACAGATCGTATCGGAAAAGGAAGTTATCAAAACAATATAAAAAATGTGATCCAGAAAGATGAAATCGGGAAGTTATCCCTTGCCATTCTGGTTATGGGGGAAAAAATTCAGAACAAACAGGATGAACTTAATAACCAAAAACGCAGATACCAGAATCTCTTTGATCAGGTTCCCTGTGCCATTACAGTTCAAAACCGAGACTATGAACTGATTGAATTTAATAAGGAATTTTCAAAAAAATTCAATCCTGAATATGGTGACCGCTGTTATGTTGCCTACAAAAACTTGATCAACAAATGTAATGACTGTCCGGTTGAAAGAACATTTATTGACGGTAAATCCCATTTCAGTGAAGAGTCCGGAATAAACAAGGATGGAACGATTGCCCACTGGTTTGTGAAAACAGCACCGTTAAAAGATGACCAGGGAAATATCATAGCTGCCATGGAAATGACCATTGATATTTCCCGAAGAAAAAAACTAGAAAAGAATGTCAAAGAGTCCGAACGAAAATACCAGGCGATTTTTGAGAGTATTCCCAATCCCGTGTTTATTTTGGATATTGATACCTATACGATCATGAACTGCAATAACAGTGCTCTGACTGTATATGGTTTTAAAAAAGATGAGTTGAAAGATAAGCATTTTTCTTTTCTTTTCCCAGAACCAGAGGAGTTTGAAAAATTCAAGCAAAATTTTGATAATCCGCTTCATGAACGATTAATAAATCATAAGAAGAACCTGGAGACTATCTATGTAAATATCTGGGTCAGTCCTGCTGAGTTTACAGAACAAAAAGTACTGCTTGTTACAGTGGTTGACATAACCCTGTCAGTTGAAACAGAGCACCAGTTAATTCAGGCCGGTAAAATGGCGACTTTGGGAGAAATGGCAACAGGAGTGGCACATGAACTTAACCAACCATTATCTGTCATTAAAACTGCTTCAAGTTTTATATCCCGGAAAATAAGCAGAAATGAAAAAATTGATCAGGAGATTTTAAACACTCTGTCTCAGGAAATTGAAATCCATGTGGACCGGGCTTCAAAGATTACCAACCACATGCGTTTGTTTGGTCGTAAATCAACGCTTTCAAAGGAAGCTGTCAATATAAATGAAACCATTCAAAGGGCTTTTGACATTTTCAGCCAGCAATTAAAATTGCGAGAGATTGAGGTTGTATGGAAACTTGATGAAAATCTTCCCGAAATAATCGCTGATCCGGCTCGTCTGGAGCAGGTTTTCATCAATCTTCTCATTAATGCAAGAGATTCCATAGAGGCCAGGGTTGAAACCAGTGGAGACCAAAATGGGAAAGCAAAACGGATCACCATTGCCACTTCATTTACCAAGGGTGATGTTATTGTTAGAATATCAGATACGGGAACGGGAATTTCAAAAGCAGATATGAACAAGATTTTCGAACCTTTTTTCACGACCAAAAAAGTGGGAAAGGGAACCGGTCTGGGATTATCTATCAGTTATGGAATCATAAAGGAATCTGGTGCAGATATCTGTGTCACGAATAATCCTGAAGGTGGTGTTACCTTCACCATTAGTTTTTATAAAAACCTGAAGGAGTATTAAATGAACGTCAAGGCCATGGAAAACAATAAAATACTTCTTGTCGACGATGAGGCAGGTATCCGCAAAGTTTTGAAAATTACCCTTGAATCATCCGGGTATGATGTATGCCTTGCATCTGACGGTGAGACAGGGCTTAAAACCTTTATAGAAAAAAATCCCTGTATTGTCATAACAGACATTAAAATGCCTGGTATTGACGGCATTGAGGTCCTGAAGAGAATTAAAGACCTGAATCCTGAAACAGAGGTTATTATGATAACCGGTCATGGCGACATGAATCTGGTAGTTAAAAGCCTTCAACATGAAGCAGCAGATTTCATAACCAAACCCATTGATATCGGGGACCTTGAATCAGCAATAAAAAAAGCACAGGAGCGTATCTCCATAAGCCAGAATATAAACAGCTATATGGATGATCTGGAAAGTCTTGTAAAGGAAAAAGACAAAAAAATAAATGAATCTGAAAAACTTGTGACAATCGGCCAGACAATTGCCGGCATGTCCCATGCAATTAAAAATATTGCAGGAGGTCTTAAGGGAAGTTCTTTTGTTCTGGAACAGGGAATCGAGCTTGAAAATCGTGAATATTTAAAACAGGGCTGGGAAATGATGAAAGGGAATATAAATAAAATTACCAAACTCTCCCTGGATCTTTTAAACTATGCCAAAACAACAAAACTGGATTTCAAACTGGAAAATCCCAATAAACCGGTAAGAGAGGTGATGCAGCTGATGAACCACAGGGCAAAAGAAGAAAATATCATTTTTAAACTTTTGCCCTGTATGGAAAAAAGACTGGTTTTCATGGACTGTGATGCGATACACAATTGCATTTTAAATCTTGTAGTCAATGCGTTTGATTCTTTTAATAAAATTGCGAATCCCGATCAGATCAAAAACGTAAATATTATTGTTGAAAAAGAGAATAACAATATTGTGTACAAGGTCCAGGATAATGGCTGCGGCATTAACGACACCATAAAAAAATCTATTTTAAAAGACTTTATTACCACCAAGGGGATGAACGGAACCGGTTTCGGTTTGATGACTACCAAAAAAATAGTAGAAGAACATGATGGGGAAATACATTTTAGTTCTGAGAAGGGAAAAGGCACCCTGTTTGTTGTTAAAATCCCGTTAAGGAGCAAAGTCGAAGAAAGGGGCTTTTAAACTCATGGAAAAAATTTTTCTTCATAAAAACGGTGTTATTAAAAAAAAAGGTAAAAAACTCACCATCTCCGTTCTGAAAATATTAGGAAACTATATCGAAATTGATGAAAGCTTTACCTTGAGTTCCTTTTTTATGATGGTCAACCAGTATCCGGATCTGAAAAACATAAGCGAAATATTGGAAGCACTTCTTGAAATTATTTCCAAAAATTGCAGTTCAGGATTTAAAAACAAAGAATTAGAATCATTGCTATTTTATAAAACGATTGAAATAGAAGGATTTCCAGGAAGCCCACGCTTGAATTTTTATACCACTTTGAAAGGAGTATCCAACAAAAAGATGATCGATTTAAAGTTTTTCCATTTGGAAGATTTATTGAATCACAAATTAAAACTCGGGAAATTAAAACATGTTGTTTTTGGGGATAAGGAGGATGTTTTCCAGTATGAGACCTTTTACACTCTTTTTGAACTTGTGGAAGGCATTGCCTGGGAACTTTCTTTTAATTTTAACCCGTTAGAATGTTCAATAAGGAGGTAATTATGTTTAAAAAAATACTTTTTGCCACAACAGCTTCTCCGGCCTGTGATGCGGCTGCTAAAATCGCTTTTGAACTTGCCGAGAAATACAAATCGGAATTGATCCTTTATCATGTATTTGGTGTTCCTTCCCATGGAAGCAGTTTCTCTATAACTGATTATCTGACAGGAGAAAAAGATGATGCAGGGCCTGACTATGTTGAGTGGGTCAAGGATGAGATGAAAAACACCTATGCAACACTCATTGAGAAGCATGGAGAACCAAGGTTTGAAATTCTTGCAGGTATTCCTTCAACAGAGATCTTAAGATTTGCCAGGAAAGAGGAAATTGACTGCATCATAATGGGCTCCCACACAAGAGCCGATGAAACCGGGGCGGCAAGATTCAGGGGTATCGTGGGGACTACAATGCAGAAAGTAGCCCAAAGAGCCAGGTGTCCGGTCCTTATCATCAGCAGGCCATGTGCAACCTGTTTCTGGTATTTTAATAAAATTATTTTTGGAACTGATTTTTCAAAGGCCTCCATGTCTGCATTTAAATTCGCCTTTAAAATGGCAGAATCTATTGGATGCAAGCTTTATCTTTTCCATGCCCTTGATATTGATACTTCCCAGGCTGGCGTTTCACCCGGGCAAAAATCAATAGAGGATAAGATAGCGGCTGCTAGAGCAAGACTTGAAAAAGAGTATGTTTCTCAAATGAATGATTTTGATAATTACGAGATTTCCATATGGGAAGGCGTTCCCTATGTGGAACTGTTAAAATTTGCAAGGGAAACCAGTGGCGATCTGATTGTCATGGCCCATCATACAAGGGATATTGACCCTGACGAAGCACTTCTTGGAACAACAGTCGAACAAGTGGTTTTAAGATCAGCCTGTCCTGTCGCCAGTGTGAACAGGCCGGACAGATTGTAAATTTAAAAAAAATGTCCCGGGAAAAATGCAGACATAGGATTCTCATCATGGAGGATGAGATTCAAATGAGATTTTATCTCATGAGTCTTGTCAAATCTTTGGGGTTTGATCCTGTATTGGCAAAAGATGGTGTGCAGGGGCTTGATACCTTAACCCGAATCAAGCCTTCCGCTATTATTCTGGATATCATGATGCCTAAAAAAGGGGGAGCCATCGTCTACCAGGAACTTGTAACCCATCCTGAATTTAAAACCATACCCATTATTTTCTTTTCAGGGGTTGATCGCAAAGCATTTTTTCACCATATAAAAATGTTGAATATTAATCTTGAACACGATATCCCTGAACCGGCAATTTTTGTTGCAAAAGATGCCGATTCTGAATATCTTAAAGAGATTATTAAAAAATGTGTATTGGGGAATGGTCTTGAACCGGAATAATTGAATAGGGACAACCATTATGGCAGCGAAAGTTTTGCTTGTGGATGATGAAGAAGGTATTAGAAAAGTTCTGACAATCTATTTGCAGGATCTTGGATATGAAGTTTCTACTGCTGATAACGGGAAAAAAGCGGCTGAAAAAATCGACTGGGATTTTTTTGATATCGTTCTGACCGATATCAGAATGCCGGGGATGGATGGTGTTTCGCTGCTGAAACATATAAAAAAGAACAGTCCTGATACTGAAGTTATTATGATTACAGGACATGGTGATTTTAAGCTTGCCATTGAAAGCTTAAAGCTTGATGCCATTGATTTTATTTCAAAGCCTGTTGATAATGATGTTCTGGATATAGCACTGAAAAGAGCCCATGACAGGATAGACACAAGAAAAAAAATCCTGACCTATACAAAAGACCTTGAAAAGCTTGTTAAAGAGAAAACCCAAAAACTTGCAGAATCTGAAAAAAGATATATTCAGCTGTTTAACGAATCTCCAGGTTATTTAACGATACAGGATAAAAATCTTACTATTATAGAGACAAACAGGATATTCAAGGAGCACTTCAATTATAAAGAAGGGATGACCTGTTATGATGTGTATAAAGGCAGAAATTCTCCCTGTCCTGATTGCCCTGTTATAAAAACATTCAAGGACAAGGGCTCTCATACTGCTGAAATGGATGTTGTTTTAAAAGACTCAAGCGTACGCAATATTTTTATCCAGACATCTGCTATTACAGATTCAAAAGGTCAGGTCAAGCATGTCATGGAGATGTCCACTGATGTAACAATGATCCGTGAACTTCAGGATCACCTCGCCTCACTCGGACTTCATATCGGTTCTGTTTCCCATGGCCTTAAACAGCTTTTAACTGGACTTGACGGTGGTTCATATCTCATAGAGTCCGGCCTGGATAAAAATGACACCCGGCAAATATCGGAAGGCTGGGAAATCGTTAAGGACAAAATTTTAAAAACCAGAGAGATGGTATTGAATATTTTATTCCATACCAAAAAAAGAGAACCTGACAGATCACACGTCCTGTTGCCGGAACTGATAAAGGAAATTGTTTCGTCAATTAAACCCAGAGCTGATCAGGAAAATATTAATTTTAAAGTAGACTTCCCCCATAATACTATTTCACTTTATATCGACAAAATGGCTGTTTTAGCAGCCTTTTCCAGTATTCTTGAAAATGCTGTTGATGCCTGCATATCAAAAAAGAAAAAGGGTGAAATCAGTTTTTTAATCCGCATTGAAGACCCTCATATTATTTTTGCCATTAAAGATAATGGCAAAGGGTTGGACGAGAATAAAAAAGATAAAATATTCAACCTTTTCTTTTCTGATAAAGGCAATAAAGGAACAGGCCTGGGACTTTTTATTGCATCACGATCCATCAAGCAACATGGCGGAACCATCACTATTAACTCTCAATTGAATAAATATACTGAATTTATAGTCACCCTGCCTTTAAAATAATACCGGAGAATTAATGGTTTCCTGATATTTGCTGACAAGTGTATTGACTTTTTTCATGAAAAAGTCACGGATAGTTTCAGCGGTTTGGGTGGGGATGACAGGAATTTCTTCAGAAAGTTTTTCTATTATTGTCTCGTCAATATCAGTAATTTTATTAATTGAAAATAAATCCACCTCTCCACCTTCCAGCAGTAGTCCACATCCTCCGGCAGCGCCTAAAAACTCATCATCAATAAAAATGGGGATCACAATTTTGACCAGACCTGCATCACATTCCTCGATCACCGGTTTTTTTGTCTGTCTCGCCTGGTTGGCCAGATTCATGTGGGCAGTGGCGCAGATAAAACTCTGGCCTTTGTCTGTTGATTTGATTTCCGGGCAGATTTTGTTAGCCCAGTTTTTGGTATCTGTTATTCTTATGCCATCTGTATTAAAAACAGAGCTTTGAAGGTTGAATTTTTTAAAAGATTCTTTTTCTATTTGTGCCCACGCTTCAAGGGGGGCAAGATCAGTAAGTTCCATTGATATCCTCTCTTTGAAATAGAATATTAATTCATAAAGTTTTATTCATTAACACTTTTTTAGTTTGAACATTATTTTCTAATGCTAAGGAGCATATCCGTTACCAGTGTCCCTCAACGTTTGCTGCATCTGTAAAAGAAATGTCCCCTTTATTAAAATTTTTGACCGCATCCCTGACTATACCGGCAACATCACTGACCACCTTAACATTGGCCGTATCCAGGGTTTTAAAGGCGTTGGGACCGCAGAATCCTGTCAAAAGAACTTCAGCATTTTTTTCACTGATACTGGCAGCAGCCTGAATTCCTGCTCCTTTGAAGGAATTTGCATTTTTAGCATTATCAACCACTTCAAATTCAAGCGTATCTGTGTCAATAATGAGGATATAAGCGGCACGACCGAATCTGGGGTCCACTTTTGAATCAAGATTCCGGCCTTTTGATGTTACTGCGATTTTCATGATAAATCTCCTAATGTTTATATTTAAACCTGTCCGCCGCCACCGCCGCAGACCTGATCATTTTTGATTTCAGGAAGCCTGCCGGCAATAAGGTCTTCAACAACGGGTCTGATCTGCTCACGTTCGGCATCGTGGTATACATCAATGCCCACCTGCCTGAAACCCATTAAGGGGCGCATGCCGATACCTCCCACAACCAGGGCCGTGACCTTGTTGTCGGCCAGAAGATTGACCGGCACCATGCAACCGCCCTGGACATGTTCCTGGTTTTGAAGTGTTGTTACCTGTTTGATCTGACCATCTTCAACATCGACAAATGTAAACACGTCACAATGACCAAAATGTCCTGCTCTTGTGCTGTCAAGGCCGCCCTGTCCGTTGGAAGGTATAGCAATTCTACCGTTTTTCATGTTTGTTTAACTCCTTAAATAATTCATTTTGTTTAAAAATTCAGGCCAATCGTACAATATTCATAGCAGGCTGGGCCATTACATTTTCCCAGATTTTTCTGACAGCAAGGCTTGCCTGCGAATTTTCATCGGTTTCAATAATATTTTTTCCTTGAATCATGGACTCAGTAAAATTTTTGTCAAAAGGGATCTGGCCTGCAAAAATGATGTTTTTTTCTTTTGCCAGATCTTTTATAGCCTGAGTCTGGTCTAAATTCAGGTCATATTTGTTCACACAGACCATGGCTGGTATTTTAAAATGGTCTGCCAGCTGACCCACTCGCGCAAGATCATGTATCCCTGAAACAGTAGGCTCTGACACAATCAGGATCGCATTGGCCTGCCCCATGGATGCAATAACGGGGCAGCCTATGCCTGGAGGGCCATCAGTCAGTATCAGGTCAATGTTTTTTTTCTGAACTATTTTTCTGGCTTCCTGTCTGACAAGGGCCACCAGACGACCGGAGTTTTCCTGCGCAATTCCAAGTCGTGCATGAACCATGGTGCCGAACCGGGTATCTGAAATATACCATTCTCCGCAGGTCTTTATTGGGAAATCAATGGCCTTTTCCGGGCAAAGATCATAACAGACACCGCATCCCTCACATTCAATGGGATCAATTATAAAGTTGTCCTTTACCGCGTCAAACCGGCATAATTCAATGCACAGCCCGCAACTCGTGCATTTATCATGATTGATGACAGCAACATTGCCCCCTTGAAAATCTGTTTTTTGTTGAATGTCCGGGGCCATGAGCAGATGAAGATCGGCAGCATCCACATCAGCGTCGCAAAGGATCATGTTGCTGGAAAAAGATGCAAACGCCGCAGTTATACTTGTTTTACCCGTGCCGCCTTTTCCACTTAAAATTACCAACTCTCTCATTTGAAACCCGCTCCTTTATCGCCCGGATCTTTGATCAGGCGGTTAATGTGATCAAACAGATCTAAAAATTTATCTTTATATTCAGGCATTTTTTCAACGATGAGTTCGCCTCTGGAATAGACCTGGGCAATTTTTTTATCAAACGGGATTTCCATAAGAATAGGGATGCCTTCTTTTTTCGCATATTCTTTGACACCATCGTTTCCCATGCCAGCTCGATTGATCACAATGCCATGGGGAATTTTTAAAATTTTAACGGTTTCCACAGCCAATGCCAGGTCATGAAGTCCAAAAGGGGTGGGCTCTGTAACCAGAAGAACAAAATCCGCTCCTTTCATGGCAGCAATCACGGGGCATGAAGTGCCTGGAGGGGCATCAATGATGTTTACCATCCCGTCCCTGGCAAGGGTGAGTATCTTTTTGATAATTGGCGGTGACATGACCTGGCCGACATTCAATCGTCCCTGGACAAACAGGTTCTCCTTGATGCTGCCTGTTTCAATATCTCCAAGTTCCCTGTCGCCTTCTGAAACAGCATGTTCAGGACAGACTGCCATGCAGCCGCCGCAGCTGTGACACAGATCAGGAAAGGTAATCACCTTTTTGCCGACCACAGCAATAGCGCCGAACCTGCAGATCTCCATGCATTTTTTACACCAGGTGCATTTATCTTCATCAATCAAGGGGACCGGCGCAATAACGGCTTGTTTGTCTTTAATTTCAGGGTTTAAAAAAAGATGGGAATTCGGCTCTTCAACATCGCAGTCCATGAGCTGAACATTTTTTCCCAGAGAAAAGGCCAAATTGGTTGCCACCGTTGTTTTACCCGTTCCGCCTTTTCCGCTTGCAATACTGATAATCATCAGTTTAATTCTCCTTGTAACCGTAATTTATTTTTTTGACAGCGACTCTATTTTGTTCAAGTGGTCAATCAGTTTTTGAACATCTGTTCTGCCGGGTGTCCGGGGAAATTGCATGAGTACCCCCAACCCCTCAAATGCTTCATGAAAATCATTGCTTGAAAGTGTACTGGCAACCACGCAATTCATAAAGGGATTAAGCGTAATCGTTCTTTCAATCAGGGTTTTAGCACTCATATCCGGCAGGTCTTCATCAGTGATCAGCATATTATAGCGGCTATCGGCCACCATGGTTAATGCAAGATCGCCTGTTTGTACGGGATCTATCCGGATGCCGTGGTCTTGAAATGCATTGATCATATCGGAAAAATGAGCTTTGTCTGAGCTTGCCAACAGTACGTTTATCATTTAAATACTCCCTACACGGTGATAACAACTGGGCAAAAGGTTTCAGCTTTTACCCAGTTGTCCATAAAATTTTTCAATTGATTTAAGTTTCTTTCGTTTTTTCCAGGTCTTTGATTTGGTCATAAATCTGATCAAGGGTCTGTTTGACTGCATTTGCCTTTGTTTTGAGCATATCCATTTTCAGGGCAACATCTTCTGGAACTGTTTCAGATTCCAAAACCTGATCCCCGGAAAACCGTCGGCCCAGTCCAAACCCCTGGCGGCAAAACTGGTCCCTTCTTCGCATTTTCATGCCCCTCCCAGATCCAATGTCCCTGGTATAAGGGGCACAAAATGCATCTGGAAACGTATTGCAGACACCGATACCCCGGCCTGTCGTCATGCCTTGTCCCATGGGACCTGTTCGATTATATCCTGGCATATGAATTCTCCTTATTCTTTATTTGTGTTTTGTTCTGCATTGGGTTGATTTTGCCTGTTGCCAAATCCTTTACCCGTTCGGCATCCCTGGTCTGGGACCCTTTTTCCCCCAGATCCCCGGCCGTTGCAGGGTCGCTGGTCGGATCGACCCGAGCCCTTTCCTTTTCCAGGACCCTGGCCTTGCCTCGGTGTATCCGTCTTATTTTTCCCTGGCATATGTTTCACCCCCTTTTTCAAATTTAACACAGCATTTTTTAACCCGTTCCGGCATCCTTGTCTTGGGTAGCCCGGCATGAAATATGCTGCTGAAACAGGTGTATTGTTCAGATACAAATCCAGCACCTTTGCTGCGGTTCCCGTTACAAAAGGAATGAGTTCAATTCCTGAACGGGCAATTAGATTTGCCGGTTTCTCAGAGATGGCACCGCAGATCAGAACAGATACCCTAATTTTATTCAAATTCTCTATAAAACTGAGACTGCTGGTATCAAACGGTTCATATGATTTGTTGATAATTTTTTGTTTTTCAATCTGTGCGACAAGCAATGTCTGTGCTGAATCAAAAACAGGTGAAATTCTATTTCCCCAAACGGTTAATGCAATTTTCATACAAATCAAACTCCTTTCTGGGGAACTACATTGCAAAGCCTATGCCAGAGAAGAAATCATAACTTAAGTCTATTCGATTGCCTTAAATTACAGATTTTTATGGGTTTATTGAGTTGTTTTGTATATGCTGTTAAGCGCTCATGGGAGAGGCAAAATCGAACAAACGAGACCTTAAGAGTCGCGCTAACGCGACTTTGAGTTGAGTTTAAAGTTTAATGCCCAGCCTTTTAATTCTTCTGAAAAGAGTGCTTTTGTGTATGCCCAGATCTTTTGCTGCTAAGTTCCGATTATCGCCATTGCGTGCCAGAGCATCCGTTATGAGCTTGATCTGAACGGCCTTGACCGGGTCATCCTTTCCGTCCACAGAGGCATTAATCGGCAAAGACAGAAAATTAGGCAGGTGATCGAGTCTGATATATCCTTCAGAGCAGAGCACAAAGGCATGTTCGATAATGTTTTCAAGTTCTCTGATATTCCCCGGAAAATCATGGGACATAAGGACCTGTAGTACACTCGTATCAATCCCCTGAATATATTTTTTCTGAAGCATATTCAATTTGTTGATGAATCGTTCCACAAGCAGGGGAACATCCTCCATCCGCTGCCTCAGGGGAGGCAGAATTAAACGGATGACATTTATCCGATAATATAGATCCTGCCGGAACTGGTTTTTTTTCAACAGCACTGAAAGGTCTTGATTGGTGGCGGCAATAATTCTGACATCTGTTTTTTCTTTGCTTAATCCGCCAAGGGGAGTGAATTCATGTTCCTGCAACACCCGCAAAAGGCTGACCTGGAATGCAGGGCTTGTATCGCCGATTTCATCCAGGAAAATAGTTCCCCCGTGGGCCAGGGCAAACTGTCCCGGCTTATCTTTGATCGCATTGGTAAATGCGCCTTTTTTGTACCCGAACAGTTCCGACTCAAGGAGGGTATCCGGCATTGCACCACAGTTGATGGCAATAAACGGTTTTTCCTTTCTGGGACTCATATTATGAATGGCCCTTGCCATCAGTTCTTTGCCTGTACCCGTTTCTCCTTCAATGAGGACGGAGGAGTCACTGTCAGATATCTGGGGGAGAATATTAAATATTTTTTTCATGGCAGCACTTTTGCTGACAATATCTTCAACCTTAAAGTTGCCTAAGATTTCTTTTCGAAGTTCTTCAACAAGAGAATGGTCCCTGAATGTTTCAACCCCGCCGATGACATCCCCGTTTTTATCAATGAAAAGAGAGGTTGATGCCGTAATGGGAATTCGTTTCTTTTCACTGTTGATAATATATCCGGATGTATTGATAAACGGCCTGCCTTCTTCCATGGTTCGCTTGAGCGCGCAACCCGCTTCGCACATATTGGATCGAAAGACCTCCCAGCAGTGACGTCCTATTGCATCTTTGCGGGCAATTCCCGTGATCTCCTCTGCCGCACGGTTAAAAGAGGTGATTTCCCAGTTGTAATCTATGGTAAAAACCCCGTCTGAAATGCATTCAAGTATTACCCTGGTGGTTTCTTCGGTAAGGGGGCCGAACATTTTTTTATTTATCATCATAAAAATCCATAGAATTCATATTAACGCCTGTTGTCTATTTTTTCATAAATCAAAGACTTGCTCAAGTTATTTCCTCAAGAATACCATACTTCAGATGCCATTTCGTTACAAGTTCCATTTCATTCCCACAATATTGGCATCTCATTGGATCTATACCATTTATTTCCTGTTATTATAAAGATATTACTGAATCCCAAATCCACCGCCTATTTTTTTTACACCGCTCCAAGGTAAAATCGAGAGATTT
>JACNHV010000243.1 GCA_014383445.1 Candidatus Desulfobacula maris | reverse complement strand
AGTGGCTGGGTGATAAGGATTTGAACCTTAATTGACGGAGTCAGAGTCCGTAGTCCTGCCGTTGGACGATCACCCAGAAAAATAATGATTGATTTTTATACATTAAGCCTGTTTCTTAGTCAAGAAATATCTGGGTTTAAAGTTTGTTAAAAATAAGTGAGATATGGTATATAAGACATTAGGATCACAAATTTTATAACTTGAACGAAATTGCTTGTCTTTTGCTCCATCTACTGTGTTGCACCAAAGGCCCAATACGTATAGTATTAAACATTTGGTGCGCCTTGTAGATGAACCAAAATCCTGCGCTATTTCTGCTCAATTTATTTCATTTGAGGTCCTTAGGTGTTCCGTATTTTTCCATAATTCAATATATGGGGAGGAAAAAATGACTGTTGCAGTATTGATCAAAAGAAAGGTCACGCCTGGAAATGAAACCCTGCTGGAAGAGTTATACAGGGAAATGAGAAGTGCAGCTTTAAATCAGAAAGGCTATATCGGAGCTGAAACCTTAAAGAGGTTGGATGTTCCAGATGAACTTCTGATTATCAGTAAATGGCAGCATATTGATGACTGGTCAAAGTGGCTTGTCAGCAAAGAAAGAAGAGTCTTTCAGGAACGGATTGATTCTCTTACCAGTGCTGAAACCAAATTTGAGATTTATACCCATTAATTCAGGTGAAATTGATTGAAGAACAAATTTAAAGAGCTGGAAAAAAGACTAATAAAATTCTCTTCTATTGCAGTGGCTTTTTCAGGTGGTGTTGACAGTTCGTTTCTTCTGGCCGTGGCCAAAAAAGTCAATCCACAAAAATTGCTTGCCATCACCGTATCATCACAGTTTGTGCCGAAAAGGGAAATTGAGTCTGCAAAGAGAATGGCCCGTTCAATTGGGGTTGAACATATCTGTCTTGATGTGGATATTCTTGAAAATAAAGATGTGGCTCGCAATACCATGGAGCGGTGTTACTATTGTAAAAAGCAAGTATTTTCACTGATAAGACAGACTGCTGATAGCTTAGGCGTTAACTCTTTGCTTCATGGGGTAAATTTAGATGATTTAAAAGACTTTCGGCCAGGCTTAAATGCCTCAAAAGAACTTGGTGTTCTTTCTCCTTTGGTAGATGCAAAGTTTACCAAATCAGATATCAGGCGGTTTTCAAGACAACTTGAGCTTGAAACCTGGGACAAACCTTCGCAATCTTGTCTGGCAACACGGATTCCATATAATGAAATGATAAGATCCGAAACTCTTGTTATGGTTGATAAGGCCGAAGCTTTTTTACAGAACCTGGGATTTGCCCAGGTAAGGGTGAGATGCCACGGGAAAACAGCCAGGGTTGAAATTGAGCCTGATTTGGTTAATACCATTTTGAAAAAAAATATCCGGCAAATGATTTCAACTGCTTTTGCAAAGATTGGATTTGACCATACCAGTATTGATATCGATGGTTATAAAACAGGGAAGATGAATCATGGGATTTCTGATGAAAAACCGCAGCCATAAAAAGTAAAATTTAAGACTGCGGTTTTTGTTTTATAACCTGAAGGTCACACGTAACCTGAAGGTCACACGTAACCTGAAGGTCACACGTAAATGGTGTGGATTATCTGTTCTGTATTTCCAGGGCATTGAAAAAATACCCAATTTCAAAAGCAGCCGTTTCAGGTGCATCAGAACCATGAACAACATTTTTTTCTATATTTGTTGCATAATCTTTTCTGATAGTTCCTTCTTCTGCTTCCTCAAAATTGGTGGCACCCATGAGCTTTCTGTTCCTGGCTATCACATCTTTTCCTTCAAGAACAATGACAACAATAGGTCCTGAAGTCATAAAATCAGTAAGGCTGTCAAAAAATGGGCGTTCTTTATGAACTGCATAAAACCCCTGGGCCTGGGTTTTTGTCAGATGAATCATTTTCATTGCAGCTATTTTAATACCATCCGTTTCAAACCGTTTGATTACTTCGCCTATCACGTTTTTTCCAACCCCATCGGGTTTGATTATTGATAATGTTCTTTCCACAATATAAATCCTTTCAAAATATAATTAAAAATTGTCTTGAAAACTACCATAAAGCCATATTATAGTCAATGTCTATACTGGCGGACTAATTTAGACAAAACCATACGCAGAACTCAATGTTTTAAATATAATGAAAATTTTAAGGATTGCAGTTACAGGATCAGCAGGCTCGGGAAAGAGCCTTGTCTGTCATCGGTTTAAAACAATTGGCCTGGTTACCCTGGATTGTGATGTGATTGCAAGACAGGTTGTGGAGCCGGGAAAGCCTGGGTTTGAAAAGATCGTGGAAGTGTTTGGACAGTCAGTGGTACAAAAACAGGGGACCCTGGACAGAACGCGGTTGCGAAATATCATTGTGGGTGATGCCATACTGCGAAAAAAAATGGAGGATATTTTACATCCCCAAATTTTAAGCGAGATGGTTCTCCAAATAGAAAATGCCATGTATAAGGACAAAAAGGCAGTGGCCGTTGAAGTGCCCCTGCTTTTTGAATTGGGCATGGAGAAGCAATTTGATGTAACGATTGTTGTCGCAGCCCAGGATATGGATCTTGTAAAAAGAATTTCTAAGCGGGATAAGGTGTCAAAAGAAAACGCTCAAAAGATGCTGGATCTGCAAATGGCCCAGGAAGATAAAATGGCAATGGCAGACCATGTTGTCATAAATAAGGGAACAATGGCGGAACTCTTTGAATCTGTTGATAATCTCTTTGATAAAATTCAAAAAGAATTCTTGACAACTTAATTGTTTTACTTTATTAGTTTGACTTTAATATAATAAACTTCAAACATCATGTCTGTTTGCATATCATTTTTGGCTTTCAGACTTCAAAAAGGCGTACTCCAACAATAAGCTTTAGCCTGTAAAAGATAATAACCAAAAATTTGGGAGAATGAATGAACCTTGTAGAATTGAATAAGATGAAGATTAGTGAGTTGACCAAGCTTGCTAAGGAATATAAAATTAAAGGGATTGGAGGGCTTAAAAAGCAGGATTTAATTTTTATTTTGCTCCAGGCAAACATTGAAGAGAGCGGCCAGATTTATGGTGAAGGCACGCTGGAAATTCTCCCAGACGGTTTTGGATTTTTAAGAGCTGCTGGATATAATTATCTTCCCGGTCCTGATGATATTTATGTGTCTCCCTCACAAATTAGAAGGTTTAATTTGAGAACAGGAGATACCATCTCTGGTCAGGTTCGACAACCCAAAGATTCTGAACGATATTTTGCATTGCTTAAAGTTGAGGCTGTTAATTTTCAAAATCCTGAACTTGCTGCTGAAACTATTCTTTTTGATAATCTGTTGCCCCTTTATCCTGAACGGAAAATGAATCTCGAGGCTGAATCAGACAATTATGACATGCGTGTGATAGATTTGATGTGCCCTATAGGCTTTGGTCAGCGCGGTTTGATTGTATCTCCGCCAAAAGCAGGCAAAACAATGCTGTTGCAGAATATAGCCAATAGCATGGTTAAAGCTCACAGCGATATCATTCCAATGATTCTCCTGATTGATGAACGTCCGGAAGAAGTGACAGATATGCAACGATCAGTAGACGCTGAAGTGGTAAGCTCAACCTTTGATGAACCGGCAGAACGACATGTTCAAGTGGCAGAGATGGTCATTGAGAAAGCTAAAAGAATAGTAGAGCAGGGCCATGATGTCGTAATTTTGCTTGACAGTATTACAAGGCTTGCCAGGGCTTATAATTCAGTCATGCCGCCTTCTGGTAAGATTTTGTCCGGCGGTGTGGATTCAAACGCCCTTGACAGGCCCAAAAGATTTTTTGGTGCAGCAAGAAATATCGAAGATGGTGGCAGTCTTACCATTATTGCAACGGCTTTGGTAGATACTGGTAGCCGGATGGATGAGGTTATATTTGAAGAATTTAAGGGCACTGGAAATATGGAATTGGTTCTGGATAGAAAACTTGCTGATAAAAGAATTTATCCTGCCATTGATATGAACAAATCTGGAACGAGAAAAGAGGAACTGCTGCTTGATCCAATGGTTTTGAACCGTGTATGGATCTTAAGAAAACTGCTGTCAAGTTTAAATCCTGTGGACAGCATGCAGTTTTTACTTGAAAAAATGCGAGGAACAAAGGATAATAAAGAGTTTCTTGAATTGATGAATTCATAAAATCACAAAATTAAATGATAACCTGAAACAAGGCTTGGTAAGGAGTTTTAAAGAAAATGAAAAAAGATATACATCCAAAATACACAGAATCAACAGCTTCCTGTGCTTGCGGTGCAACATTTGAAGTCGGGTCCACAAAAGAAAATATCAAGGTGGAAATTTGTTCTCAGTGTCATCCTTTTTTTACTGGAAAGCAAAAACTGGTTGACTCTGCCGGAAGGATTGACCGTTTCAACAAGAAATATGCTGGGTTTGACGTAAGCAAACTTGTTTAGTGTCTGGACGAAACAATTAACTGGTTTGGATCGGGTACTATTTAGCACTTTCTATAATTTGTAATATAAAAGGGGTCTTAAAAAAAGAACCCCTTTTGAGTTTTTAAATTATGATAGAAAAATTAAAAGGCATTGAAGAAAGATTTATTAAGCTTGAGCATCTCTTGAGTGATCCGGCTGTTATAAGCGATCAAAAAAAATATCAGGCGTATTTGATCGAACTTGGGGAACTCAATAAAATTGTTCCAAAGTTCAGGGAATATGAAGGGCTTTTGGAGGAGTTAAAAGAGGCAAAAGAGTTATTAAGAGATAATGATCCTGAAATAAGGGCCATGGCCAAAGAAGAGATTCCAGTTCTTGAATCAAAAACAGAAGCGAAAAAATCTCAACTAAATGTTCTTTTGATGCCAAAAGACCCCCGGGATGATAAAAATGTCATAATTGAAATCCGTGCTGGAACGGGTGGAGAAGAAGCCGGCATTTTTGCTGGAGATTTGTTCAGAATGTATTCAAGGTATACTGAATCCAAAAACTGGACCATGGAGATTATTGAAAAAAATGTTTCCAGCTCGGGCGGGTTTAAAGAGATTGTTACCCTGGTTAAGGGAAAGGGCGCATTCAGCTGTTTTAAATATGAAAGCGGCACCCATCGTGTTCAAAGGGTACCTGAAACAGAAACCCAGGGACGGGTACATACTTCTGCTGTAACAGTGGCTGTTCTTCCCGAGGCAGAAGATGTTGACATTGATATCAATCCTGCAGATCTTAGATTTGACGTGTTCAGGGCTTCAGGGCCCGGGGGGCAGTCAGTCAATACAACAGATTCTGCAGTACGGGTTACCCATGTTCCAACTGGCGTTACAGCAACGTGCCAGGATGAGAAATCCCAGCATAAAAACAAGGTTAAAGCATTGGGCGTTCTAAAGGCACGCATCCTTGACGCCAAAGTAAGAGAAGAAGATGCAAAAAGAGCTGCCGAGAGAAAAGGCCAGGTGGGCACAGGGGACAGAAGCGGAAGGATAAGGACATATAATTACCCCCAGGGCAGAATGACAGATCATCGAATCGGGCTTACGCTTTATCGGCTGGACACTATCATGGAAGGTCATATCCAGGAAATTATTGATGAGCTTAAAACATACAATCAGGCACAGGCTTTAAAGGAAATTGCCTGAAAAATTGGATGATTGGACAATCATTAAGATTCTTTCCTGGACAGAGTCCTATTTAAAAAATCATTCTATTGAAAGCCCCAGGTTGACTGCTGAAATGCTGCTTGCCCATTGCCTTGGCAAAAAGCGGCTTGATCTTTATCTTCAGTATGACCGCCCCCTTCAGAAAAATGAATTATCCGATTTTAAGGTCTTAATTAAAAGAAGAATACAAAAAAATGAGCCCGTTGCCTATATCATCGGAGAAAAGGGATTTTTTGAATCTGACTTTGAGGTGGCCCAGGGGGTTTTAATTCCCCGGTCTGATACGGAAACCATTGTTGAACAGGCATTAAGAATATTAAACACCAATCAGGACAATTCCAAACCCAAGACGGTTCTTGAACTGGGAACAGGTTCCGGCGCGATTATTGTTTCTCTGGCAAAGGCGATTCCCGGCCATTTGTACTTTGCAAGCGATATCTCCTTGACAGCACTTGCAATTGCAAAAAAAAATGCCGAAAAAATAGCCAAAGATAAGATAAGCTTTTTTGCAGGCTCCTGGTTTTCCTGTTTAAGGGAAAATTCAAGATTTGATTTGATCATTTCAAATCCACCCTATATTCCCACGGCAGATATTCAAGGACTGGAACCTGAAATAAAAGAATTTGAACCCATACTTGCCCTTGATGGGGGAACAGACGGGATTGATAGTTTCAGATCAATTTTAAAGAGTGCTCATAATTATCTTGTCCCGGGTGGAACACTTTTGCTTGAGATGGGGTTTGATCAAAAAGAAATGGTGCAAAGTATTTCAAGGCAGTATACAGAGTATGAATCCAT
>JACNHV010000248.1 GCA_014383445.1 Candidatus Desulfobacula maris | reverse complement strand
AAACTTTTCCATAGTTGATTATTCTTTGGTGGCTCAAAAAGAATTCTGCAAAGACTGGTCAAAAAGCAAGTTCCTATCCTAATTTCGACAGGCTGTTACGGAACTGAATATAGCTTATAACTCATTGAAATAATATAAAATATTTTAATTATTTATTGCTTTTCGTTGCGATCAATGCTATAGATTTCCCAACTATTTATGGAGAATTCTATGCCCAAATTCAAAGCAGGTGAGTCAAGAAATCAAATGGTATTATTTCCTGAAACCATCAATGAATATATTCCTGATGGCCATTTAGCAAAGCTTGTATTGTTAATCGTTTCAAGTCTGAATATAGATACAATTATTTCAAAATTCAGTAATGTCGGCCAAAGAGCATTTTCTCCAAGAACATTACTCTCAATCCTTTTTTATGGGTATTCAGTTGGGATAAGGAGCTCTCGCAAATTATCAAAGGCGTGTGAGGAGAGAGTGGATTTCATGTATTTGACAGGGAAGCTTCGTCCCAGCCATAAGACAATCAGTGAATTCAGAAGAGAAAATTTATCAGAATTATCACAATTGTTTCAAGAGATCATTTTAATAGGGATAAAGCTTGGACTTGTAACAATTGGGAATATAAAACTTTCTATAGATGGTACAAAAATCAGAGCAAATGCATCCGGCAAACTGAGCAAAGATGAAAAAGGATTGGAAAAACTGTTGTCAGACGTAAAAGAAAAAGTTGCCTGTATGTTGAAAGAAGCTGAAGAGATTGATCAGAAAGAAAACTTAAAACTTGGTGACAGTCGTGGCGATGAGCTTCCGAAAGAATTAAAGCAATTGGAGATCAGAAAAGATAAGATAAAGAATGCCATACAAGAACTACAAAAAGAAAAAGCTGAATTGAAAAATGAGCTCATTAAAGGAAAGAATCAAAACGGCAAAAAAGGCACTCTCAGCAAAACCGAAGCAAAAAAGATTAAAAACAGAAAAATCAACATTACCGACCATGATGCCAGGTATATGAAGGAACGCAACGGGTGCATCAGAACCAATTATAATGCGCAGACCAGTGTTGATGAAGAAAATCAATTCATTGTAGCCTGTGATGTGACAACTGAGTGCAATGATAAAAAACAGTTGGTCCCTATGGTTGAAAAATCTGAAAATAACCTGGAAGCTCAAATTGATATCTGCAAGGCCGACAGCGGCTACCACAGCGGGGACAATCTTGCAAAAATATCCGAAAACCAGATGGAAGCCTTAATAGATGATCCCGCTAAACAAAGAGTTGATAATGATAATTTTAAATACGACAAAGTAAATTTCAAATATAATTCAGAAACAGACTCTTACATCTGCCCTGAAGGCAAAGTATTACACTTAATCACAAGCACGGAAGAGAAAAGCACCTATAAATGCAAAGAGTGCCTGGAATGTCCTGTAAAGTCAGAATGCACAAAAAAAGCCAAATACAAACAGCTGTCCCGGGGGAAGCATGAACACCTGATTGAAAAAAACAGGGCAAAACTTATAAGTGATGAAGGACGTAAAGAATATCAAAAAAGGATGCATACTGTTGAACCGGTTTTTGGAAATATAAAGTTCAATCTGGGTTTCAGGCAATTCTCAGTACGAGGTACTACAAAGGTAAAAGGTGAATTTAATCTGATGTGTATTGCACACAATATAAAAAAGATAGCAACCTATTGTGGCAAACATGCAGTTAACCTTGATGCATGCCTGATATAAGCTCAGGTATGCCGGTTATGACATAAAAAATTTTAACTTTTTCTCCAGCACCCATTTTCAGTAAGCAAATCAATCGCTATATCGAAATTTTCAGGGTTAATAACATTTCAAATTCCGGTGAACGGGAAAAGATGGAGAAGATTTCTGAAGTTTTATATATTTAGATCATGGAAAAATTTTTGAATTATTTAATTCTGTAACTGCCTGTCGACAAGGAATTTTTTTACAATAATCCTGCTTTTCACGATTTCTCCCGGATGGCCACCCAAAATCCCCCAGTCGTGGCCACTTCAAAATCCCCCACCTGAGCATTCCAAAAATCTGATGTAACTGCTAAAAATCGGAAAAATTGGGCAAAAGGCGACAGAGCGTTTAAAGTCCCATGTATCACTTGATCAATACATACATGGGAGCCAGAAAGGATGAACGTTTTGAAACCAGAAAAGCGAGTAACAATGGTCACCTTGCTCAAAAAGAACATCAGTCAGCATGAGATCAGCCGCAAGGTTGGCATTGACCGTAAAACAATTCGAAAATATTTTCGGCAGAATGATCTTGGGTCATTACCAGAAAATGGAAACTTTTTGCCTATTGCCGATGTGGTGGCCACCGGCCAGGGTGAAGATCAAAATCAAAATCCCCCACCCCGGCCACCGGTCTATTCAGTGGATATAGAAAACATTCCGTTTCATGCCAGATCAGCCTGTGGACCTCACCGCCAATGGATAGAGGAGCAAGTCAGGTTGGGCAGGAATGCAATGTCCATTTATCAGGATCTGGTAGAAAGGTTCAATTTCAACCACAAATATAATAGCGTAAAGCGCTTTGTCCGTAAGTTAAAACAAAAAACACCCAAGCAGTTTGACAGGTTGGAATTTCCACCTGGAGAAGAGGCTCAGGTAGATTACGGCAAAGGTGCCTTGACCATGCTTCTATCCGGCAGATATCGATGTCCCCGCTTGTTTGTCATGACCCTGAAGTATTCCCGGCGTTCATTTCGTAAAGTGGTCTGGAAGTCCAGCCAGGAGGTTTGGGCCAGGCTCCATGAAGAGGCTTTCCGGTATTTTGGCGGCAGTGTACAGTATGTGGTGTTGGACAATTTAAAAGAAGGCGTTATTAAGCCGGATATCTATGAACCGGAGTTGAATCCGGTCTACGCGACAATGCTCGAGCATTATGGTGTGGTGGCCGATCCTGCCAGGGTTAGAGATTCCAATCGGAAAGGCACTGTTGAAAACGCCATCCAGCATACCCAGGATACGGGCTTGAAAGGGCGGCGATTCGACTCCATTGAAGAGCAGAACCAGTGGCTGATGCATTGGGAAGAAGTCTGGGCATCAAAGCGGATACATGGCCGGATGAAGCGTCAGGTGGAGCAGATGTTCCAAGAAGAAAAGCCCTATTTGAATCCCTTGCCGTTAAAAGGATTTGACTATTTCCGACAAGAGACCCGTAAAGTGTATGATGACGGAACAATCCAGGTGGAACAATCATATTATTCAGCCCTTCCGGCACCTTTGCACCAGGACGTCATTGTCCGGATTTATGAGTATGATATTGAAATCATCTATCCCCGGACCATGGAAAAGATCCGTACCCATGTAAAAAGCCATCGGCCAGGTATGGTTAAAATGGAACCCGAAGACCGCATCTTCAATCCTTCCCGGCAGACAACCTACCTGCTGGGCAAGGCAGAGAGTATCGGACCTCACACTAAAAAGCTGTGCAAACTTATTTTTAAGGAACAGGGCCGGATCGGGCAACGGCGCTTGCAGGGAATCGTAAACCTGGCCCGGAAACATGAAGCAGCTAATATTGAGTCAGCTGCTGAAAAAGCCATAGAAAGGGGGCTGAGAAGCTACAGGTCATTTTGTCGGTTGGTCGAAACGCAGAAGACATCAACCAATATCAAGGCTGAAAATTCAATCAGCCAGGAGCATAAACTGATTCGATCATCAACCGATTATGGTGAGTTTTTCAACCACTTCGCAGCCAAAGCCGGCAATGATACTATTATACAAGAAGATCTCCCCCAAGTGTGGCAGAATGCCGATTGGTTAAAGGTGATGACAGCTTTTGGTCTTGAACCTCAAAAATCCATAAAGAACGATGAGGTTTGGATTAAATCCCCTTTTACCGGAGAGAAGAATGCTTCTTTGCATGTGCATTTAAGGCAGAATGTCTACAAAGATTTCAGCAGTGGTAAAGGTGGAGGAATTCTCAATTTCTGCCAGGATCTGTTGGGTCAGCAGGGACGAGTGATGAACTGTTATCAAGTGGCGGCATGGATGGTTGAAAATGGGATTTCAGTTCTGAATAAAGAGACAAGCATTGATCGAAAGCCAGTCCCAAAGCAGACTCCCCCGAAGGAAAACCAGGCTGTAGAGGTTGATCTACTACCTTTTTTGAAATCTGGACACGCTGCGTTTGAAAAACGAGGAATCTCCAGGAAAGCCTGTCAGTACCTGGGATGTGGATACCTGCCGGAAAAGGTGAATGGAAACCAATCGCCATTAAACGGGCGATTGGTATTTCAGGTACGTAGGATCAGTCAGGACCTGAAACCCGAGATTTTGAGTCACGTTGGCCGGGCACTGACAGAGCAGCAGTCAGCTTCGAAGGGCAGATATTGGGGATTCCCTTTTTACAAAAAGTTGGAAATTTACAACCAGGACAAGCTACTGCTGGACCCTTTAGCCAGGGAGCAGGTAGAGCGTTTCGGCCTTGTTCTGGTGGAGGGCTTTTTTGATGTGGCAGCCCTTGTATCGGCCGGTTGCTTTAATGCAGGAGCTCTTATGGGTTCATATATCACTGTTGAACAGGTCCTTCGACTGAAATTCTTAGCATCACATATGCCTATAGGGGTAATCAACCTTTTTCTGGATCGGGATGAAGCCGGACAGAAAGGCTCCCAAAGGGCTGTATCATTGCTCAGGCAAAACGGGTTCGCCGTCAAGGAATTTGACTGGGATCAAAAATTTGAGCGGCCAGGATGCCCGCCGGTGAGGATCAATGCATCGATAAAAGATCCGGCTGACATGTCCTGCGCCCAACTCAAATACCTGAGAAAACAACAAATTATTTAAGGGATGAAAAAAAGGAGAAGTTATGAGCACAACAATGGTGGAAATCGAAAAACAAATTAAAACCCTCAGGCTGAACGGCATGTTGGCTACCTTTGAGAGCCGGGCCTTGCAAGCCAGCCAAAGTAATGCTGTGCTGGTCGAAGCGTTATCCTGGTTACTTCAGGATGAAATCGATCATCGTTCTTCAAATTTGAGACAACGGCGCTTCAAGGCCTCGGGGCTTACTGAACTGAAAACATTAACAGAATTTGACTGGGGTTTTAATCCAAAACTTCCCAAAAATCAAATTTATGAACTGGTGACTGCCAAGTTCATTCAAAACGGGGAACACGCCCTTTTAATAGGGGCTCCGGGGACGGGCAAAAGCCATATTGCCAAAACCATTGCCCATGCTTCTGTTCAATTGTTTCAAAAAACCGTCTATCGGGAAGCCCATGTGTTTTTTGAAGATATGTTCGAGGCCGAACAAACCGACAAGAAAAAAAAGGCCTTCAAATTGTTTACACAGGCAGATCTTTTGATTATCGATGATTTATTTCTTCGAAAAAAAATGCCGGGAGACGCTGCCGACTACCTGCTGGATATAATCATCAATCGTTATTCACAACGGAAAAGCACAGTGATTACTTCAAATAGACCCATTGAAGACTGGGGAGTGCTTTTAAAAGATAATGCTGCCTCATCGGCCATACTTGATCGCCTGCTTCACCATGGACATTTGCTGAAGTTCGAAGGAAAAAGCTATCGCTTGAAGGAGGCTGCCAAAAGACTCTCTCAGGTCAAAGAAAAAAAATGAGGGATGAAAAAGAAAAAAATTGCAGATTTTGAGAGAATAGAGTAGCTTTTATTATTCTGTCGCTGGGGGATTTTGACCCGGCCACAGGTGGGGGATTTTAAAGTGGCCATCGGGGATTTTTTGCCTATTTTAAATGTAACATGAAAATCTGCGGCGCAGTCCGTAGCATTTTTTTTGTTTTGATAACTACTAAAAAATGGTTTAACTCTGCTTCTATTTTGTTAGAGGAGGATCAGTTAATCGTTTTTATTCTTGAGTACCCATTCTTTGGCAAGTTTTGAAACAGAAGATATTCTGGTTAGATTCTCCTTATTTAAAGAATCATAGTGGCCTGCTTTAGAAATCGACTTCATAACAAAAGGAAGTTCACTCCCAAATAACTTTGCAGCTATTTCAATATCGAGTTCATAATGAGGTTCACGAAACCTTCGCTCATCCTTAGAGATCAATACAATAACATGAGGGACAAAAAATTCTGGCATATTTTGCAATCCGTCTTTTAGTATTGGAACTAGCCAAGCCCATCTTTTGGGATCAAACCCACTGCCTCCTTCCCCTTTGCTATCATACAATATTATAAAATGGTAAATTCCATAGTGCCAATTTGGATCAATAACTTTGGCTAACTCTTCATAGTTTGAATATAGTTGCTTTGCTTCATCAATTATTTGATCACGTAGGCTTGAAAACTGTCCCTGACTTTTTATTCGTTTAGAAGAATGGTCAATATGCCTCCAATAATAATACAATGCACTAGCAAATCTTAAACTAACTGATAGTGCTTTTCTTATTTCTTTAAAAATCCAAGCCTCATATTCTAAAGGATCTTTTC
>JACNHV010000165.1:23143-32113 GCA_014383445.1 Candidatus Desulfobacula maris | reverse complement strand
TGGGCCAGCCGCCGCGTTCAATATTATTAATCAGGATATCCAGGCGGCCATATTTTTCTTTAATGGACAAAGCAAGCCTTTCAATATCTTTAATCCTGCACAAATCAGCTGTTATGATCATATGCTCGGCTCTGGATGCCAAAAAATCGGTTTCCATGCTCTCAAAAGCATCCTCCCAGTCATGTCGGGTTAAAACAAGTTTTGCACCTTCATTGGCAAGGGCAATACCAATTCCTTTGCCGATTCCTTTAACTGCACCCAGGACCAGGGCAACTTTTCCTTTAACCTGCATGAAAGCTATTCTCCAAATATAATGTTTACACCAAACAGCATATATTTTACCCAGTTAAGGCCAAGGTTCAGCAATTCTTCATCATCGGTTTTGATCTTTCTTAAGAGGTCAAAAGGGATAGAAAATTCCTTTAAAAGATCTTTTTCAAGGATCTGTGCCCGGAACTCATCAAGATCATATAAGGCCAGGTAAAATATATCAGACTGCGCCCCTTCAAGCTTGCCAGGCAAAATCTGATTTTTAAGGCTGATCAATTCCATGAGCTTGTCATTTTCTTTATTGTGTTTATCCACATCCTGGCCTTTCAGCCATTGTTTTACAGTTTGCCTGGTTTCCCTGCCAAATCCTTTGCAATGGGGTTCTTCAATTAAAGCAAAGTATTGGGTAATTTCACCTGTTTGTCTTGATCTTGTAATGGCCCGTGCCAAAGGGTACATCCGGCAGGAGCCGGGCCTGTCCTCATAGACAGAACATCCCTGGGGTGTGACAAAGGGACATTCATATCTTTTGCCCGGGTTGGGTTTAAATTCGATGACTGGCAGACCGGATTCCGGTCCATAATGCAGAGAGGTATATGTCTTTAAAAAATCCTGTGAAGATATCCCAAGATTATTTTTCAATCGCAATGCATCATAGGGTGTCAAAGCCTGATTCAGGTCTTGACAGCAATCGTTAAAGCAGTCATTTTCAGCGCTGCAGTTAAACTTCATTAAATTTTCAGGACTAACCGGTATCATATCTTCTGTCATTTGTTATCCTTTTGTACATCAGAACACGATTTATGGATTCATTCAGACTATCAGTATTTTTTTTGAATTTCCAGTCTATTTTCCTGTGAAATGTCCAGGACATGTTATATCTTACCCCATTGCAATTTGTTACATTGCGTTATTTGATAACATCTTGGAAACAGGTAAAAAACAAGGTCAAACTTTTTTGAAAAATTCTTGACAAAAAGACTAGGAGGGTGCTATTGCGATATCTTATTGGCCAGCTTGAATCAGTATTTGGCAATTATTTTTTTGCTTTTCAAGCTGATATAAGGATTAAAAGGTCGGCCAGTAAAGGTTACGGCCTATTTTGGTGAGATAAAAAAATAGTAGCACAACGGTATTGTGCGATTTGATTAACTTAAATTAGTGGAGGTATTTTAAATGCCATCTTTTGTAATTGCAGAAAAATGTGACGGCTGCAAAGGTGGGGACAAAACAGCATGCATGTACATCTGTCCCAATGACCTAATGGTTCTTGAACCAAATGAAATGAAAGCATACAACCAGGAACCAGATCAGTGCTGGGAATGCTATTCATGTGTAAAAATCTGTCCTACCCAGGCAATTGAGGTCAGAGGTTACTCTGACTTTGTACCCATGGGAGCCTCTATTGTTCCTATGATGGGTACTGAAGACGTTATGTGGACATGTAAGTTCAGAAACGGCGTTATTAAACGTTTCAAATTCCCGATCAGAACGACTCCTGAAGGTGAAGCAAATGCATATGCTGACCTTAAAGGTAAAGACCTTGACAGTGGACTTCTTTCTACTCAGGAAGCAGACGGTTATGTGCTTGTAGCTCCAACAGAGCTTGCATAATCTTTATTGTCATCCATGTAATTTGATACTTTATTTATAAATTTGGAGGTATATAATGGCATTACCTAACAAACCTGTTGGAGAACTTAAAGCAGTAAGAGACCCAAAGGTTGATAAACGAGACGTTGATGTTCTGATCGTCGGTGGCGGAATGGCTGCCTGCGGAACAGCATTTGAAATTAAGAAGTGGGCAAGCGATGACACAAAAATTCTTCTTTGTGACAAAGCAGCCATGGAAAGATCAGGCGCAGTAGCCCAGGGTCTTTCTGCAATCAATACATATATTGGCGAGAACAAACCAGAAGATTACGTCCGTATGGTAAGAAACGACCTTATGGGTATTGTTCGTGAAGACCTTATCTTTGACCTTGGTCGTCATGTTGATGATTCCGTACATCTGTTTGAAGAATGGGGACTTCCTGTCTGGAAAAAAACCGATGACGGCAAAAACCTTGACGGCAAAAAAGGCCAGAAAGCTGGTACCCTCAAGGGCGGAGCCACTCCTGTCCGTACAGGTAAATGGCAGATCATGATCAATGGTGAATCTTACAAGAGAATCGTTGCCGAAGCCGCTAAAAAAGCCCTTGGCGTAGACAATATACTTGAAAGATGCTTCATCGTTGAACTTCTCAACGACAAAAATGATCCCACCAGAATTGCCGGAGCAGTTGGTTTCTCCTTAAGAGAAAACATAGTTTACATTATCAAAGCAAAAACCATCATGGTTGCCTGCGGCGGCGCGGTTAACGTCTACCAGCCCCGTTCAGTCGGCGAGGGTAAAGGCCGTGCATGGTACCCCATATGGAACGCTGGCTCCACCTATACAATGGCTGTCAGAGCCGGTGCTGAACTTTCCATGATGGAAAACCGTTTCACCCCGGCCCGTTTTAAAGATGGTTACGGCCCTGTTGGTGCGTGGTTCCTTCTTTTTAAAGCTGCTACCGTTAATGGTCTTGGTGAAAACTTTGCTGCTTCTGATGACGCAAAAGCAGAGCTTGAAAAATACGCTCCCTATGGAACTGCTGCTGTTACCCCGACCTGCCTGAGAAACCATCTCATGCTGAATGAGTACAAAGCAGGCCGTGGTCCTATCATTATGAAAACGACTTCTGCCCTTGCAAAACTGGGTGAGACCATGGACAAAAAAGAGATGAAGCACCTTGAGTCAGAAGCCTGGGAAGACTTCCTTGACATGTCAGTTGGTCAGGCTGGTCTCTGGTGCGCCACAAACACCGAGCCTGAGAAAAAAGATTCTGAAGTCATGCCCACGGAACCATACCTTCTTGGTTCTCATTCAGGATGTTGCGGCATCTGGTGTTCAGGTCCGGAAGAAGACTGGGTTCCGGCTGAATACAAATGGGGCTACAATAGAATGACAACTGTCAAAGGTCTGTTTACATCTGGTGACGGTGTTGGCTGCTCAGGCCATAAATTCTCTTCCGGTTCTCATGCAGAAGGCCGTATTTGTGCCAAATCCATGATTCAATACCTGAGAGACGAAGGCAGTAAAGTGACGGGTTTCAAAGAGACGGATCAGGAACTGGTGGACTTTGTTTACAAACCGGTCAGAAATTATCTTGACCACTGCAATTACACCACTGCCGAGGATATTAACCCGAACTACTGCAAACCTGCCGGCATGGCCATGCGTCTCATGAAGATGACCAATGAATATGGCGGTGGAACAGCTACTTATTACATGACTTCCGGCAAAAATCTTGAAATCCTCATGGACCTGTTTGAAATGTTCCGTGAAGACCTTGAAAAAATAGCTGCCGGTGACCTGCATGAACTCATGAGAGCATGGGAAATCAACCATCGTCTCTACACTGTTCAGGCTCATACCCGTCATATTCAGTACCGTGAAGAATCAAGGTATCCCGGCTTCTACTACAGAGGAGACTTCATGGGCCAGAATGACAAAGAATGGTTCTGCTTTACGAATTCTTTGTACAATAAAGAAACCAATGAGTGGACCTTGAAAAAAGTACCGTATATTAAGATTATTGCTGATTAGTGCTGAAGATAGATCTTAACTTACGTTCTTAGAACAATAACCTCCAGGTGCTGGAAAATAGTGCCTGGAGGTTTTTTAAGATTATGAAGGACCTGGTTTTTCCCTGTCTCCTCTTTTGCAAATGCAAAAAACGTATTAACTTATTTTTTTCACTTGCAAAATAGGAGAGAGGGCGCCAAAAACCTGTATATCTTAAATTTAACTGATATTAAGATTTGGCAAAATAACAATCAAAGCATAACATAACCAAAATGCACGGAGGCACAGCATGACAACAGATAATTTAGCCTTGAAAAGTTCCAGCTTAATGGTGGTTGGTGGTGGCATCAGCGGCCTTACAACTGCCCTGGAAGCCGCCGAAGTGGGGTATGAGGTCTTCCTTGTGGAAAAGGAAGCATCTCTTGGTGGAAGAGTTTCCCAGTTAAAGCACTACTTTCCCAAACTTTGCCCACCAACTTGCGGACTTGAGATTAATTACAAAAGAATCAGGGACAACAAAAATATTAAAGTATTCACTATGTCAGAGGTACAGAATGTATCAGGCGCTGCCGGTGACTACACTGTCACTGTAAAAACAACGCCTCGATATGTCAATGAAAATTGTACTGCCTGTGGCGAATGCGAAAAAGTTTGTGATACTGAAATCTCTAATGATTTTAATTTTGGCATGGATCGCAGAAAAGCCGCTTATCTTCCGCATAATATGGCCTTTCCCATGAGGTATATTATAGATCCGGCCATCAGCACTGATGACCGTGACAAAGTCAAAGAGGCCTGTAAATATGATGCCATTGATTTTGACATGGAAGAAAAAACCATTGATCTTAAAGTGGGTGCAATTGTTTGGAATACAGGATGGACCCCTTATGATGCCACAAAAATTGACAATCTTGGATTTGGCAGACATCAGAACATTGTCACCAACATGATGCTGGAAAGAATGGCATCCTTAAATGGTCCTACGCAAGGCAAAATTATCCGGCCGTCTGATGATAAAGTGCCCCAAACCATTGCATTTGCACAGTGCGCAGGGTCAAGAGATGAAAATCATCTGCCTTATTGCTCGTATATCTGCTGCATGGCGTCCTTGAAACATGCGACTTACTTGAGAGCACAATATCCCGAAGCAAAAATCTATATTTATTATATTGACCTTAGAACGCCGGGCAGAAAATATGAAAACTTTTATGCAACACTTAAAAAAGATGAAAATATCTTTTTTATAAAAGGTAAAATCGCAGAAGTTTCTGAAGAGCCGGGTACGGGAAATATTAATCTGGTTGCAGAAGACACCATCACCGGCGAAAAAGTCAGACAGACTGTGGACATGCTTGTACTTGCTACGGGCATGCAGCCAAACGCTGCCATTGACAAACCCAATGCAGACTTGAGCTACAACGCTGACGGCTTCGTTGTAAACGACTTCAAGAAAGGCGGAATGTTTGCGGCCGGTTGTGCCAATAAGCCTGCTGATGTTGTTACATCTAACCAGAATGCTACAGGTATGGCCCTTAAAGCCATTCAGACCCTTGTAAGGAGGTAGAGGAAAATCATGGATAAAAAATATGGAGTATATATCTGCACAGGCTGTGGAATCGGTGATACCCTCGACATGGAAGCTCTGGTCGATGTTCCTGATGAAGAGGGCGTAAATTGTACCACCCATCCGTTTCTGTGCTCCAAAGAAGGTGTTCAATTAATTCAAAAAGATGTTGATGATGGAAAAGTTAATGCCATGGTCCTGGGTGCCTGCTCAAGACGCGTTAACTTTGATGTATTCAATTTCAACGGTTGCATTGTTGAGAGAGTTAACTTGAGAGAAGGCGTTGTATGGCCGCATTCAAGAGAAACTTATCCAAGACTGACAGAAGATCAGAAAGATGATGAAGAACATTTTGATCCCATTCAGATGAAAGCTGAAGACTATATTAAAATGGGCATGATCAGAGTTGAAAAAATTAAATTGCCGGAACCCTTTAAAACAGAAACCTTTTCAAAAAAGATCCTTGTTCTTGGAGGCGGTGTAACGGGTATGTCAGCTGCCCTTGATGCGGCAAAAACTGGCTATGAAGTCACCATTGTTGAAAAAACAGATAAGCTGGGCGGCTATGCTGCAAACTTGAGAAGTCAGATGCCGGTTGCAGAACCCTTTGAAGAATTAAGGGTACCTGTTGTCACTGAGCTCATCGCAGAAATTGAAAGCTTTTCCAATATTGATGTCAGAACTTCCACTGAAGTTGCACGTATTGCAGGCCAGCCCGGTGAATTTACCGTAACGTTTAAAAAGCCGGGTGAAAAGACCCCTTTTGATGTTCCCTTCCCTTTGCCTGAAGAAATGCTGGTGGATGAGAACGGAAAAGAGCTGAATGCAGAAGATGCCCATGCCAAATATCTTGAATACAATACAGGCAAACTCGATATCCTTCAGCTTGATCCGGACGGAGAGCTTTATGGCGCAGTTGTTCTGGCAGCTGGTTGGCGCCCTTCTAAAATAGAAGGTGAAAAGTATGCCCATCTTGGCATTGATCTTCCGGATGTTATCACCAATGACGAATTTGAAAAAATTGCGGCTAAAGGTAAAATCATTCGACCTTCCGATGGCAAAGAAGCCAAAAATGTTGTCTTTATCCAGTCTCCTGGCAAGGATGAAGATGATGCCGATTTTGAATACACAGGTTCGGTTACCAGCCAGGTAGCCCTGAAACAAGCCAGATATGTGAGAAATGATTATCCGGATGGTAAGGCGTATATCATTTATCAGCATATGAAAACCCCTGGCCTGCAGGAGTATTTTTATAAAAGTATGCAGCAGGAAGACGGAGTTTTCATGACCAAGGGTGCTGTTACCCAGGTTGTTCAGCAGGGTAATGGCCTTTCCGTCACTGCCACAAACACACTTCTGGGTAAAAATCTTGCTATTAAGGCTGACATGGTTGTTGTTGCCAGCGGTATGGTTCCTGTAACAAAAGATGATCCTGTTATTAATCTTGCGTATAGACAAGGTCCTGGATTCAGAGATAACGATATTTTTGGCCAGTATGCAGACTCCAACTATATCTGCTTCCCTTATGAAACCCAGAGGACCGGTATTTATGCAGCCGGTGCCATCAGACGCGCCATGACCATTGAAGAATCCATGGAAGATGCAACAGGGGCAGCCCTTAAAGCCATCCAATGTATTGAAAGCGCTAGCAGGGGCATGTCTGTTCACCCAAGATCAGGAGATATGACGTATCCGGACTTCTTCTTCCAGAGATGTACCCAGTGTAAACGGTGTACTGTTGAGTGTCCCTTTGGTGCCCTAGATGATGATGACAAAGGAACGCCAAAAATAAATCCGACAAGATGCAGAAGATGCGGAACCTGCATGGGTGCATGTCCTGAAAGAATTATCTCTTTTGCTGACTACACTATTGATTCCATTGGTTCCCAGGTTAAAGCGGTTGGGGTTCCATCAGAAGATGATTATGATGAGCCTCCATTTAGATTCCTTGCATTGATCTGCGAAAATGATGCCTTCCCAGCACTTGACATGGTTGGCATGAACAGAATGGATTATTCTCCCAATGTCCGGTTTATACCGGTAAGATGCCTTGGCTCATTTAATGTTATCTGGATTAAAGATGCACTTGCCCAGGGTATGGATGGTGTTATCCTCATTGGCTGTAAGCATGGTGATGATTACCAGTGTCACTTTATGAAAGGTTCAGAACTTGCGGAAATCCGTGTGAAGAAAATCGGTGACGCTCTTTCAAGTCTTGCGCTTGAAGAGGAACGTGTGGCCTTTGCAGAAATTGCCATTGATGAATATGACAAACTTCCTGGAATAATAAATGCCTTTGTTAAAGAAGTTGAAGACCTTGGTCCAAACCCATTCAAAGGATTCTAATTAAAACTATGTAAAAAATAGTTTAGGAGATATGTAAATATGACTGAAAAATATCTTGCTCAGCCGGATCTTGACTTTATAGCTCAAATAAGAAGTCTTGGCGGCGAAACACTGAAAAAATGTTACCAGTGCGCCAGTTGTTCGGTTGCATGCCCTATTGCTCCTGAAAACAGTCCGTTCCCAAGAAAAGAAATGATAGCTGCTTCCTGGGGTCTTAAGGATAGACTTATAAGTAATGGTGACATCTGGCTGTGCCATCAATGCGGTGATTGTACGGATCTTTGCCCAAGAGGGGCTGCTCCAGGGGATGTTCTGTCTGCTGTCAGGGCTGCAGCGATCACTGAATATGCACGACCCAAAGCATTGGCAAATGCTGTGAACAACCCTAAAATGCTGCCATTCCTGATCGGAATTCCAGCCATCTGGTTTGCGATTCTTGCGTATATCACAATGAACGCCGGAGATACAATGACAAAGATATTCCATGCTGTATTTGGAGATATTCTTGGTGGCCGTTTCCATTGGTCCCATGCCCCTGCAGGTGCAGGACATGGCATTGCACAGGCTAATTTTTTCTCAACCTGGTTTGTGGATCTGACCTTTGTGCCAACTGCAACGTTTGCAGCAATTATCTTTTTCCTTGGTTTAAAACGATTCATTACAGACATTCATAATAATGCCGTTTTGGAAGGAAAAACTGATAAAACATCTCTTGATTTTAAAGAAATGTTCCAGGCAATTCTCCGGGTTATCCCAACCATTCTTAAACATGACAAATTCAATGAATGTGAAGCCAATAAGGACAGAGCAACTCCGCATATGATGGTACTCTATTCATTTATCGGTCTTGCTTTTGTCACCGCTGTTTGCGGTACCATGCTGTATCTTGGCGGATTGCCCGGACCCTATTCTCAGCTGAACCCTATCAAATGGATCGCCAATATTGCTGGTGTTGCACTGGTTATCGGATCAGGTTTGATGATAAAAAACAGGCTTGATAAGAAAGAAGAACAACTTACGTATTACAAAGACTGGTTCATTCTTGGTGTTGTTTTTGCTCTGGGTCTTACGGGTATGTTGACTGAAATGACCCGTTTGGCGCACCTGGAATATATTTCTTACTTTTTTTACTACCTGCATCTGATTGCCATATTTGAATTGTTTGCATTCCTGCCATTTT
>JACNHV010000165.1:0-22391 GCA_014383445.1 Candidatus Desulfobacula maris | reverse complement strand
ATTGTTAAAGATGGGTTTGATATTCTCTGTGTACGTGAGTTAACCTCCGGTATCTATTTTGGTGAACCAAAGGGAAGACAAGGAGAAGGCCTTGATGAAAAAGCCTTTGATACAATGGTATATACCCGGTTTGAAATTGAACGAATTGCCAGGATGGCCTTTAAAGCTGCCCAGAAAAGAAACCATCTCGTGACATCTGTTGACAAGGCAAATGTTCTGTTTTCCATGGTTCTCTGGAGGGAAACAGTTACACAGATTGCAAAAGAGTTTCCTGATGTAACCTTAAAACACATATATGTTGACAATGCCGCCATGCAGCTTGTCAGAGATCCCCATCAATTTGATGTACTTTTGTGTGGCAATATGTTTGGGGATATTATTTCTGATGAATGCGCCATGATTACAGGCTCCATGGGCCTTCTGGCTTCTGCCAGTCTGAATGAAAAAGAGTTTGGCCTTTATGAACCTGCCGGGGGATCTGCCCCGGATATTGCAGGAAAAGGCATTGCCAATCCCATTGCCCAAATCCTGTCCGGCGCAATGATGCTTCATTATACCTTTGGACTTTCAGATGCTGCCAGCGCCATTGAAAATGCCATTTCAAATGTTCTAGAAAAAAATATTTTTACGGCTGATCTGACTAATCAAAAAGGCAAAATAGTTGGGACTGATGCCATGGGAGATGAGATTATAAAAGAACTTGAAAAAGGGAATGACTAACCCACCTACCCTGAAATATCTATTCTGAAATAAAAAAAGGATTTTAGTTTTCACTAAAATCCTTTTTTATATTATGGCGGGAGTGACGAGACTCGAACTCGCGACCTCTTGCGTGACAGGCAAGCGTTCTAACCAACTGAACTACACCCCCGTAATCTGTATTTTCTGGTGGGCGATGCAGGGCTTGAACCTGCGACTTCAACCTTGTAAGGGTTGCACTCTCCCAACTGAGTTAATCGCCCGAAAATCAAGCCAGTTTATACCAATAAAAAAAAAACATGTCAAGCAAAAACCATCATAAAAGCATCGAGGGTATGATTATTTTATATGGTTCAAAATTAATTGGCCGGATCATACTTGCAGGCTTATATTAAAATATGTTATAGGTAATTTATAATTAAGTCTCAATTCGATTTTTCACCATAAAAAATTGACTTAATCTTTTAAATTATCAATGACGATCAATCTCTTATTCTTAATTTTATTCGTCATAAATTTCAGCCAAGGAGTCTGACAATGGAACCTGTACAAGGATATCTTGAAATTATGGATAAGGGATTTGGATTTTTAAGAACAATAGAAGAAAACTTCCAGCCAAAACCTGAAAACACATATGTCCCAAATAGTCTGATACGAAAATTAAATTTAAAAGAGGGCTGTTTTATTGAAGGCTTTGGGGAACAAAAAGGCCCAAGTAATCCAAATCTTGCACTGCTCCGGGTGGAAACGATAAACGCGCTCCCGCTTGATGAATTCAGCAACACACCTCTATTGCAGGATCAGACCAGCATTAACCCTTTTGAACGCTATCGTCTTACTCAAAATGAAGATGATATCACAGGAAAAGCACTGGATATGATCGTACCTCTCGGCATGGGCCAGAGAGGACTGATTATCTCGCCGCCCAAATCCGGAAAAACAACCATATTACGGCATATGGCAAACTCCGTGGTGATGAATCATCCAGAAGCAAAAGTTTTTGTTCTCCTGGTTGATGAACGGCCGGAAGAAGTGACTGATTTTCAAAGGGGCTTAAAAGATGCTCATGTCCTATACTCTTCAGCAGACCAGCAGATTGGACAGCACATGAGAATGACTCGCCTTGCCATGCACACTGCTATCAGATGTGCGGAAATAGGGCAAAATGCCGTGGTTTTCATTGACTCTTTGACCCGGATGACAAGAGCTTTTAATGCAAATACAGACAGCTTTGGCAAAACCTTGACCGGAGGTCTTGGTGCCAATGCCATGGAGTTTCCCAGAAAAATTTTCGGTGCTGCCAGAAAGCTTGAAAATGGCGGTTCCTTAACAATTATTGCCACCATCCTTGTGGATACAGGAAGTCGCATGGATGATATTATCTATCAGGAATTTAAAGGGACAGGAAACATGGATCTGTTTCTTTCCCAGGACTGCGCAGAAAACCGGATCTGGCCGGCCATTAATATCAACAAATCCGGCACACGAAAAGAAGATCTGTTAATGGATAAAAATGAAATAAAAAAAATGGTTAAAATTCGAAGGGCCCTCGCCACAAAGGACGAAAAAGATGCCATGGCGGAATTTATATCATACCTTGAATAAATTCATATCATAAGAATGCATTTTCAAGCACCTGGGACATATCTTCAGCATAAACCATTTCCAATTGTTTTTGAATGGCTTTGGGAATCTCTTTAATATCTTTTCTGTTTTCTGTTGAAACAATCACTCGTTTAATACCATTTGCATGGGCTGCCAAAAGTTTTTCCTTTAACCCGCCTACAGGCAGCACCCTTCCTCGCAGTGTAATTTCGCCTGTCATGGCAATCTTTCTTGAAACCGATTTCCCCGTGAGAATGGAAACAACTGCTGTACACATGGATATGCCTGCTGAAGGTCCATCTTTTGGGATTGCGCCTTCAGGCACATGAATGTGGATATCAAGTTTTTTATAAAAATCTTCTTTTATATTTAATTCTTTACTGCGGGATCTGACATAACTGATGGCTGCCTGGGCAGACTCTTTCATGACATCTCCGAGCTTTCCCGTTACCAGGACATTTCCCTTGCCCGGCATGGTTACAACCTCTATGGTGAGCAGTTCACCCCCGGCCTGGGTCCATGCAAGACCTGTGACAATTCCCGTCCTATCTTCTTTTTCCATAACACTGTCTCTAAAGCGGGGTTGGCCAAGGTATTTTAAAACCATGGTTGTTGAAATTTTATGCAGTTTCCTAATATTGGTTTGAACAATCTCTTTAGCAATTTTTCTTAATACAGAAGAGATCTCCCGTTCCAGATTTCTTACCCCGGCCTCTTTAGTATATTGTTTTATAATGGCATGGATGGCATTTTTTGAGAAAATTGCATCTGTCTTTGAAAGGCCATTTTCTTCCAATTGTTTTGGTATCAAATATCCTTTGGCAATCTTGAGTTTTTCATACTCTGTATAACCCGGTATCTGAATGATTTCCATCCTGTCTCTTAGGGGTGCTGGAATATCATACAAGGTATTGGCCGTAGTGATAAAAAGAACCTGGGACAGATCATAATCCACTTCAAGATAATGATCATTAAAATTTTTATTCTGCTCCGGATCCAATGCTTCAAGCAATGCAGATGATGGATCACCTCTGAAATCAGCCGTCATCTTATCAATTTCATCCAGGCAGAACACAGGATTGTTATACCCTGTTTTTTTCAAGGTTTGAATAATCTTACCCGGCATGGCCCCAACATAGGTTCTTCTATGGCCTCTGATTTCCGCTTCATCCCTGACACCGCCAAGAGAAATTCTGGCAAAGGCTCTTCCTGTAGCAGAAGCAACTGATTTTGCCAGGGATGTTTTCCCCACACCAGGGGGTCCCACAAGACAAAGAATCGGCCCTTTAATTTTTTTAACAAGTATTTGTACGGCCAGATACTCAAGAATTCTTTCTTTGGGCTTCTCAAGCCCATAATGATCCTGATCTAATATTTGCTCAGCCTTTTTAAGATCATTTTTTGACCGGTTCTTTCTAAACCATGGCAGAGAAATCAGCCAGTCAATATAGTTCCTGACCACAGTGGCCTCAGATGACATGGGAGACATCATCTTTAGCTTTTCAAATTCTCTTCTTACAACGGAAGCCCCCTCTTTGGACATTCTTTTTTTCTTTATCCGGTTTTCAAGGTCCTTAAATTCTCCTGAATCCCCTTCTTCTCCCATTTCTTTTTTAATTGCACGCATCTGTTCATTCAAATAGTGCTTTTTCTGCAGGCCCTCCATTTGCTCCTTTACCCTGCCCTTTATCTTCTGGGACATGGTAAAGACCTCTGTTTCCTTTTGAATCAGCTTTAACAATAAAAAAAATCTGCTCTCTATATTTCCGCATTCAAGTAATTTTTGCTTGTCAGCCATTTTAAATGGCATATGGGCGGCAATGGTATCTGCATATCGGGACTCATGGGCGGCAATAGCATCAAGGGTTTTAAAAAAAGTCTGGACCACGGCGCCGGAAAGTTTGGCATAATGTTCAAATGCTTCCGTGACGGTTCTAATGACAGCCTCCCTTGCTTTTGCGGGCAGAGGCTCTTCAAACACCTCGATATATTCAACACTGAGAAAACCATCCTCATCAATCAATTTGACAATTTTACCTCTATCACACCCCTCAACCAATGCCTTAACGCTTCCATCGGGCAGTCTAAGAAGCTGAGTGATCCTGGCCTCTGTACCCACCTGAAAAACATCGGTAATATTTGGTTTTAAAACGTCCGGATCTTTTTGAGTGGTCAAAAAAATTTTCTTGTCTTGAGCCATGGCTTCGGACAGGGCCTTGATAGATTTATCCCTTCCGACAAAAACAGGAGTAATAATAGATGGGAACAGCACCATATCCCGTAAAGGCACCAAAGGCAGTTGCTTTTTTAAACTTTCCGTACCATCAGGATGTAAGAACTTAGGCAATTTAATCATAAAATTTTCGAACTCTCTTTATTTTACGCCTGCTTTTTAGGTTGTTCATAAAGCAGTATCGGGGCTTCATTTTTTAATACGACTTCATCACCGACTACACACTCTCTCACATTTTCTTTTGAAGGAATTTCATACATGATATCCAGCATGGTTTCTTCCATAATGGCTCGAAGTCCCCTTGCACCTGACTTTCTTTTTACAGCTTCTTTGGCCATTGCCTCCAGGGCTTCATCTGAAAAATGAAGCTTTACACCTTCAATCTTGAATAATTCCTGGTATTGTTTAACAAGGGCGTTCTTTGGCTCAGTCAAAATTTTAACCAATGATTTCTCATTGAGCTCACCAATAGATGTAATAATGGGCAGGCGGCCTAAAAACTCCGGTATAAGGCCAAATTTAATCAGGTCTTCGGGCTTGAGTTGTTCAAGAAGCTCCCCGATGTTTTTCTCTTTATTACCGATAATCTTAGCTCCAAAACCCATGGTTTTCTTGGTAATTCTTCTTTCAATCACTTTTTCAAGCCCTGTAAAAGTGCCTCCGCAGATAAAAAGGATATTGGATGTATCAACTTTTACATAATCCTGCTGGGGATGTTTTCTCCCACCTTTTGGCGGGATGCTGGCAATGGTTCCCTCTATAATTTTTAAAAGAGCCTGTTGCACACCTTCTCCTGAAACATCCCGGGTAATGGAGGGATTGTCCCCACGCTGGGAAATTTTATCGATTTCATCAATATAAATAATGCCCTTCTGGGCTTTCGCAACATCATAGTCGGCATTCTGCACAAGGGAAAGTATTATATTTTCAACATCTTCCCCAACATAACCAGCTTCGGTTAAAGCCGTTGCATCTGCAATTGCAAAGGGAACATCTAAAAATCTGGCAAGGGTCTGCGCAAGAAGTGTCTTTCCACATCCAGTAGGACCAAGGATAAGGATATTACTCTTTTGAATTTCCACATCATCATTTGTCTTTTCTATGGTTGAACTCAGACGTTTGTAATGATTGTAAACCGCCACAGCAAGAACTTTTTTGGCTCGATCCTGCTCAATAACATAAGTATCAAGCAATTGTTTGATCTGCCTGGGTGTTAAAAAATCCTTTAGCCCATCTGTATCAACTTGTTTTTCTTTTTCTTCATCCTCAATAATCTCACCGCACAATTTGATACATTCATTACAAATATATACGCTTGGTCCTGCAATCAACTTTTTAACCTCTTTTTGATTTTTACCACAAAAAGAACAGAAAAACTGATCATTGTCTTCTTTTTTCCGAGCCATAATTTATGCTACTCCTTTGAAGAGTCGTCTGTCTCTTCTTCCAATGCACTTCTATCCGTAACAACCCTGTCTACAATACCATATTCCTTGGCTTGAATTGCTGACATGAAAAAATCTCTGTCTGTATCTTCTGATATTTTTGCAATATCCTGACCCGTATGAAAGGATAAAATTTCATTTAAGATATCTTTCATCCTTAAAATCTCATTGGCCTGGATCTTAATATCAGTGGCCTGTCCCTGGGCACCGCCAAGTGGCTGATGAATCATTATCCTGGCATTTGGCAGAGAAAATCTTTTTCCTTTTGCACCGGCCGTCAAAAGAAGTGCTCCCATGCTGGCGGCCTGTCCAATACATACGGTTGCCACATCCGGCTTTATGTATTGTATGGTATCATAGATGGCCATTCCTGCGGTTACGATTCCACCTGGTGAATTGATATAAAAACTGATATCTTTTTCAGGGTCTTCTGATTCCAGAAACAAAAGCTGGGCAACAATAACATTGGCAACTTCATTATCAATAGCTGAGCCAATAAAAATAATTCTATCTTTTAAAAGGCGTGAATAAATATCATATGCACGCTCCCCTCTGTTGCTTTGTTCAACAACCATTGGAATTAGAGGCACGATTCAACTCCTTATAATTATTTTGTTTTCATAGTTCTGATTGCACATTAAATGATTACTCTTTTTCTTCTTTTAATGCATCTTCTTCTTTAACAGCATCTTCTGCGTTAACAGCATCTGGTTCTTTAGCAGCACCTGGCTCAACTTGTTTGATGCTGGCTTTCTCTATTATAAGGTCAACAGCTTTTTTTTCAAGTTGTGTATGTTTATAATATTCAAGTTGCTTGGGATCCATGTTGAAATAATTTTTTACTGCATCAACAGATGCATTCATTCCCATGGCCATTTCTGCAAAACTTTTTTCCAGTTCTTCATCATCGAGTTCAAGTTTTCCCTGGGAAATAATTTTATCCAGAATCAAATGTCTTCTGGCTTGTTTTTCTGCCACACCACGATACTGGGTTCTCAGTATATCCTTACTGAGTCCTGCTTCTTCAAGGGAGGTATTATTTGCGGCATAGGCTTGCTCTGCTTCCATTGTAATACCGGAAAGTTCTCCTTCAATCATTGCCTCAGGCACTTCAAACTCATATTTTTTCAAAAGATTTTGGAAAATCTGTTCGGAAAGTTCATGCTTTATCCTTTGTGCATATCCTTTTTCCAGATTTTCACGAATGGACGCTCTGACATCATCCAGGGTTTCAAATTTTCCCAGACCTTTTGCAAGTTCATCATTGAGGTCAGGCAGAATTTCTTCCTGAATTTCTTTTAATTTTACCTTATAGAGAATGGTTTTGCCTTTCAGATTTTCATCATGATAGTCTTCTGAATATGGCACTTCGATTTCAAGATCCTGTACCGGGATTGCACCTGTCAATTTTTCTGAAAATTCTTTGGGCATAACTTTTTGTCCTATTCCCATGACATAATTTTCAATTTTGGGTGTCTTGTCACAGGGTTCTTCATTTAAAAAACCCTCATAATCTATCAGAACAAAATCACTCTCTTTTACAGGACGTTCTTCTTGTACCTTCTCTTTTTTTGACATTGTTTTCTGAATCATGTAAATCTGGCTCTCTATCTCACCATCTGATACTTCATACTTTGTTTCTTCCAGGGCAATTCCTTCAAATTCAACATCTTCAATTTCTGGTTTTATTTCCACTGTAATCTCAAAATTATAGGCATTGTCAGGATCCAGTGGTGGTGGATCCATTTGTGGACCTCCAACAATATTCAAATCATGCTCTTTAACGGCTTCAATAAATGCTTCCTGTATTAATCGGGGTGCAACATCAGCGTGAATCTCTTTTGAAAATCTATTTTCCAATACCTTACGAGGAATTTTACCCTTTCTAAATCCCTTTACATCAGCCTTTTTTTTCAACTCATTGTATGCCTTGTCCAGCTCTTTGGTAACAGCTTCCTTAGAAATTTCAAAAGCCAACATTTTTTTCACACTGCTCTTATCTTCAATTTTTACCTGCATTTTTCCGTCCTGTATTCATTTTATTAAAATTGAATTATTTATAAACACTACTTCAAATAATTAAAAAAATGTAATATATAAAAATAATATTACATTAAAAGTACTTTTAAACAAAGTTTGCTAAAATAACGCTTATATATAAAGGTGTCAAGAAAATTGGCCAAAGAAACCGTTTTAGTCTTTATTATCACTGTATTAATGATCCTGCCCGGCACAGTATTTAGCCAAAGCATGATTCAAACCACCCAACGAATTATTGTCATTGATCCGGGTCATGGAGGACCTTATAGCGGACTTGCCACTTCCGGTGGGGTACAAGAAAAAACCATTGCCTTGAAACTGGCCATGAAAACCGCTCAAAACCTTGAAACCCGTTATAATGTAATTTTAACAAGGATAAAAGATACAAACATATCCCAGCAGGAAAGAATGTTTATAGCAAATAAAAACCTGGCTGAGTTTTTTCTCAGCATACATTTGCACAATTCAAAAGAACCATCCAGCTTTTTCTTTTATTTTGATCCCCCTGAACCCGATACGGAGGAAATACCTGCTTCAGAAAATACATGGAAATCCCAGCCCCTTTTTCATCAGCCTGAAAGCAAGCAGGCCGTCAATTCATTTTTAAGCATTTTTTCAGCCCATAAAAAAACAAATTATTTTTTTTCAAAGGGTGCCCCCATCATACTACTTGAAGGTGCAACCATGCCAGCTATATTGATTGAGCCCTTATCCATTTCCATACTGCCCCACAACCCGGATGAGATGAACATTATTCTTGATGAATATGCCGTGCTCATTGCAAAAAGTATTGATCTTTACTTTGAAAAAAAATAAAGAGGAGCTTGCTTAAATCCCTTGCCTTTATTATCTCAAAATGATAATTACTGCGATCGTGTTAATTATTGAATCGGGGCGTAGCGCAGCCTGGTAGCGCGCTTGCTTTGGGAGCAAGATGTCGGAGGTTCGAATCCTCTCGCCCCGACCAGATAAATACATTTTTTCTTTAACGCCCCTGATTCAGATAACTTTGAGTTCAAAGCAAATTAGACTTGAAAAAAATTTAAAAAGCAACTATATATGCATCTTCCGGCTGTGCAGGCCGGGTGCGAATTATTCTGATCGGTCGCCTCGTAACAGAAGGCCATGAACCTCGTCAGGTCCGGAAGGAAGCAGCGATAAGTGATATCTTCCGTGTCGTGGATCGATCCCGATCATGCAATTTTACGTTACCCCTTCTGCCAGCCGGATTTTTTCTTTTCAAAGCCTTCATTTTATTTCTTGACATGTTTTTAAACAGACTTATTTTTCTGCCATCATTCAATTTAAATTTTATATAAATTCCTATTAATTAAAGGAATATTTGGAGTAGAGAAAAATTGGCAAAAGAAAAAGATGAGACATCTACAACGGATTCTCCTGTAAAGAAAGCTAAAACCAAAATTAACTCCGACAAAAAAGAAGACATAGAAGAGCTAAAAGAGCAACTTGCAGCTGAGAAAGATCGTGTTTTAAGGCTTGCAGCTGAATTTGAAAATTACAAAAAAAGAAAACAGCGGGAATCGGATGAGTTTAAAAAATTTGCAAATGAAACGATTTTCAGACAGCTCCTGACTATTGTGGATAACCTGGAAAGGGCAATCTTTTCTACAAAAGAAAATTCAGATGAGGCAGGGTTGCTTGAAGGAGTTAAACTGACTTACAAGGAAATTCTCAAACTCTTTGAAACCTTTAATGTTAAGCCTGTAGAGGCTGAAAACCAAATGTTTGATCCAAACTTTCACCAGGCCATCACCCAGGTAGAAACAGATGAATTTCCTGAAAACAGCGTCACAGCGGTACTTCAAAAGGGGTACCTCCTTCATGACAGATTAATAAGGCCTGCCATGGTTGTTGTCTCAAAAAGAGTAGAAGAAGAAACTAAAGAAACTAAAGAAAATTAAAGATATCTTGGAGGATATGTTATGAGTAAAATAATCGGAATAGATCTTGGAACAACCAATTCATGTGTAGCAGTTATGGAAGCGGGCGGTGAAGTAAAAATTATTACCAATGCTGAAGGAGGGCGAACCACGCCATCTGTTGTTGCTGTTTCTGAAAGCGGTGAGCGCATTGTTGGGCAAGCAGCAAAAAGGCAGGCTATCACCAACCCTGAAAACACTGTTTTTGCTGTTAAAAGACTGATTGGAAGAAAATTTAATTCAAAGGAAGTCCAGAATGATATACCTAATCTTCCTTATAAAATTGAAGCAGCATCCAATGGGGACACCAGAATCAATTTAAGGGGAAAACAACTCAGCCCTGCTGAAATTTCATCTTTTATACTGGCAAATATTAAAAAGACTGCCGAAGATTATCTGGGTGAAGAAGTTAAAGAAGCGGTTATTACTGTACCAGCCTATTTTAATGACAGTCAGAGACAAGCCACAAAAGATGCCGGGAAAATTGCCGGCCTTATTGTAAAACGGATTATCAATGAACCCACAGCCGCATCCCTGGCCTACGGTCTTGATAAAAAAGGTGAAGAAAAAATTGCTGTATTTGATTTAGGTGGCGGTACCTTTGACGTTTCTGTCCTTGAAATCGGTGATGGTGTGTTTGAAGTAAAATCGACATCTGGTGATACCCACCTGGGTGGAGAAGATTTTGACTTAAGAATTATCGAGTATGTTGCCGATGAATTTAAAAAGACCCAGGGGATTGATGTCAGAAGTGATAAAATGGCACTTCAACGTCTTAAGGAAGCTGCTGAAAAAGCTAAGATGGAGCTTTCAACATCCACTGAGACCAGTATCAACCTGCCGTTTATCACTGCTGATGCGTCCGGCCCGAAACACCTTGATGTAAGACTGACCCGGGCAAAACTGGAGTCTCTGGTATCAGATCTTTTAGACAAACTTGAACAACCTTGCCGAACTGCTCTTAAAGACGCCAAATTAGGGGCTGGCGGTGTTGATGAAGTGGTTCTTGTTGGGGGTATGACCCGGATGCCTGCGGTTCAAGAACGTGTTGAAAAAATATTTGGGAAAAAGCCTAATAAGAGCGTAAATCCGGATGAGGTTGTTGCCATGGGTGCTGCTGTCCAGGCAGGTGTTCTCCAGGGGGATGTAAATGATGTGCTCCTTCTTGATGTTACACCCCTTTCTCTTGGCATTGAAACCCTGGGCGGTGTTATGACCAGACTCATTGAAAAAAATACGACCATTCCCACCAAAAAGAGCCAGGTATTTTCAACGGCTGCTGACAATCAGCCGGCTGTTTCCATACACGTCCTCCAGGGGGAAAGACAAATGTCGGCAGACAATAAAACCCTTGGCCAATTTGAATTGTCAGACATTCCACCGGCACCAAGAGGCGTTCCCCAGATTGAGGTTTCCTTTGATATTGATGCTAACGGGATTGTTCATGTAGCAGCAAAAGACAAGGCAACGGCTAAAGAGCAATCCATCCGAATCACAGCCGCCAGCGGCCTTTCAAAGGAAGACGTCGACAAAATGATCAAGGATGCTGAATTGCATGCAGAAGATGACAAGAAAAAAAGAGAACTGATTGATACGAAAAACAGTGCTGAAGCGCTTATTGACCAGACTGAAAAAACTTTGAAAGAGCATGGCAGCAAAGTCGATGAAGCAACCCGGAAAGATATTGAATCCGCTGTTGAAGCATTGAAACAGGCCAAAGATTCAAACAATATTGATGAGCTGAAACAAAAAATAGAAAGCTTGTCAAAGGCATCCCATAAGCTTGCCGAAGTCATGTACCAGCAGGCAGCCCAAGAGGGACAAGGCGGCCAGGGTGCTCCGGGTGCTGATGCCGGTGCTTCTCCCCAGGATGATGAAGATGTTGTTGATGCTGATTTCGAAGAGGTTAAAAAAGATAAATAAAACCAAATAAAATCGGACAAAACCGGTTGAATATAATCCTGCCGTGGTCTATAGTTGCCCGGCAGGATTTTTTATTTTTATAGAAGGGCTCTTAATTATAAATGATTATTACCCAGATTTTAGCCAGAAATGCATCAATGTATAGAGACAAGACCGCACTTGTAGAACGAACCCCTTCTCTGAACTTGCGAAAATCCATTACCTGGGAAGAATTTTACACAACTTCCAACCGGTTTGCCAATGCCCTTACAAAAAAGGACATCCAAAAAGGGGAGAAAATTGTACAATTGATGACCAATTGCCTTGAATGGCTTCCCATTTATTTTGGCATCCTTTATTCAGGCGCATGGGCAGTTCCGCTAAACTTCAGGTTTGAATCTGATAAGATCCTTCTTTGTACAAACATTGCTGAAGCCAAGGTCTTTATTTTTGGTGAAGAATTCATTGAAAGAATTAAAGCTGTCAGAGATGAGCTTGAAAAATCTGTTCATTTATGGATTTTCACAGGACCAAAAGCTTTATGTCCTGACTGGGCAGTGCAATATGAAACATTTATTGAACCTGAATCAGGAAACGAGCCGCCAGATATTGATCTTGATATCGAAGATGATGCCGCCCTTTATTTTACCAGTGGCACGACAGGTGACCCAAAAGCTGTTCTTTTAACCCATAGGAATCTTGAGCATGCCTGCTATATTGAACATGCCCATCATGGCCAGACCCATGATGATATCTTTCTTTGTATCCCTCCTTTGTATCATACGGGTGCCAAGATGCACTGGATGGGCAGTTTTCTTGTGGGAGGCAAATGTATCCTTCTCAAAGGCGTAACCCCCAAATGGATTATTGAAGCTGTATCTGAAGAACTGTGCACCATTGCCTGGCTTCTGGTTCCCTGGGCTCATGATATCCTTATTGCTATTGAAAACAAAGAGCTTGATCTTTCAAAATTCATGCTTTCCCAGTGGCGGCTTATGCATGCCGGCGCCCAGCCAGTACCGCCAAGCCTGATTGAAAATTGGAAAAAATATTTCCCAGACCAGGATTATGACACCAACTATGGCCTGACCGAATCAACGGGCCCTGGGTGCGTTCATTTAGGACTTGAAAATGCAAGCCGAATCGGTCCAATCGGGTTACCAGGAATTGACTGGGAAGCAAAGATTGTTGATAAGCAGGGCAATCATCTTTTTGCCAATGAATCTGGGGAACTCATTGTAAAAGGTCCAGGGGTAATGAAAGAATACTATAAAAACCCTGTAGCAACCGCTGAGACACTCAAAGACGGGTGGCTTTACACCGGTGACATTGCCCGATATGATAAAGATGGGTTTATCTGGCTTGTGGACCGGAAAAAAGACATGATTATCTACGGCGGAGAAAACATCTTCCCCGTTGAAATTGAAAATTTCTTTCAGAACAATGAAAAAATAAAAGATATTGCAGTCATAGGTATCCCGGATGACAGACTTGGAGAAATCCCTGCCGGAATCATCAGCGTTAAACCAGGGTGTATGCTTTGTGAGAGCGATATCATTGAATTTCAACAGGAACTGCCGCGATATAAACAGCTTAAAAAAATCTTTTTTGGTGATGTCCCCAGAAATCCCACTGGGAAAATCGAAAAGCCAAAGTTGAGAAGAATATATGCTGAAGATAAACGAAAAGATATTCGAAAACTTCTTCGATAAAATTAATATTATTAAAGGAAATCAATTGAAATCTTTATTCCACAGGATCAGCCTGAACCTGTTTTTTGTCATTCTTGGCTGTTGTATCTTGTTTTCAACCGCATCTGCCTTGGGCAATGAAATTTTAAAAGAAGAAATTTTAATTGCCATTGAAAAAAAATACTCCGGCAAAAGCTTTGAGGCTGATTTTACCCAAATTTCTAAACTTGCCGCTCTTGATATCACAGAAAATGCTGCTGGAACAGCATCCTTCAGTCATCCCGGAAAAATGAGATGGATATATAAAGAACCCGAGCACCATGAAATCATTACCAATGGCAAATTGCTATGGATTTTCCGGCCCGAAGAAAACCAGGTCATGCAGGGGGATGCCACCCAGTTTTTTAAAGAAGGTGCCGGCGGTTCTTTTTTATCAGACATTTCTCTTGTAAGAAAAAATTATACCATCCACATTAATGAAATTACTGATGATTATGCAGAGATGAGTCTGGTCAGCCCCAAAAAAAATCCAGATATATCTTCGATTGTCATCCAGATATCCAGAAAAAACCATGAGATCGAAAGAATTATTATCAAAAATGCCTATGATGATACCACCCGGTTTGAATTCCATAATATTCAATTTAAAAAAATTGACCCTGATGTATTTGAGTTTAAACCTTTTGAAGGGTTAAATATTATAGATTTGGACTAAATTGTCTTTTGCGGTGTTCATTTCATGGCTGTTTTTTTTATATATTAAAGCTTGATACAGCCTTACATTGAGTCAAATGCTTCATCCGGGATATCAGCATTGGAATAAAATTTCTGGATATCATCGCAGTCATCTAAAGCCTCCATGAAATTGATCATCTGCTCGGCTTCTTTTCCTTCAACCTTGGTCATATTCTGAGGAATCATGGTTATTTCAGCCATTTCATACTTGATCTGTGCCGCATCAATGGCTTCTTTTACCGCCTCGAACTCTGCTGGGTCACAAATGATCTCAAATGATTCTGCCTCCTCTTTAATATCTTCGGCCCCGGCATCCAAGGCCAATTCCATCAGAGTCTCCTCATCTGAATCCTCTTTGTTGACTATAATAAGCCCTTTTTTATCAAACATCCAGGCAACACACCCGTCTGTCCCGACATTTCCACCTGCTTTATTAAAAACCTGGCGCACCTCTGCAATAGTTCTGTTTCTATTGTCAGTTAAGCATTCAACCAGAACAGCAACACCGCCGGGGCCATAGCCTTCATATAGGATTTCCTCGTAATTAACCCCATCAAGGTCGCCGATTCCCTTTTTAATTGCTCTTTCAAATGTATCCTTGGGCATATTCTCGGATCTGGCTGAAATCAACGCACTCCTTAATCTTGGATTCGTTTCAGGATCACCTCCGCCCATCCTTGCAGCAACTGTAATTTCCTTTATTATTTTGGTAAAAATCTTACCCCTTTTGGCGTCCGTAGCACCTTTTTTATGCTTTATTGTCGACCACTTGCTATGTCCTGACATTTTTTGTATATCCTCCTTACTTCTTACCTTTTGCTATAATATATATTTCTTTACTCTGTTTTCTGCAACTATCCGGTTTAAAAATTTTACTATCTTTAAATTTGGACTTAACATTTTTTTGAAATTCATTAAAGTCATTGCCCTGAAATATCTTGCACACAAAATTACCATTTTGAAGCAAAAAATTATCTGCAACCTTTAAAGCCATATTGCAAAGTTCAAAAGATTTTAATGCATCCACCTCCTTTCTTCCCGTTGTTGAAGGCGCCATATCACTGAGAATTGCATTGAATCGAGTATTTTCATCCAAAAAAGATTCATTGGTAAGATTTAGTATGTTATCTTCAATTGCAACCACATTTTCAGGCAAATGAATCTCGATCTTTTTTAAATCAATGCCAAATATTTTTCCATGATTCCCTACCTGTTTGGCTGCATATAACAACCATGAACCCGGTGCGCACCCAAGGTCAAGCACCAGATCATTTTTTTTCAAGACTTGAAATTTATTTTGAATTTCTTCAAGTTTATACACTGATCGAGCAGGATAATTCTCATTTTTTGCCCTTTGAGTCAAATGGTCTGCCCATTGATTCCTGCCTGGTTTTTTATTATTTGGGTTTTTCTTTTTTTGGGCCGTCATTAAAACAATACCTCCATGGCATCCTTGAGAAAACTGACACTTTCAATGGTCATTCCTTTTATTTTTGATAATTGCTTGATCGTACTGCTGGGAACAAGGCATTTTGTAAATCCCATTTTTGCGGCTTCCTTAATTCTTGCCTGAACATGACCCACAGCCCTTATCTCCCCTGTAAGTCCGATCTCTCCAATCAATGTTGTTCCTTTATCCACTGGTTTATCAAGAAAAGTTGACGCCAGTGCTGCTGCAATGGCAAGGTCCACTGCCGGCTCTACTATTTTCACCCCGCCTATGACATTCATAAAAATATCAAGCCCGGAAAGATTCATCCCAAGTCTTTTTTCCATCACGGCAACAATTAAAGCAACCCTGTGATTATCCAGTCCTAAAATCGTCCGCCTGGGTGTCCCTAGGCCAGAACTTGATACAAGGCCTTGAATTTCAACAAGGATGGGCCGTGTGCCTTCCATACATGAGGTCACAACAGAACCCGGCGAAACGGATGAACGTTCAGCTAAAAAAACAGCTGACGGGTTGGGAACCTCGGTCAACCCTTTTTCGTTCATCTCAAACACACCAATCTCATTTGTGGAACCAAATCTGTTTTTAACGGCCCTTAAAATTCTGAACACATGGCTTTTATCCCCTTCAAAATAAAGAACGGTATCCACCATATGTTCCATAATCCTCGGGCCTGCAATGGCTCCAACCTTGGTGACATGACCCACAAGAAAAATAGGAAGTCCCGTTGTCTTTGCAAGCTTCATAAACTGCATGGCTGCTTCTCTGATCTGTGTCACAGAGCCTGGGGTTGAAGAGACATCAGGATGAAACACTGTCTGGATAGAATCAATTACCAAAGCATCATATTTAGTCAGTTCCACCATAGCCAGAATGGAATCCAGATCCGTCTCAGACACCACAAACATGGAAGCCCCGTGGGAATTAAGCCTTTTCCCCCTCATGGAAAGCTGTCTAACAGACTCTTCTCCAGATACATAGAGACACTTTTTACCGGCCTTTGATAAACTGGACAAAACCTGGAGCATCAGGGTGGATTTTCCAATTCCAGGATCTCCGCCAATCAGAATTAATGTGCCATCAACAATGCCGCCCCCAAGCACACGGTCAAATTCCCCCACACCGGTTTTAATCCTGTCCGTTTCTTGTACTTCTACAGAATCCAGCAAGACAGGCTCTGGTAAAAAAGAAGATTTTTTCTTTTTCAACACACCTGAACTAATCCGTTCTTCAACCAAGGTGTCCCAGGCCCCGCAATCCGGGCATTTCCCCATCCATTTAGGGGCCTGTCCGCCACAGGACTGACATCTGAATATAAATTTATCCCTTTTTTGTTTTTGCATTTAATTTTAACCCTGATTGTCTATAATTTATAAAGTCATGAACTATATCATCTTGCATGATCCATATCAAGATTCAGATATGGCAAATACTGGTCAATCGCATGTAAAATAACTCAAATAAATGCCCTGATCTTTTTCACCTTTTTACTCAAGGGTGATAATTACAATTTCTGATAAATAACCTGACCTTAATGGTGGTCCCCAAGACCCTGCTCCAGTACTTATATTGATATAGAAATCATCAATTTTGTGCAGACCATAATGAAAACCTTTAAAGATTTTTTTTGTAACCCAGGTGTATGGTAAGAACTGCCCTGCATGGGTATGCCCTGACAATTGCAAAGAGATTCCCAGCTCTCTTGCATAGAAGAAAGCAGTATCCGGGGCAAGATAGTCTTTTGACTGAATTTTGGTAAGATTCTGACCTGCTCCCTTAATGTTTGTAGGAGTATGGTATAAAAGAATGGTTGGCAAACCCTTTGTAAATATTTTTGGATCATTAAAATCAAATGAAAAACTATTCTTGAATTCAGGATATGAAATACCGAGAATCTGAAGTCCATCCAAGACAATTGCCTTATTATCAAGCAATATTACTTTTGAATCTTCTATCAACTTTCTTGTTGTATCTATCCCGGAATATATTTCATGATTCCCGCTTGTAAATATGACACCATCTTTTGCTTCAAGGGTTTCTATAAGTGACATATAACGTTTCTGAAAATTTGTAGCTCCATCAAACAAGTCACCTGTTATCATTATTAAATCTGCGTTCTGCTGATTGGTTAATGAGACCACCTTTTTTAAAAATTCGATATGTTTTGCTCCGCCAAGATGCAAATCAGACAGATGAATGATTCTTTTCCCTTTCCATTGTTCAGGAAGATTCAAAATTTTAACATGAATAGATCTTAATTCAATTTTATAAAACTGATAGTGACAAAAACCTGCATAAACAAAAGCTATACTATAAAAAATTAAAGAACTATTTCTAATGAATATGTCCATTGGGATATTGATTGGTAAACACCACAAAACACCTTTAATCACCCATATTAAAACAGTTCCCATCAAAAGAAAGGTCAAAAGCCCCATCCAGAATCCTGACAAAAGATAATAATTACGGGTAAGAGTATTGTTGAACAGATGAATCAGAATAGAAGAGAGAATAAATGTTACAGACAAAAAGCTTAAGATTAAAAAAAGAGTGAGTTTTGCTTTATATGTTTGGATATTGAAGAAATTAATCCATGAAAGGAACAAAACAGAATGGCAGGTTAATAAAACAAATAGGATAACACTTAAAAATCGAATCATATTCCAGATCATAAAAGCTCCTTTTCTTTGATACCAAACTTTCCAATACCAAGAATTTTTTTAAATATCAATCTTGGAAAACATCATCCCACAATAGTAGATTTCTCCTATTCTTAGAACAAGGGGGGGGTTGTTACGTTAAGTTGGCGAGACCAAAATAAAATTTCAATCGGTTGCAGACGAAGTTTTACTTAATATCTTTCGGCAGGACCACTTTGTCATGTCCTATCAAATTGTCCAAGAAATAAGCGCTGTCTATCTCAATAGATGGTTAAAAAACCGATTGAATCGCATCCTGTAGTAGCTGGTGTTAACACCAAATACCAAACGGCTATCAAAGTTAATATTTGGTATTTTGGCCATAGATGATAGATAGTTTACATGTTGAGCAACCGATGTGGGGCATCCTTTCATGTGGATATAGCGTTTTTTATTGAATAATCCATGCAGTGTAGCAGAAATAATTTTTTTTTGAAGATCATTTGATTTAGCTTTTTTTTCATCCACTTCAGATGTGGTTTTGTAAGCATTTTCAATTTTCACATGTTCACCGTCTATTTTCCCTTCCCAGCTAGTACAGTCTCCGGCAAATATTACTCGTTCGTTTTTTTCAAGATTAAGCGGCCCCTCAACCTTACCTACGACATATCTCACTTTACCCATCTCTTTTTCGATTTCAGGGTAAAAGGCTCTGAAGATATGCATTGATTCTTGAAGAGACCCTGGACACCCACCCCAGCAGTAATCTGGAGAGTGCTTTTCAGGAAAGGTGCCGACAGTGCAGCTTAAATTAGGAGACGTATCAAAATAGCTGTCGATGTGCTCCATGCAAAATTGAAAATCCCTGGTTTTTTTCTGCATCTCTTCCAGAGGAAAATCTCCCAAAACGGTTATCTCCTCAAGGTTTATCGGTCCAAAACCTCTTTCTGCCGTCAATTTCAAGTGAATAACGTCATTGGGGTCAACATTGACCATATGTGCACAAACAGTATCCACTGCACACGAATTGGTCCCCATCACAATGGCACCCATGTCAAACGGGGTGGGAGTCAACATCATTTTCTGGCCTGCTATGATACCGTCTATTGCAATAAATTTGGGCTGAATGACTTCCTGTAGATCGGCTATTTTATGTTCGAGAAAAGAATTGTGATCCACCAGCCGGTGTTTGTCATCCTGAATCCCAATAAAATTCTTCAAACTCAAAGTGAGACGAGTCCAGGGATGAGCCTTGAATTTTGGCAGGTTAATCAGGAAATCACAGTCTACAATTGGTTTAGGGAAAAACATATTCTTGCGAAGATTGACATCTTTTTCAAATTTAAAAGGGACATGCTTGACTTCATCAAAATAGTAGGTTTTAACACCATGTTTTTTAATGACTTCTGGGTAACCGGCCTGCTTAAAGTTATAGCGTGTTGGTATGGTGATCCCGGATCGCTCACCCACTGAGATTTCTTTGACATCTTTTGCCATTTCTTTGGTGGCAGTGATAACGCCGTCAACAAACTCCGGTCGGGTGAAAGCATGGGGGAAAAACTCCTTGTGAGCCATGACCACATTGGGTTTTAAAAGAATATTTCCTGAAGGAATTGCATTTAATTTTTCCATACCCTCTTTTATAATCCCTGCAATTTTTTCAACATCATAAGACTCACACCTCATAATTAGAACTTTATGCTTTTCTACCATACGATTCTCCTTCTCTGTGAAGAGATAACTCCTTTCTTTTATACGAACACTAAGGTCGATTTTAATAAAAGAACCTTACAATACATTGTGGTGCAAGACAAGGGGTGTTTTGCCTGCCTTCAAATACCAGGGATCTTTGCCCATCTCCATATCAATGATTTCAAAGGTATACATTAAGTATTATGGTTTCTTGACATAAAATAGCATACTAAGATAATAGTATCTAAAGATCTAATCAAAAAATAATGTAATTTATTTAAATTTATGCAAAATGTTTATAATTAACAATCTAATCTCAGTATATACCCTTTACTTTTTATATGGCTTGGCTTTTCTTTTTTTAGGAGCTTCCATTGCTCTGAAAGATATGAAAGCCAGCGGCTTGAAAATATCAAATAGTTTATGGTTTTTATCTCTTTTCGGTTTTACTCATGGTTCGCACGAATGGATTGAACTTTTTCTTTTGAGTACCCGGCTGCAATATTCTCATAATGAAATCTACAATATTAAAACTTTTGGCCTTATTATCGTTGGAATCTCCTTTTTATTTTTATTGCTGTTTGGATTATCACTGATATTTTCAATTAACAAAAACAAATATATCAAATGGTTAAAACCATGTGCAATAGCGCTATTTATTCTAATGTTGTTATATTTTTTTAAATTTGGATCCAATAGCCAGGATCTAAATTTTTTTACACTTGCAAATAATATTTTGAGAAAAACCTATGGGTTTGTTGGAAGTCTTGTAACGAGCTATGGTTTGATACTTTATTCTAAAGAGGTAAAGAAAATCAGTATTCCTGTTTCCAAATATTTTTTATATGCAGGGATTGGTTTTTATTTTTACGGTATTTTTGCAGGGCTTGTTCCATCCCATGTTAAAATTTGGCCATTTTCAGTTCCCGTTGAATTTTTCCGCGGTGCTTGTGCGGTTTTGATTACAGCTTTCCTATTCAAAGCTTTGAACATTTTTGATATCCATACAAGGAAAAAACTGGAACAGCAGATTAAAAACCAGGCTCAATCGGAAAAAATGCTGTCTCTTGGCCTGCTCTCTGCCGGAGTCGCCCATGAAATAAACTCTCCATTAACCAATGCCTCTCTTAACATGCAAATGTTAAGAAGCCAGTTTAATACGGCTTTAAATGATGAAAAAATTCAAAAAAAACTGGATGCCATTGATAGAAATATTGAAAGGGCTTCAATCATTGCAAAAGAATTGCTTCAATTCTCCCAAACAAAGGAAGAAATGTTATACCCTATGGATGTTAACCAGGTTTTAGAAAGTGCCATAGCTCAGTTAAAAAACAAATTTGGCAGAATTAAGGTGGTACGTCTTCAAGAAAATCTTCCGGAAGTTAAACTCAATCCCATCAAATTGGAACAGGTTTTTCTCAATGTGATCAATAATTCCATCGAGGCCATGGAGAATTCTGGAGAATTATTAATCAAAACAAGCCAGGTAAAAGACAAAGTCCAGATCCTTATTTCAGACCATGGAACAGGCATTGATCAAAAAAATTTAGCAAGGGTTTTTGATCCCTTTTTTACAACCAAAGAAACAAACCATGGAACCGGGTTAGGTCTTTCAATCTGCCATGGTATTATTGAACAACATGGGGGAACAATAACGCTTAAGAACCATAAATGGGGCGGGGTGGATACAACCATTAAATTACCCATCCCTTGAGTTTTTCTTAATTTTTAATTAATTAACAACCTTAGACAAAGTCAAATTAATAAAAGGAAATCATTTTGAGCAAAATTCTTATCGTAGATGATGACAAAGAATACAGGGAAAACTTGAAAGAAATCCTTGACAATGCCGGGTATTCCAATGATATGGCCGAATCTGCAAAACAAGCAATGCAAAAGCTTGGTGACCAGCAATTTGATATTGTTTTACTGGATTTCATGATGCCGGGTATTGATGGCATCAATGCCCTGGGGGAATTTAAAAAAATCAGCCCTAACTCCAAAATAATAATGATAACAGCCTTTGCCTCCATTGAAAATGCAGTTGTCGCAATCAAAAAAGGGGCCAGTGAATATATTTCCAAGCCCTTTAAAATCGAAGCACTTCTTCTTATGATCAAACAGGTTATTGAAGAACTTCGCTTTGAAGGTAATATTAAAAAATTAAAACTTGAAGGAACTCTAAGTTCCCTGTCCAATTCCATTAGAAGAGAGATCATTCGTCTGTTTCAAACAAGCAAAAAGATACGTTTGATGGAGACGGCACGCAAATTAGACATTGAAGACCATACCAAACTTATTTTTCATCTAAAAACTTTAA